>NZ_CP174374.1:2400000-2711729 GCF_047038255.1 Flavobacterium mekongense
CAAACGGAACCTCCTTAGATTTTTGTACACCATTAACCAAGTTCTCAGCCGATTTCTGGGCCATTCGTTCTAATGGTAAGATTTGGTCGACTGTTAACTCATATAAGTCAGCATAATCTTTTACCAAACCATTGTTGTAAAGTAAAGCAACCGTTTCGCCACCCAAACCTTCAATATCCATGGCTTTTCGAGTGATGAAATGTTGTATTCTACCTATAATTTGTGGCGGACAACCGTAAAAGTTCGGACAATAGTGATTGGCTTCTCCTTCATTACGCACCAATTCGGTTTGGCATTCCGGACAATGATTAATATAAACTGTAGGTTCCGAAGCGGCATTTCTTTTAGAAAAATCTACCCCGATGATTTTCGGAATGATCTCACCTCCTTTTTCTACAAAAACGGTATCACCGATGCGGATGTCTAATTTTTCAATTTGATCGGCATTGTGCAAGGAAGCTCTTTTTACTACAGTTCCCGCCAATTGTACCGGCTCTAAATTGGCTACCGGCGTAATCGAGCCTGTTCTGCCTACTTGATAGGAAATCGAATTAAGCTTGGTAGAAACTTGTTCCGCTTTGAATTTGTAAGCGATAGCCCAACGCGGTGATTTAGCGGTATAGCCCAACTCGTCTTGTTGTTGAAAACTATTAACTTTAACAACGACACCATCAGTCTCATAAGGCAATTGATGTCGATGCTCATCCCAGTAATTGATGTAGTCAAAAACTTCGGTCAAAGAATTGGCCAATTTGGCTTCTTTCGGCACTTTGAATCCCCAATTTCTGGCTGCTTCCAAACCTTCAAATTGGGTTTTGATGTTGAGATTGTTTCCCACTATAAAGTACAACAAACATTCTAAAGGTCGCTTGGCTACTTCACTACTGTCTTGCAATTTCAAACTACCTGAAGCGGTGTTTCTCGGATTGGAATATGGTGTCTCACCTATTTCGATAAGCTCTTGATTCATCTTTTCAAAACCTTCAAACGGCAAGATAATTTCGCCACGAATGTCAAATCGCTGTGGAAAATCTCCTTTGAGTTGGAGCGGAATCGACTTGATGGTTTTGATATTATTGGTCACATCATCGCCCTGAAAACCGTCACCACGTGTTACCGCGCGTTTGAGTTTACCGTTTTCATAAGTAATGGAAATGGAAGCACCGTCGTATTTTAATTCGCAAGTGTATTGCAACGGTACATTACCTAAAACTTTTTGGATGCGGTTTTCCCAATCAATTAGATCTTCTTTGGAATAGGAATTGTCCAACGAATACATACGATAATCATGTACTACCGTTTGGAAATTTTTGGTAATCGTTCCGCCAACACGTTGAGTTGGAGAGTTTTCATCAAATAATTCCGGGTGTTGGCTTTCTAATTCCTGCAGCTGCTTGAGCTTTTGGTCGAATTCCAAATCGGATATGGTAGGATTGTCCAACACATAATAGTTGTAATTGTGTTGGTTAAGTTCGTCGCGTAAGTCTTGAATTATCTTGTGAATATCCATAAAAAATTGGCTATACTAATGGCAAAATGTGTGCACTAAAATAGCCAATATTTTTGAAAAAGCAGTATAGCTTACGACTGAATTATTCCATTGATTTGCAAGTACAATTGTCCGTCACTCAAGATAGCGCCTTGGGTAATTAAATCAAATATGGCGGTATTCCGTTCTTGCTCGTACTCTTTTTTACCCAAATGAATTTCAACATGATCCGTAAACATATTATCGCTTAACCATTGCAATCCCTCTTTTTGCATGAAATCAATTTCAGTAACCAATGATTTTAAGACTATCGATTGGATTAATTTCTCCTGACAATGAAAAAGGAAAATATGATTTTTAGAAAAATGTTCTAAATACTGTGCATTGGTGAGTACGCCTTCCCAAATCAAATCAGAGAACACATCCAGTTCTTGTTCGGCTACTTCGGGTTTGTTGGTTTTAATCGAATCCCATTCGGCTTTGTCTATAGATTGCGTAGCTAAGAAGTTACTGAACTCTTGGTGTAAGGCTTCGAATTGTTCTTTGGTGAGTCTTTTGTATTTCATTTTCTTTAAAGGTTCTAGGAGTCTGAGGTTTTGTATTAACACTAAAGCTTAGCCCAGATTATCTCACAATATTCTTATTTTTTATCTGAGTTCGATGAACACTTCGTGTTTGCAGTGGAAATCCTTTTTATTTTTCATTAAAAATAAAAAGATTGCAACGTATAGCGGGAAATAGCTTCACACGAGCGAAGCGAACTGACGAAGTAAAAAAAAATCCCGACTTACATCGGGACTTTCTTTACTGTATGTTGAAATATTATTTCTCAGCTACAATTTCGTATGGCAATTCGATAACTACTTCTCTGTGTAATCTTACACTGGCAGCGTATTTACCGGTACGTTTTACCACACCTGAAGTGATGAATTTTCTATCGATTGGTTGACCGGCAGCTTCTAAAGCAGCAGCAATGTCAATGTTAGTGATAGAACCGAAAAGTTTTTCGCCACCGGCTTTAGCAGAAATTTTAATTTCTAATGCTTTTAAAGCTTCCGCTAATTTTTTAGCATCATCAACAATTTTAGCTTCCTTGAAAGCTCTTTGTTTTAAGTTTTCAGCTAAAACTTTTTTAGCAGATGGTGTTGCTAAAACAGCAAAACCTTGCGGGATTAAGTAATTACGACCGTAACCGTTTTTTACAGTTACCACATCGTCTTTAAAACCTAAATTTTGAACGTCTTGTTTTAAGATCAATTCCATGTTGTTGTCCTTTATTAGAGAAGTTAGGTTTCTTGACAGAAAACCAACAACTATTGTTTAAATATTATTTTAATAAATCGGCCACGTATGGCATTAAAGCTAAGTGACGAGCTCTTTTTACAGCTACAGACACTTTTCTTTGATATTTTAATGAAGTTCCGGTTAAACGACGTGGTAAAATTTTACCTTGCTCGTTAACAAATTTCAATAAAAAGTCAGGATCTTTATAGTCTACGTATTTGATTCCTGATTTTTTGAAACGACAATACTTTTTAGTTTTGTTGGTTTCAATGTTTAAAGGCGTTAAATATCTGATATCTCCGTCTTTTTTTCCTTTTGCAGATTGTTCGATTGTTGACATACTACTTACGCTTTTACTTTTAATTTTTCTCTTCTTCTTTCAGCCCAAGCTACTGCGTGTTTGTCTAAACTTACAGTTAAGAAACGCATCACTCTTTCGTCGCGTCTGAATTCAGTTTCGAAAGCAATTAAGACTTCCGGAGCTACTTGGAATTCAAACAAATGGTAAAAACCACTTTTTTTGTTTTGGATCTCGTAAGCTAATTTTTTTAACCCCCAATCCTCTTTTGATACCATCTTGGCTCCTCTTGACGTAAGAAAATCTTCAAATTTGCTTACTGTTTCCTTTACCTGAACTTCAGATAAAACGGGATTTAAGATGAAAACAGTTTCGTAATGATTCATAATAAATTTTGTTAAATTTTAAATTGGGCGCGAAGATATAAAATACTTGTTCAATTAACAATCACAAAACAACACAAATCGTCTAAAAGTAAAAAATATCGTTTAAAAGCAAAAAAAATCGACGAAATGTTAGGTAGATAAAAAAAAACTATCTATTTTTACAAAACCAAATCTATAATAAATAAAATTATGAAATTAAATTGTGTTGTTGTTGATGATAGTTCTATTCAGAGAATGATCATTGCAAAGCTAGTAAATAATCACCCAAATTTACATTTAGTAGGTGATTTTTCTAATGCAATCGAAGCAAAGAATTGCATGTCGGTACACACGGTTGACTTAATTTTTCTCGACATCGAGATGCCGGTCATCAGTGGATTTGATTTTTTAGACGGATTAAAAGTAAAACCCCAAATTATTTTTATCACGTCTAAGGCGGAATATGCTATGAAAGCGTTTGATTATGACGCTACCGATTACCTACAAAAGCCTATTGCCTTGGATCGCTTTAATGCTTCCGTTCGAAGAGCTATGGAATTCCATATGCTCAAGAAAGAAAACCAGGAAGAAGAAGGCGAACACATCTTTATTAAGAGTAACCTCAAAAAATTGAAGGTTTACACTAATAAAATCAAATGGATTGAAGCCTACGGTGATTATGTAAAAGTAGTTACGGAAGACGACAGCAACTTGGTACTCTCTACCATGAAATCGTTCGAACAGGATTTATCGAAAGAAAAATTCATCCGAGTTCACAAGTCTTACATCATTAATATAGACAAAGTAGAACGATTTAACAGTAAGTTTGCCGAAATTGGTATGACCAAGATTCCTTTGAGTCGTAATAAGAAAGAAGATTTAATTAAAGCTTTAGCGATTGCTTAAATTTACTCAATAAAAATCAACGTTTACAGTAACCTTTATGGCTCTGTATTGCGCTACCACTTCAAAACTATTCAGTACTTTCTGGATAGTTTTTTTTGTGCCTTGTAATGACGCATCCGTTGGTATTTTAATCATTATAGTTCGAATGTATTCATTGCGAATGCGACTCACAGCCGGTTCTTCCGGGCCTAAAACCGGAATCGATAAGTTTTGTTTTAATACTTGATACAACCACATAGAGCCTTCTTTGAGCTTTTCGAAATCGCGGTGCTTTAAGGTTAAGCGCACCAAACGATAAAACGGCGGATAATAGTAAATCTTTCGCTCGTACAATTGTTCTTTGTACATGCCTTCGTAATCATTGTGCGTTACTTGCTGAATGATATTGTGCAACGGATTGTAGGTTTGAATAATAACTTTACCGCGTTTTTCACTTCTGCCCGAGCGACCGGCGACTTGCGTCATCATTTGATAACTTCTCTCAAATGCTCGGAAATCCGGATGGTACAACATATTGTCGGCATTCATGATGCCAACCAAAGAAACATTATCGAAGTCTAAACCTTTGGCCAACATTTGGGTACCCACCAACACATCTATTTCCCGATTCTTAAAGCCGTCAATGATTTTTTCAAAACTGTATTTACCACGCGTGGTGTCTTGGTCCATACGTTTGATGTTTTTGTTGGGAAACAAAGAAGCCAATTCTAACTCAATTTGCTCGGTCCCAAAACCTTTCGTTTCTAAATCAACACTCGAACAAGAATGGCAATTGGTTGGTTTAGCCATATTGTAGCCACAATAGTGACAACGCAACTGGTTTTTGTATTTGTGGTATGTTAAACTTACATCACATTGCGGACATTGCGGCACGTGACCACAAGTTAAACATTCCAATACTGGTGAAAAGCCGCGACGGTTTTGAAATAGAATTACTTGTTCGTTATTAGAAAAAGCTTCGGTGATTTGTTCAATGAGTGTCAGACTAAAATGACCTTTCATTCTTTTGCGGAAATAACTATCCTTTAAATCCACCAATTCAATTTCCGGCATTTGTACTTTGCCGAAACGCTCTTTTAAAACAACCAAACCGAATTTTCCTGAAGTTGCATTGTAATAAGTCTCAATACTAGGCGTAGCCGAACCTAACAATACTTTGGATTGATGCGCATTAGCCAAAACAATAGCAGCATCACGAGCGTGATAACGAGGCGCCGGATCTTGTTGTTTGAATGTCGGCTCGTGTTCTTCATCAACTATAATCAACCCGAGATTGGCAAACGGCAAAAACAAAGCCGAACGCGCTCCGATAACAATTTGCGCATTCTGAGATTGCTGCAAAACATTTTGCCATACTTCTACCCTTTCGTTGTTGCTGTATTTGGAATGAAAAACAGCAACTTTATTTCCGAAATGTTTGGTCAATCGCGAAACCAATTGAGTAGTTAAAGCAATTTCGGGCAATAAATACAATACTTGTTTGCCTTGCGCTATATAATCCTCAATGAGTTTGGTATAAATTTCAGTCTTCCCACTTGAGGTTACACCGTGCAACAAACAAACATCTTTACCGGTAAACGTCTTAACAATTTCATCATGCGCGTTTTGCTGGGCTTTACTCAACGTGAGTTTGTTTTCTTGTTGATTTTGAGCAAAATTAACGCGGTCTTCCTGTATATAATAGGTTTCAAAAACACCTTTATCCACCAAAGCCTTGATAACTGCAACTGATGTATTAGCACTTTCCGTAAGTTGCTTGACCGTAATAGGTTTGCGCTCTTGGGCTTGAAGCTGAAAATATTGCAATACCAATTCTTTTTGCTTGCCTGCATTTTTATTAAAACTGTCCAGCAAAGCAATCAAATTGGCTTCAGTTTGGTATTGTGAATGCAAACGAATATATCGGATGAGCTTAGGTTTATATACCTCTTGAATTTCTTCTTCCAAAGAAATGATGTTTTTGTGCAACAACTTTTGAATCACCGGCAAAACCGATTTTTTATTCAGGATATCCATGATGTTTTGCACTTTCAACGAACTTTGGTGTTGCAAGGCTTCGTAGATTAAAAACTCGTCGTCGGAAAGTTCGCTTTCGTTGACTACTGTTTCTTTTTGTTGGGAAATGATGGTTTCACTCTCCAACAATAAAGCCGAAGGCAAAGCACCACGATACACATCGCCGATAGCACACATATAATAGGAAGCTATCCAAAACCAATGGTTGATTTGAAATTCGTTGACTATCGGTTGCTCGTCTAAAATTTGGTGAATTTCTCTCGCTTCATAAAGTGTCGGAGCGTTTTGATGCAGGTCGATAGCCAAAGCCGTATAAATCTTGTTTTTGCCGAATGGCACTGCTATACGCATGCCTCTTTGAATGTATTGAAATTCGGATTCCGAAACCTTGTACGTAAAGGTTTTAGGTAAGGAAAGCGGAATGATAACTTCAATATAATAATTCATCAAGGATAATTATTTTTGTCTAATCCAAGTTTGTGATCTGCCAAAAAGAGAAATGCCTAAATAGCCTCGAACAATCAATTTATCTTTACCCTCCAAACTAATTTTACATCGGTAGGTTTTACCGTTTTTGGGATCAGTTATTGCTCCACCTTCGTAACTAGTTCCATTCTTAGTCAGACCTTTGATTATCGTTAATCCTAAAATGGGTTTGTCTTTATCAGCGCCTTCACATTTAGTACACTTTTGTTTCCTTTTTTCAGGTTCCAATATTTCAATGATTTTGCCAAAAAACTTGCCTTGTTCTTCAAAAACTTCAACAACCGCTTTTTTATTTCCGGTTTCGTCATCAATAGTTGTCCATTTCCCTAAAATTGTTTGGGAAAAACTGCTCTGAGAAATCAGTAAAAATCCGAGTATCAAATAAGTTTTCATTTTGATTCTAATTCTTTTTCTTTTTGCCGTTTTATTTTATTAATAGAAGCGTTTAAGTCGAAGCCTAAAAGCAAAATCATACAGTTAATCCAAATGTAAAACATCACTACCAAGAGCGTTCCAATGGAGCCATACAATTCGTTGTATTTGGAAAACTTCACTACCCAAATTCCAAAAGTGTAAGACGAAAGAATAATCAAAATAGTGGTAAAAACGGAACCTATAGAAATAAACGATCTACGTGAATCGCGTTTGATACCGAATTTAAACAATAGCGATGTGGAAAAAAGAATCATTAAAATCACAAAAATATAGCGGCCCATTTCAATAAGCGGAATGTTGTCGGAAAGCACATCTTGGATTTTAGTTTTTTGAATAAAAACTTCAAAAACCACTATGGCTGCCACTGTAATAATTAAAAGCAAGGCCAACAAAATTGAAAGCGCCAAAGACACAAAATACTGGCGGAAAAATTTACGCTTGTGTGAAAAATCGATATGATGTGAACTCTCGAAGCCACCTAATATGGCATTGACTCCATTGGTCATCAAGATAATCGCCATAAAGAAACCAGTCGAAATTAAACCCGAGTTACTATTGTGCAAAATATCATTAATGATTTTATAAATGGCATCATATGTGGTTGGCGGCACACTTTGCTTTACAAAACTCAGAAAATCATCTTGAAAACCTTCAATAGGAATGTAAGGAATAAGGTTAAGAATAAAAAGTGCAAACGGGAAAAGCGACATAAAGAAACTCCAAGCAATGGCTGCCGCACGATAGGAAATGGCGCCTTCAACAATTCCGATGATGTAATGTTCAATCAAATCATAGAGTGACAAACCGTGCAGCCATGGCAAAGGGATTTTTTGCAATAGCAAGACTAAGGTCCTGACAATAGGTATTTTTTTGAGTTTGTCCTCTATTTCGATGCTCATTTTAAAAGGCTTTCAGACTTAAATCCATGTTATACACCGAATGCGTTAAAGCACCGGATGAAATGTAATCAACGCCACATTCGGCATATTGACGGATGGTTCTTTCGTTGATATTTCCCGAAGATTCGGTCTGACAACGATTGCCGATAAGTACTACAGCTTTTTCGGTGTCTTCAAAATTAAAGTTGTCAATTAAGATGCGATGCACACCATCATTTTGGAGAATTTCTTCTATTTCCGCCAAACTTCTGGCTTCGACTATAATTTTTAAATCGAGATTATTGTGCTTCAAAAAGGCTTTGGTTTTGTGGATTGCATTCGTAATACCGCCGGCAAAATCGTTGTGGTTGTCTTTCAACATTACCATATCATACAAAGCAAAACGATGGTTTTCGCCGCCACCTATTTTCACGGCCCATTTTTCGCAAGCTCGGAAACCCGGTGTGGTTTTTCGAGTATCCAGGATTTTGGTTTTTGTACCTTCCAACAATTGAACATAGCTGTTGGTTTTAGTGGCTATAGCCGACATACGCTGCATGGAGTTCAGCACCAAACGCTCAGCTTTTAAAATGGATTGTGAACTGCCTGAAACGTGAAATACAATATCGCCGTGTTTGACAGGCGTACCGTCTTGGATAAAAACTTCAACCTCCAACGTTGGATCAACATTTTCGAATATCATTTGGGCAAAAGTAACACCGGCAATGATTCCGTTGTCTTTTACCAGCAATTTGGCTCGCCCTTGCGCCGTATCGGGAATACAAGCCAGCGAACTGTAATCGCCCGGACCAATGTCTTCGCGAATGCCGTTTTGAATGATTAAATTGAGTTCGTTTTGGAATTGTGCTTCTGAAATCATGGAATTGGTATTGTTTGGCTAAAATAATATTTTTTTGGATACGGCTGTGCCTCTTAAATTAATAGATTATTAGACTTTTTAGATTGTTAGAAATTTTGACATTTCTAATTATCTAAGAGCGAAGCATGTCTAAAGCCTAAAGGGCGTTTCTAACAATCAAATAAAATATTATCTTTGCACTGCAACAACACAACTCATGTACAAACTACTCATTCGCCCTATCCTTTTTAGGTTTGATCCGGAAGAAGTGCATTATTTCACTTTTTCGTTGGTTAAATTTCTTTGCAAAATTCCTTTTGTTCCTAACTTATTAAAATCGATTTACGCAGTTGATGACCAACGTTTGGAGCGGGAAGTCTTTGGTTTAAAATTCAAAAATCCGGTTGGACTTGCTGCCGGTTTCGACAAAGATGCCAAGTTGTATAACGAGTTGTCCAATTTTGGTTTCGGCTTTATTGAGATTGGTACTTTAACTCCAAAACCACAAGACGGTAATCCGAAAAAACGATTGTTTCGCTTGAAAGAAGACAACGCTATTATAAATCGAATGGGATTCAATAATGGCGGCGTTGAAGCGGCTGTGCTTCGCTTAAAACAAAACAAAGGTGTCTTAATTGGCGGAAATATCGGTAAGAACAAAGTAACGCCAAACGAAAATGCTACTTCAGATTATCTGATTTGCTTTGATGCTCTATTTAATTATGTGGATTATTTTGTGGTGAACGTAAGCTCGCCTAATACCCCTAATTTAAGAGCATTACAGGAAAAAGAACCTTTAACCGAATTGCTCAATACTTTGCAATCGCATAACTTATTACACAAAAATCCGAAGCCGATTTTATTAAAAATTGCCCCTGATTTGACCAACGAACAATTGTTGGATATTATTGATATTATAAACGATTCTAAAATTGCAGGGGTTATCGCTACTAACACCACCATTTCACGCGATGGATTACAATCTGAAAATAAAGCAGAAGCTGGCGGATTATCAGGCAAACCACTAACCAATCGTTCCACAGAAGTCATTCGTTTTCTATCCGAGAAAAGCAATAAAGCCTTCCCTATTATTGGTGTTGGTGGCATACACTCGGCTCAAGATGCCATTGATAAGTTAGAAGCCGGGGCAAGTTTGGTACAATTGTACACCGGATTTATATACGAAGGTCCATCTTTGATTAAGGAAATCAATCAGAAGATTTTAGCCAAAAAGTAAGCAGTAGTTTGTTAGCAAGCCTACCAGAAAGGCCAAACCAAAACTCAATAAGGTTCCGATGAGAACATATTCGGTTAGCTTACGATCTTTGGCTTCTTTTAAATCCCCGAATCTGAATATGGATTTGGCGGCTAACAAAAAACCGACGGCTTCATAATGACCGGTCATTACAAAGTAAAACACAAACAATCGTTCCAATATTCCAATATAGTTACCGGCATTTTGGAGTGAATCGTCAGTCTTATCCAACTTATTTTCGGGAGTCCAAATCGAAATAATGTTCTTGATGATAATAGAAGCCGGTTTTGTAAGCAATACCAAAGCTGTAACTACAATCCAAAAATGATTATCCGCAAAAGAAAAATCTGGGATTTGGTTATGGTACAAAAAAGTAATACCTATCAAAACCAAAAGATGCAACAATTGATCCGCAATAAACCAATTGCGTTTGGTTTGCTTTTGTTGGAATTGCAACTTCAAAAAATCGATTAACCCATGTAAAACGGCCAAAAGTAATGCATATCTTAAAAAAGCTGTTTCGTTTATCAATACGATAGCTAATAAACCATGAAGTGCTGAATGTATGTAAAGGTAAACACTGCGGTATACTTTCTTTTCTTTGTCGACGACCCAAGCAGTAGGTTGCAGTATAAAATCACCTATGAGGTGTGCCAAAAGCAGCTTTACAAAGATAATCATAGGCTTATATTTTTAATTTTCTGACGGAAATCATTTTCGGTTTCCAAAAGCAAGTCGAATTGAGCACGTTTGCGTCTTCTGCTTACGGCTGCCTGATTAATGCCCAGCAGTTGCCCAATACCGTCTTGAGACAAATTAGGGTTTTGCATGGCTGTCAAAACCAACTCGGCTGACTGTGGCAACCAACTGTCCATGAATGTTGAAGCCAAACGAAGTTTTAAATTCAAATCGATATCTAACTCAGCATTTCCCGAATTTACGGCTAAGTTTACTTTTTGTTTTTTCAGAGACTGGAAAACTTCACCGGAACGCAAAAAAGCAGTACCGTTACTTTCGGATATCTTTTGGGCCTTATACGTTTTGTCTCCTATTCCAATACTCATTCTCGCATCCAACTTAAGTTTTTTGAAGTAAGCTTTCAATTGCAAAGCCACAAAAAGTGCTTGTTCAGGTTGCTTAATTTCCAATTGGAATTCATCTCCTCGATAAATTTCCCAATCGGTTGGCGTTTTACCAAATTTATTCAGCAAAGCTTTAAAACCGTCCATCCAAAGTTCGGATGACAGCTTTCTGGAATTGACAATATCTCCTGTTATGACACTAACCATAAATCAAATATAAGCTTTCTTTTTTAAATAAAAAATAAAAAATTACCAAAAAGTGTAATAAATTAAATTATTACCTAAAAACGTAATACATAGATTTATTACTGAAAATAGTAATACCGATTGAAATATAAATTTTAAAAAACAAGTTGTTTTAGTATCTTTGAAAACGAATATGAAGCCCATCAAAATCATAGAATGTCCACGTGATGCCATGCAAGGTATCAAACCTTTTATTCCAACCGAATTAAAAGTCAACTATATCCAAGCACTATTGCGTGTGGGTTTCGACACCATTGATTTCGGGAGTTTTGTATCGCCCAAAGCCATTCCTCAAATGCAAGATACTGCGGAAGTTTTAGCCCAATTGGATTTATCACAAACTACCAGTAAACTGTTAGCCATTATTGCCAATACTCAAGGCGCGCAGATGGCTTCATCACACAAAGAAATACAGTATTTAGGATTTCCGTTTTCTATTTCTGAAAACTTTCAAATGCGAAACACCCACAAAACCATTGCAGAAAGTTTGGTTACCCTACAAGAAATCTTAGACATTGCCAATACTGCTGATAAGGAAGTCGTAGCTTATCTATCTATGGGCTTCGGGAATCCTTACGGCGATCCTTGGAATGTGGAAATTGTGGGAGAATGGACCGAAAAATTAGCCACAATGGGGGTCAAAATCTTGTCATTATCAGATACAATAGGAAGTTCAACTCCGGAAGTTATAAACTATTTATTTTCGAATTTGATACCGAAATACCCAGAAATTGAATTTGGCGCTCACTTACACACCACACCCGACAAGTGGCATGAAAAAATAAATGCCGCATACAAAGCCGGATGTCGCCGTTTTGACGGAGCCATTCAAGGATTTGGCGGATGTCCCATGGCTAAAGACGACTTAACAGGGAATATGCCCACCGAAAAACTACTCTCCTATTTTACCGCTCAAAAAGAAAATACCAACACCAGCCCCATGAGTTTTGAAAGTGCTTATAATGAAGCTTCTAAACTATTTGGTAAATTTCACTAAACATAGCTGTTGTGTAAATGTTTTTTGTATTTTTATAGTCCCAAATCATAAAAAAAAATCACTTTGCCTCGAATCACTTCACTTTCGATAACGATATTGATATGCTTGTTTGTCTGCCAAAACAAGACGTTTGCCTCTTTCAATTCTAAGGACTCTTTGGACTATTATCTGAAAGAATCTAAAAAGTACAGCTACTCTAACTTCAACAAAGCAAAATTTTATTTAACCAAAGCGGATCGTATTGCTCGGCTAAAAAAGGATAAAAATGCTATTGCGGAGGTAATGATAACATACGCTGCCAATTACTATATTCTTGGTTCTTACGATGTAGCGCTTAAAAATTACATCAAAGCAGCTCAAATCTTTGAAACCCAAAACAACAACTTCGGTGTAGCCAAATGCCTCATGGGACAAGGTTTAATCCAACAAGGTTATGCCAGAGATATCGAAGCACTTAAAAATTTCAATAAATCTATAGGCATTTGCAGAACACTCAACAATGACAAGTATATCATCAAAAACCTTTTAAATATAGGGATTTCACAAACTAATCTTCACCGATACAATGAGGCCTACAAGAGTTTTTCAGAAGCACTCAAACTTTGCCTGAAAAATAAAACCACTGAAGATTCACAAATGGCAATGAATAAATTAGCCAACATTCATTATATACAGCACAATTTAGACTCAACCGTTTACTATTACAAAAAAGTTCTAAATGATAACAGCAAAACCAACTTATGGGAAGAAGCTTATGCGTTATCAGGATTATCAGAAGCTTATTTAAAAAAAGGAGCGTATTCTGAAGCACTGGAATATGGATTAAAAGGATATCAAGCGGCCAAAATAGTTCGAGCCAAGTGGGACATTGCACGTTCGTCTGAAATCTTATCAAAAATATACAGCCGACAAAATGACTACAAATCGGCTTACCAATATGCTATGATTAATAAAGCATACAAAGATTCAATGTACGCCGAATCAAAAATCAAAGAGGTGAACATCCTTCAATTGCAGGCGAAAGAAGCAGAAAATGAAAAATTAGCCGCCAAAGCAGAAACAGCCCAACAAAAACTGAACAACATCAGGATATTTGTAGGATGTATAATTGTTTTACTGATTTCATTATCAATCTTTCTTTACTTTTACCATAAGTACACCAAACAAAGAAGTAAGTTCTTCAAAGAAATTGAGATTAAAAACAGGGAGATTCAAAGCCAACAATCAATGATTACCTCTCAAAATATTGTTTTGGAAGAATTGAATCAAACGAAAAACAGGATTTTCTCTATACTGTCTCACGACCTTAAAACTCCTATCAATTCACTGATCCAAGTCATTGAACTCAACAAACAAAATGACTTGACCAAAGAAGAGCAAGCTTTTGTCTTTGAACAACTCCAAAAACAAGTTGAAGGTACCGCATTAGTCTTGAACAACCTTTTAAAATGGGCCAATTCTCAAATAGACGGTACCAGTGTCCATTTTGAAAAAATTGCCTTGAATCAAATCACAGAGGAATCTATCAGCTCATTTTATGCAGAAGTAGCCAAAAAGAAAGTAGTTTTCAATCATACCAACAGTGAAGATGTTTTTATCAAGGCCGATATCGGTCAGACCCGAATCATCATCCAAAACATCATAGCCAACGCCGTTAAATTTGCACCGCTCAATAGTGAAATTGATATTTTTTATTCTGCTGACAACCAATACCAAAAGATACACATAAAAGACTTTGGTAACGGATTGAATCATAGTAAAATTGAAGAAATTTTAAGTTTCAACAGAAGGCTTTCTTCCGAAAAAGGCACTTCAATGGAAGAAGGTACCGGACTTGGATTACTATTGGTCAAGCAATTTTTAATCAATAATAAAGGACAATTAAACATTCAAAGCGTTGAAGGCGAAATGACCGAATTTATCATTTCATTTTTGAAAGAGTAACCCGCTTTTGTTTAGAGTTTTTTTACTATATTTGCTCGCAATTTAACTACAACTACAAATTGCAACATGAAAGCACACAACTCCAAAATCGTTGGGGAAGGTTTAACCTACGACGATGTACTGCTTATTCCGAATTACTCCGAAATTTTACCGCGCGAAGTTAGCATACAATCGAAATTTTCAAAGAACATTACTTTGAACGTACCCATTGTTTCAGCAGCAATGGACACGGTAACCGAGAGTGCTATGGCGATTGCTATGGCGCAAGAAGGTGGCATTGGGGTACTACACAAAAACATGACCATCGAACAACAAGCGGCCAAAGTACGCAAAGTAAAGCGTGCAGAAGCCGGAATGATACTCGATCCGGTAACCTTGCCTTTAACTGCCACCGTTGGCGATGCTAAAATGGCCATGAAGGAATTTGGTATCGGTGGTATACCGGTAGTAGATGAAAACGGAATTTTAAAAGGTATTGCTACCAATCGCGACTTACGCTTCGAAAAAGTCAACGCTCGTTCGATTACCGAAGTAATGACCGCAAAAAATTTAGTAACAGCTGCTGTTGGAACTACTTTACAAGAAGCCGAAGGCATTTTGCAACAAAATAAGATTGAAAAATTACCGGTAGTGGATGAAAACTACAAGTTAGTGGGTTTAATCACTTTCCGCGATATTACAAAACTCACACAAAAACCCATTGCCAATAAGGACAAATTCGGTCGTTTAAGAGTAGCCGCCGCTTTAGGCGTTACTGCCGATGCCATTGAAAGAGCAACTGCTTTAGTAAATGCCGGTGTAGATGCTGTAATTATAGATACCGCTCACGGACATACCAAAGGCGTCGTGAGTGTTTTAAAAGAAGTGAAAGCCAAATTCCCTGAATTAGACGTAGTAGTTGGAAACATTGCTACTCCGGAAGCCGCTTTGTATTTAGTGGAAAACGGAGCCGATGCGGTGAAAGTCGGCATCGGACCCGGTTCTATTTGTACTACACGTGTGGTAGCCGGTGTTGGATTTCCGCAATTTTCAGCTGTATTGGAAGTAGCCGCAGCTTTGAGAGGTACCGGAATTCCGGTGATTGCGGATGGCGGTATTCGCTACACCGGCGATATCCCGAAAGCCATTGCTGCCGGTGCCGATAGTGTGATGTTAGGCTCCTTATTAGCCGGAACGAAAGAATCTCCGGGAGAAACCATCATTTTTGAAGGCAGAAAATTCAAATCATACCGAGGCATGGGTTCGGTAGAAGCCATGCAAGAAGGTTCGAAAGACCGTTATTTCCAAGATGTGGAAGACGATATTAAAAAATTAGTACCGGAAGGTATTGTTGGACGCGTTCCTTACAAAGGCGAATTAAACGAGAGCATGCAACAATTTATTGGCGGACTACGAGCCGGAATGGGTTATTGTGGCGCCAAAGACATTCCGACTTTACAAGAAAACGGTCGTTTCGTACGCATTACTACCAGTGGCATTGGCGAAAGTCATCCGCACAATGTTACCATTACTAAAGAAGCACCGAATTATTCGAGGTAATAGTTTCAGGAATAAGGGAAAAGTAAAAAGGCATAAGTTGAATCTTATGCCTTTCTTTTGATATTTAATATTGAAAATTATATCCCTAAATAATTACTTGGTGTAATCGCTAACAATTCGGCTTTAATATCCTCAGAAACATTCAAAGTTCCGATAAAAGCGTGTATCGATTCTTTAGTCATGGCTTCATTGGTTCGGGTTAACCCTTTCAAAGCTTCATAGGGATTTGGATAGCCTTCGCGACGTAAAATGGTTTGAATGGCTTCGGCTACTACAGCCCAATTTTTCTCTAAATCTTCAGCAAATTTGGCTTCGTTCAACAACAACTTGTTCAAGCCTTTCAAAGTCGCCTCAAAAGCAATAATCGTGTGTCCGAGTGGAACGCCCACATTTCTTAAAACAGTACTGTCAGTTAAATCGCGTTGCAATCTGGAAATGGGTAATTTGGCCGATAAGTGTTCGAATACGGCATTGGCAATCCCTAAGTTACCTTCAGAATTTTCAAAGTCAATCGGGTTCACTTTATGTGGCATTGCAGAAGAACCAATTTCTCCGGCCTTAATTTTTTGCTTGAAATAATCCATCGAGACATACGTCCAAATGTCTCTGTCTAAATCGATAATGATGGTATTAATTCTTTTCAAAGCATCAAAAAAGGCAGCAAAATGGTCGTAATGCTCAATTTGAGTGGTAGGAAAAGAATGTTGCAAACCTAAAACTTCCTCTACGAAAGAAGTTCCGAATTGTTTCCAATCCACATTCGGATAAGCTACGTGATGCGCATTGAAATTTCCGGTCGCACCCCCAAATTTAGCGGCAAAAGGAATATTAAACAACAAACGCATTTGCTCTTCCAAACGCTCTACAAAAACCAAAATTTCTTTACCTAAACGCGTTGGTGAAGCCGGTTGACCATGCGTTCTGGCCAACATCGGTACATCTTTCCACTCCATACACAATTCTTTCAACTTGGCAATCAAGGCAATCAAACTCGGCATATACACTTTTTCAAAAGCATCTTTAGTAGATAATGGAATAGCCGTATTGTTGATATCTTGAGAAGTCAATCCGAAATGAATAAACTCTTTGTAGTCACTTAAGCCTAAAGTTTCAAATCTATCTTTGATAAAATATTCAACCGCTTTAACGTCGTGGTTGGTCGTTTTTTCCGTTTCTTTAATCACTAATGCGTCTTCGGTAGTGAAGTTTTTATAGATATTTCTGAGTGCTTCAAAACTATTTTTAGGAACACTTTTTAATTGCGGTAAATTGCTTTCGCATAATGCAATAAAATATTCAACTTCTACCAATACTCTATATTTGATTAAAGCTTCTTCAGAGAAAAAAGCAGCCAAAGGCTTGGTGGCTTTACGGTATCTTCCGTCTATGGGAGAGATGGCATTTAAAGTAGTTAATGACATGTTATAGTGTGTTGTTTGAAGGTGCAAAAATAGTTATAAGTTGTAAGTTATAAGTCAAGAGTGATGAGTTTTTTGCAATAATTTATCTCTTAACAAAGGAACGCCTTCGGTAGCATTTAAAGGAATAACTTCCAACGGGTTAGGCAAATCATAAATCGTGGCCGGTCTCGGATCGATGTAAAAAACGGGAATAGTGCTTTTGGTGTAATGCATCAAGCCGGCTGCGGGATACACTTGCAACGAAGTCCCGATAACCACTAAAACATCCGCTTGAGCAACTATACTGACGGCTTCGTCCAAAGCCGGAACAGCTTCTCCAAACCAAACAATGTGCGGTCGCAATTGTATGCCTTTCGAATCCAAATCACCAATCGCTAAATCATTGTCCCAATCCATTATTTCAGAGGAATGCGGATGGTCACTTCTTACCTTTAACAATTCGCCATGCAAGTGTAAAACCTTAGTACTACCGGCTTGTTCGTGCAAATTATCGACATTCTGGGTAATGATATGAACGTCGAAAATCTTCTCTAATTCCGATAAAGTTATGTGTCCGAGATTAGGTTTTACCTCATGCAATTGTCTGCGTCGTTGGTTATAAAAATCGAGAACCAACGCTTTGTTTTTGAGCCAACCGTCGTAGGAAGCCACTTCCATTACATCATGACCTTCCCATAAACCATCGGCATTGCGAAAGGTTTTGATACCGCTTTCGGCAGAAATACCGGCACCGGTTAAAACCACTACTTTCTTTTTTTTCACAATCTTGTTTTAAAGTTATTTTGAAGGGTTATTTGATTTTAAAGCTACGCATTTTTGCTATTTTTGGCAAAACAAATTTTATGATTGACCTTGATTATTTGGACTACCTCGAAGGCTTTTTAACCGACAGCAGAAAACAACGCTTTTTAGAAGTCTTAAAAAACCGAACCAATCATTTCACCATCGCAATGGAAGATGTTTATCAGCTGCACAATACCAGTGCAGTAATGCGAAGTTGTGAAGTTTTCGGCATACAAGAATTAAATGTTGTGGAACAAAAATTCGGCAAAAGAATCGATACCGAAATTGCCATGGGTGCTCAAAAATGGGTCGATATCAACCGTTTCAATTCGATGCAAAATTGTATTGATTCCCTTCGCAACAAAGGTTATCAAATCATTGCCACAACGCCGCACAATGATTCTTGTTATTTACATGAATTTGATATCACTAAAAAAAGTGCCGTTTTTTTCGGGACAGAAAAACAGGGTTTATCTCCTGAAGTAATCGAACAAGCCGACGGTTGTCTGAAAATTCCAATGGTAGGTTTTACAGAGAGTTTGAACATTTCCGTTTCAGCGGCTATCATCATTCAGGACATTACCACTCGGCTACGACAATCTGATGTAAATTGGAAACTATCCGCCGAAGAAATACTGGAAAAACGTTTGCTTTGGGCTAAAAATTCTATCAAAGATATCAAGCGTATAGAGGAACGCTACTACTCGGAAAGATAACTATTCCTTAATGTATTTTTCGTGTTTTTTGGAAAGCACTTTGTATTCTTCATAACAAGCGCTAATGGCATCCATGATTTGCAAATCGTTGGCTGTTTGTATAAAAGATTCGGAATAGTTACAACGTTGTAATATTTCGGCTATCTCTTTTTTATCTACACCCAAAAGTACGGCAATGGTCTCTCGATCGAATTTTGATTCCAATAAATTACGAACCGTATCATCTTTCTTCATGGCCTTCAACTTCTTGAGTTCTTTGGGTTTATTACCAAAAAAATTATACAACATATCAGCCGGATTGAAAATAGAACCTAAAACTCTTGTAAAGGCATTTGGTGAACTTTCTCCGGCTTCATAAGCTTGAGGCAATCCTGAAATACTGTAACGGTAATTTTCTTTTTCAGGGATGAGCTTGGAATCGATTTCCAAATAACCGGTCAAATCGTATTTTCGTACTATCACTTCTTCCAAAGCAATGGCTTTTTCGGTCATTAAAATTTTGGCCGTACCATTTTTAAGCCAGTCATTCGTAACACGAACACGCAATGAGCTATAACCTAAGATAGAAATATGCAAGGTATCGCTAACGCTGACTTCCATCTCAAAATAACCACTGGCATTGGTGGTTACGCCTTTTACTTTGTTGATGTTAATGATGTTGGCATTGGGAATCGGCAACAAGCTATTGTCGTTTACAATAGTACCGGAAACCTTTTGTGGCGTAGGATTCACCTGAGCCGAAGTGGTAAAGGCAAGTAAAAAAAGAATAGAAAGTAAAAAATATTTCATAGCTGTTTTTGATGGTTTAAAAGTATGAAACTCTTTTAAGAAAACAGACTGTTTGGTCTGAGAATTAGAAGAAAATTAACAAAATGAAAAGAGCACCTCTAAAAAAACGATTTTCACCGCAACTTTTTCAAATGACTTTGGGAATAAAAAAACTCCGTTTTACCTGTGTAAAACGGAGTTGTCTATTCAATAGCAAAATAGTTTAGCTTCTTCTTGACTTGCGGTTTTTAGCAGCTTCAAAAGAGCGTCCTGCCGGTCTGTCATTACTTTCTGAACGTCTTGGTGCTCTGTCTTCTCTTTGAAACGAACCCGGTTCTCTGCGTCCGCCTTCTCTTCTTGGTCGGTCAGAATTTCTATCACTGCGGAAACCGCCATCACGTTTTGGTCCGAAACCACCACTGCTTCTGCGTTCACCTCCCGAACTTCTGTCTCCTCTGAAACCTCCTGAACTTCTTCCGTTGTGGTCACGTCTGTCGCGACTACCACCTTCATTTTTAGAAATTTCAACATTGATGCGACGACCGTTTAATTCGTAGCCGTTCAAAATCGACATTACTTTATCGGTATGTTCTCCGTCTGTGTTAAAGAAAGAGAAACCTTCTTTTACATCTACTTTAAATACGTCATCACGACCTAAATCTAAAGTTTCTTTCAAGAAGTCTTTCAATTGCATCCAATCGAAATCGTCTCGAGCACCGATATTTACGAAATAACGCACCGGATCGCCGGCTCTGATTTCTCTCGGTTCACCACCTCTATCCGATTTCTCACCCGATAAATCGCGTTTCTTTTTGTAGTAATTGATAAATCGATTGAATTCAACCGAAACCATTTTCTTGATCAATTCCTCTTTGGTTAAACCATCTAAAACTTCGTTGATAGCCGGTAAATAGTTGTCTATTTCGTGGTCAACTTCAGTGTCTTTAATTTTGTTTGCCAAGTGCAACAATTGGATTTCACAGATTTCGATACCACTTGGGATGGTCTTCTCTTCAAACTTTTGTTGGATGATTTTTTCAATCGAATGGATCTTGCGAATCTCACTTTTAGTTATAATTACGATGGAAGTTCCCAATTTTCCGGCACGACCGGTACGGCCTGAACGGTGGTTGTAGGTTTCAATTTCATCCGGCAATTGGTAGTTCACCACGTGTGTCACGTTGTCAACATCAATACCACGAGCTGCCACGTCTGTGGCCACTAACATTTGAATTTGTCTGCCACGGAACGATTTCATCACACCATCACGTTGCGCCTGAGACAAATCTCCGTGCAAAGCAGCTGCATTGTAACCGTCTTCAATTAATTTCTCCGCTACCGCTTGCGTATCGCGTTTGGTGCGACAAAATACAACCGAAAAAATATCCGGATTCGCATCGGCCAATCGTTTCAAAGCTTCGTAACGATCACGAGCATTGACTACATAAAATTCGTGTGACACGGTTTTAGAACCCGAGTTTTTATGCCCAACCGTAATTTCTACCGGATTGGCCATAAATTTCTTGGCAATACGCGCCACTTCTGCCGGCATGGTAGCCGAAAACAACCAAGTGTTTTTGTCGTCCGGAGTGTCTGATAATATCGAAACGATATCCTCATAAAACCCCATGTTCAACATCTCATCGGCTTCGTCAAGAATACAATAATTGATGTTTTTAATGTTCACAAGACCACGATTAATCATGTCTTGCATTCTACCGGGTGTAGCCACAATGATTTGTGCGCCACGCTTTACTTCTTTGGCTTGTTCCG
This sequence comes from Flavobacterium mekongense, assembly GCF_047038255.1. Taxonomy (GTDB): domain Bacteria; phylum Bacteroidota; class Bacteroidia; order Flavobacteriales; family Flavobacteriaceae; genus Flavobacterium; species Flavobacterium mekongense. The sequence continues at coordinate 2,421,541 of NZ_CP174374.1, forward strand.
TAATGCTTGCACCACCATAAACTGCCACTGTATGTAAACCCTTTACATATTTTGAGTATTGTTTAATCTCGTTGGTGATTTGTAAGCATAGCTCACGCGTTGGTGATAAAATTAACGCTTGCGTACTTCTGTCTTCGGCATCAATTTTTTGAATAAGCGGAAAACCAAAAGCGGCGGTTTTCCCTGTTCCTGTTTGCGCTAAGGCAACCAAGTCTGTGTTTTGTTCCAATAGTGCCGGAATCGCTTTTTCCTGGACTTCTGACGGATTCTCAAATCCTAGATCTTTGATCGCCAGCAGTAACGATTCATTCAGACCTAATTGTTCAAATTTATTCATATAAAGTTTTAAAATTTGGTGCAAAGGTAGTCTTTAAAAACCATATACGCTAATTTGTTAATGACTGAAAATTAATAAGTTAACTTTTACTTAACAAAGTAGCTGAGTAACTGAGTGGCTGAGTAGCTGAGTTTGGACTTCGTTTTTAAGCAAAAATCGGGATAATTTGAGTGTTTTCAGGAGCAGCACATTTATCTTTCTTAGACTTATGCTCTCGCTATCCGCACTACACGGTAGTTTCCTACACACGATCGAAGTGAAAGCTGAAGGAATCGGGACTAACAAGAACCTATTACTTCTTTTAGAAACTCAGTTACTCAGCTACTCAGTGACTCAAAAAATCCACCAACTGCTTTACCGCCAAACCACGGTGACTAATAGCTGACTTTTCTGCCATTGACAATTCGGCAAAAGTTTGAGTGTAACCATCGGCCACAAAAATCGGGTCGTAACCAAAACCGTTAGTACCTTTTTTCGCTGTAGTAATCTCTCCGTTAATAATGCCGGTAAACAACTGTTGCTCGCCATTCCAATTCAAACAAATCACCGTTTTAAAATGTGCTTTTCGATTGGTATTGCCTTTTAAATTCGCCAACAACTTGTCCATATTGTCATTAGCATCTTTTTGTTCGCCGGCATAACGAGCCGAAAAAACGCCCGGTTCACCGTTCAAAGCCGCTACTTCCAAACCGGTATCATCAGCAAAGCAAGCATAGCCAAATTTCTCAGTCACATAATTCGCTTTTAAAATGGCATTCCCTTCAATGGTATTAGCTGTTTCCGGAATTTCCTCGAAGCAACCGATATCCGTTAAGCTCAAAACCTGAATAGTTTCCGGTAATAATAATTGAATTTCCTTTATTTTATTGGCATTATTCGAAGCGAAAACAAGTTGCATATGATTTATTTTTATGGGCCAAAGTTATTAATTTATAGCACTATCAATTTTAAAAATATTAAAACCATGAAAATGTCACTTTATTAAAATATACTTGTGAACCAAAAACCAAAAAACAATCTTTTGCGTACATAGAATCGCAAACAAAAAACAAAGCCCAGCAATGAAAAGAAATACCACAGTCTTTCATTGTTTCAAATACATGTGGCTGCTGGCTTTTTTATGTTTCAACACAAACTTAGCCAACAGTCAGTATTTGTTACAAAAAGCAACCGATTCCGGTAAACAATCCATTCATCAACTAGCCCAATATGTTGATTTAGGAAACCAAGCACTCAGTTTTGAAGAAGTGCGACAATCCAAAACTTTACAGTTTATTCCGATGCCCAACGAGAATACTGATTTTGGTTTTACCACTCACCACATTTGGGTGCGATTCCAACTTAAGAATTCCACAAAGGAAAAAGAAGTGTATTTTTTTGAAACCGCTCGACCCATAACCGATGTGGCTGAACTTTACGCAATTGACTCGTTTGGTACAGTGCGTAAATATCGCAGTGGCGATGCTATTCCCTATCATGAAAGAAGTTTCGACCATCGCAAGACCATATTCAAAATTGTATTGGAGCCCAAAACATCCCAACAATTTTACTTGCATGTGAAAAGTGACGGCGAAATGTTGTCTATGCCCATGATATTGTATTCGTTGGAAACCTTAATCGAGACTACTTCGTTTGAACAATTTGTATTTGGTTTTTTCTATGGTATCTTAATCATAGCCGCTATTTTATACTTGTTCTTTTTCTTTGCTATGCGCGACAAAACTTTTCTGTACTATAGCTTGTATGTGGTTTTTATCGGATTGTTACAGTTTTCAATTGACGGCTATTTTTACCAATTGATTACACCACAATCCGGATGGCTTTCACTGCACGCAGTAATCATTTTCGCTTGCATTGCCAACTTCTTTTTAGGCAGGTATGCGCAAGTTTTCTTAAAAATTAAAGAATACAACAAAACCATTACGTATGCGTTTTATTCGCTCTATTTCCTGAATGCCACTTTGTTTTTATCCCTTTTTATCTTTCCGAATTCCTTTGAATACTCCTATCCTATTGCCAATGTCTTGGGTTTAATTGTGTTGAGCTTGATTATTGCTTCACAAATTGCCATTTACAGAAAAACCAAAAAATTAGATCGCTTTTTTGCTACCGGTATTTTCTTTTTAGTCTCAGGATTTGTGGTTTTTATATTGAAAAATTTCAGTTTATTACCGCTTAATTTTTGGACAGAAAACGGCTCGAAATTGGGTACCGGAATGGAAGTTATATTTCTTTCGCTTTCCATGGCCAACTTAATCCGAAACCTCAAAAACGAACGGGAGCAATTGCAAACCTTGGCATTACAACGCTCTGAAGAAATGAACGAGCTCAAGTCGTATTTCTTATCCAATATCAGTCACGAGTTGCGAACACCTTTAAATGCGATCTTGAACACCGCCAAATCTATGGCTAAAGACAGCCCAGACGAGCAAGTTCAAAACGGCAGCCAAATAATCAAGTATTCTACACACAGCTTGTTAAGTTCTATCAATGACATTTTGGACTTTTCTAAAATCGAAAAAAATGAAATCAAATTAGAATTAGCGCATTTTGATTTGGTTAAAACCACAGAACACATTGCCAATAATTTCGCCCGAGAAGCAGCCGATAAAGGCCTCGATTTCTCTTTCCAAAAAGGAGATGATTTGCCGGAAATGGTGAACGGCGACGTCGCAAGATTAAATCAAATCTTGCACAATGTATTAAGTAATGCTTTGAAATTTACCCATGAAGGCTTTGTCAAATTCAAATTGGAAGCCCGAAAAGAAAAAGACAATAAAACCAACTTCTTGTTTACTGTTAGTGACACCGGTGTAGGCATTTCCAAAGAAAAAATTCACAGTATTTACGATTCTTTCTCACAAGAAGGGATCAATAACAAAAGAAAGTTTGGCGGATTGGGTCTCGGACTCTACATCGTTAAGCATTTGGTGAATTTACATCAAGGACAAATTAAGATAGACAGTACAGTCGACTTGGGAACGGTTTGCGAAATTCAACTGACCTATGAAAATGTAAAAATCACTAAAAAAGTAGCATTACCCGGCAACGAATTAGAATATGATTTAGAAGGGAAATCCATATTAGTGGTAGAAGACAATGCTATGAACCAAATGGTAATTAAAATGATTACCAAAAAATGGCGTAACACTACGGTTGAATTTGCCAATAATGGTGAAGAAGGCTTGAAAAAATTAACAGAAAATCATTATGACATTATCCTGATGGATCTACAAATGCCTGTGATGGATGGTTACGAAGCCACTATTGCCATTCGAAACGGAGAAGCCGGTGAACATAAAAAAGAAATTCCAATTATAGCCCTAACCGCCGATGTGATGGAAAGTACCAAAACCCGTGTAATCGAAATAGGCATGAACAAATATTTATCGAAACCTGTCGACAAAGACACTTTATTCGAAATTGTAAAATTATTGGTAAGCTAAATAATATTTGGCTTTTTAACAATAAACGGTTCAAAATTTACCCCTGTTAGGATTAGGAGTAAACTAAATTTATGCCTACTTTTGCCTCGTTTTTAAATACATTTACGATGGTAAAAGATTTATTCGAAAGAATACAAAACAATAAAGGTCCGTTAGGAAAATGGGCTTCACAAGCAGAAGGTTACTATGTATTTCCAAAATTAGAAGGTGAATTAGGGCCGAGAATGAAATTCCACGGCAAGGACATTTTGAATTGGAGTTTGAACGACTATCTCGGATTAGCTAATCATCCTGAAGTACGCAAAGCTGATGCCGATGCTGCTGCACAATACGGTGCTGCTTACCCAATGGGCGCGCGTATGATGAGTGGACACACCGATGCTCACGAACAACTAGAAAGAGAATTAGCTGCTTTTGTACAAAAAGAAGCGGCTTACTTATTGAATTTTGGATACCAAGGGATAATGTCAGCTATCGACGCTTTGGTAACCAAAAATGATATTATCGTTTACGACGTTGATGCTCACGCTTGTATTATCGATGGTGTGCGCTTACACATGGGTAAACGTTTTACCTATAAGCACAACGATTTGGAAAGCATGGAGAAAAACTTGCAACGTGCAACCAAAATGGCTTTGGAAACCGGAGGTGGAATCTTATTTATCACCGAAGGCGTATTCGGAATGCGCGGCCAACAAGGAAAGTTGAAAGAAATTGTGGAAATGAAAAAGAAATACAATTTTCGTTTGTTAGTCGACGACGCTCATGGTTTCGGAACACTGGGTAAAACAGGCGCCGGCGCCGGAGAAGAACAAGGTTGTCAAGACGGTATTGATGTTTATTTCTCCACTTTTGCAAAGTCTATGGCCAGTATCGGCGCTTTCTTAGCAGGTGATAAAGACGTTATTGATTATTTGAAATACAACTTACGTTCTCAAATGTTCGCCAAAGCTTTGCCAATGATACAAACTGTTGGTGCTTTGAAAAGATTGCAATTGTTGAGAGACAATCCGGGCTTGAAAGACAAACTTTGGGAAAACGTAAATGCGTTGCAAAACGGGTTAAAAGAAAGAGGTTTCAACATAGGCGACACCAACACTTGTGTAACTCCGGTTTACTTAGAAGGTTCCATTCCGGAAGCCATGGTGATGGTAAACGACTTAAGAGAAAACTACGGTATTTTCTTGTCGATTGTAGTGTATCCGGTAATCCCGAAAGGCATTATCTTGTTGCGTATGATTCCAACAGCTTCGCATACTTTAGCAGATATCAACGAAACGCTATCAGCTTTTGAAGCTATACGCGAAAAATTAGTCAACGGTACTTACGCTAAATTGGCTGAAGCTAATGTTGAGAATATGGCATAATGCCGAAGTAACTTCGATTGATGTTTCTCAAAGATACCTGGTCAACATAAAAAAACCATCCGGTTTAGGATGGTTTTTTTATTTAATTAAGTTACATTATTGTTGAATCTTGATGATTTTACTTTCATCAATATTATAAGCATTGATTACAGCATTATAATCATTGAAATCTACTTTTTTGGAAGCCACTTTATTGGCTTGAAAAGCCGGTATTACAACCACTCTTAAAACTTGATTCAGTCTGACTGCTGGAGACAATCCTGCCAAATCAAATCCTTCTAAATATACTTCTGCATCAAATCTTGTGAAGTTAAAATCATAACGATAGTCTAAAGTACCATCATTAAAATAGTAAGTTTCAGGCAATAACTTCCAAACATCTTCTCCTTGAAAAACATCCGATAATCGGTAAACTAACACCATATCAGAACTATAAATAGTATGCGGAAAATTCAACACCACTGTATAACTATTCGGTAAAAAGTTCACATTAGTATATTCAAAAACTTCACCTATGGTGTCGTTATCTATACCGTTTCCATTGTCTTCATTCACTGTACAACTTTGTAGCGCTATCATCCCGATAAAAGCTAAAACAAGGGTAATTTTTTTCATAACATAATAATTTAAATGGTTGATGATATTTTGAGCCGTTCAATATTGATGCCAAACTTTTATTTTAAGATAATTTTATATTTTTGACCCATGAGTCGAAAAAACGCCAAAAACATCAAAGCCTACAACGATAAGCTTCACAAAGCGCAAGATAGGGAAAAAACCAAGAAAGCCGAACGCGCGGCTTTGTTGAAATCGATGGTGCGAAAATTTAATCAAAATCCGGATGATAAATAAAAAACCTCACTATTAGTGAGGTTTTATCATTTTATAATTCTAATTCAGCTTACATATTGCGTCGGTACTGACCGCCCACTTCAAACAAAGCGGAAGTAATTTGTCCTAACGAACAATACTTTGTGGCTTCCATTAATTTTTCAAAAATATTCTTGTTATTGATGGCAGCCTCTTGCAAGCTTTGCAATTGTTCTGCTTCCTTGCCCGCATGTGCTTGGTGAAGGTTATGCAACGTACTAATTTGGAATTGCTTTTCTTCCTCTGTAGCGCGAATCACTTCAGCCGGAATTACGGTTGGCGATCCTTTGGAACTCAAGAACGTATTCACCCCTATAATTGGGAATTCTCCTGTATGTTTCAAGGTTTCGTAGTACAAACTTTCTTCCTGAATTTTACTTCTTTGGTACATGGTTTCCATAGCGCCTAAAACACCACCGCGTTCTGTGATACGGTCGAATTCCTGTAACACAGCTTCTTCCACCAAATCTGTCAGTTCTTCAATGATAAAGGAACCTTGAATTGGATTTTCATTCTTAGCCAATCCTAATTCTTTGTTGATAATCAGCTGAATGGCCATCGCTCTGCGCACTGATTCTTCCGTTGGCGTGGTAATGGCTTCGTCGTAAGCATTGGTATGCAGCGAATTACAGTTGTCGTAAATGGCATACAAGGCTTGTAACGTGGTACGAATGTCGTTAAAGTCAATTTCCTGCGCGTGTAACGAACGACCCGAAGTTTGAATATGATATTTCAACATTTGCGCTCTCTCGTTAGCACCGTATTTGTTTTTCATGGCTTTCGCCCAAATTTTACGAGCTACGCGACCAATCACGGCGTATTCCGGATCGATTCCGTTCGAGAAGAAGAACGACAAATTCGGACCGAAATCGTTGATGTTCATGCCGCGACTTAGGTAATATTCCACATAAGTGAAACCGTTAGCCAAGGTGAAAGCCAATTGCGTAATTGGGTTCGCTCCTGCTTCGGCAATGTGGTAACCGGAAATCGAAACCGAGTAAAAATTGCGGACATTCTTTTGGATGAAATATTCCTGAACGTCGCCCATCAAACGCAGTGCAAACTCGGTAGAGAAAATACAAGTGTTTTGCGCTTGGTCTTCTTTTAAAATATCGGCTTGAACCGTACCGCGAACTTGCGTCAAAGTTTTGATTTTAATGTCGTCATACACTTCTTTTGGCAACACTTGGTCACCGGTTACGCCTAACAACATCAAGCCTAAACCATTATTTCCTTGTGGCAATTCGCCGTTATATCTTGGTCTTGGTAAACCTTTCTTCTTGTAGATTTCTTTGATTTTTTCTTCAACTTCTACTTGAAGGTTATTTTCAATGATGTATTTTTCACAGTTTTGATCGATAGCCGCGTTCATGAAGAAGCCTAACAGCATTGGCGCCGGACCGTTAATCGTCATAGACACCGAAGTCATAGGGTGACTCAAATCGAAACCGGAATACAATTTCTTGGCGTCGTCTAAACAACAAATCGAAACGCCGGCATTACCTATTTTACCGTAAATATCCGGACGCAAATCAGGATCGTTTCCGTACAAGGTAACCGAGTCAAAAGCCGTTGACAAACGCTTGGCCGGCATACCTAAAGATACGTAATGAAAACGACGGTTGGTGCGTTCAGGTCCGCCTTCTCCGGCAAACATACGCGTTGGATCTTCGCCTTCTCTTTTAAACGGATACAAACCGGAAGCAAACGGGAATTCACCCGGTACATTTTCTTGTAAATTCCATTTTAAAATATCGCCCCAAGCTTGGTATTTAGGCAAAGCCACTTTCGGGATTTGAGAATGTGATAAGCTTTCGGTATGCGTTTGAATTTTGATTTCTTTGTCGCGGACTTTAAAGCTGTAAACCGGATTTTTATATTTATTGACTTTGTCGTTCCATGTGTGGATAATTTCCCAATTGAACGGATCTAAGTTCATTTTAACGCGGTCGAATTCTTTCAACAATAAGTTTAGAAACTCTTTGTTATCTTCATTGAAATTCAAACTGTTAACTTCAATTCCAGACTTGTCAATTTGCAGTTGCTTTTTGGCCACACTTTCAATGGTTTTGTAGATACCGTATAGCTTTTGAGCCACTTCCACTTGCGTTAAAACTGTCTCGTCGTACTTGCGATTGTTCTCGGCTATCTCGGATAAATATCTTGTTCTGTGTGGCGGAATAACAAATATCTTCTCACTCATTTCGCGAGTGATTTCGAAAGTCGATTGTAAATCGGCGCCCGTTTTCTCTACAATTTTATCCATGATTTTTTTGTAGAGTGTATTCATGCCCGGATCATTAAACTGAGAAGCAATGGTTCCGATAACCGGCATATCATCGGGATTGACATCCCATAAATTATGGTTGCGTTGGTATTGTTTTTTTACATCGCGAATCGCATCCAAAGCACCGCGTTTGTCGAATTTGTTAATCGCTACCAAATCGGCAAAATCCAACATATCGATTTTCTCCAATTGGGTTGCAGCCCCAAACTCAGGTGTCATCACATATAGTGAAACATCGGAATGCTCTAAAATCTCTGTATCACTTTGTCCGATACCCGAAGTTTCTAAAATAATGATGTCGTATTTCGCCGCTTTTAATACCTGAATGGCTTCGTTGACATATTTAGACAAAGCCAAATTTGACTGACGAGTAGCCAACGAACGCATATAAACTCTTGGATTATTGATGGCATTCATCCGAATTCTGTCGCCCAACAAAGCGCCTCCGGTTTTTCTTTTGGATGGATCGACCGAAATTAACCCGATGGTTTTCTCCGGGAAATCAATTAAAAATCGGCGTACCAATTCATCCACTAAGGATGATTTTCCGGCTCCACCGGTTCCGGTAATTCCCAGAACAGGAATTTGAGTCGTTTCATTTTTCTTATGGATGGCATCGAGTGTTTCTTTAGCTACTTCAGGAAAATTTTCTGCCGAAGAAATCACACGGGCAATCGCCGTAGGATTCTTTTCCTCTAAGTGATTGATTTCACCGTTGAGTTCGTTACCAACCGGAAAATCGGCTTGTTTTACCAAGTCGTTAATCATGCCTTGCAATCCCATAGCGCGACCGTCATCCGGCGAATAAATTCGGGTAATACCGTATTCGTGCAATTCTGAAATCTCAGAAGGCAATATTACACCACCACCACCACCAAAAATTTTGATGTGTCCGGCGCCTTTTTCTTTCAACAAATCGTACATGTATTTAAAGTACTCATTGTGACCGCCTTGATACGAAGTCATCGCAATCGCATTAGCATCTTCCTGAATAGCAGTGTTAACGACTTCTTCCACGCTACGGTCGTGACCTAAATGTATTACTTCTACACCGGTGGCTTGGATAATACGACGCATAATGTTGATGGCGGCATCATGACCATCGAAAAGGGAAGCTGCAGTAACAATTCTTACTTTATTTTTAGGAATATAGGGCTGTTCTTGAACCATTGTTAAATAAGTGTCTGTTTTGAGGGTGCAATTTACAGAAAAATTAGGAACTTGGGTTTTTGAATTTTGGTAGTTTTCAAAAAAAAATACCTCCTAATAACAGAGGCATTTTATGTTTTTTTTTATAAAATATTGAACAATGTTTGAGTTTTATTCCTTGATAATTTTATGTGTAATGGAGTTTCCGTTTTCGCTTTCTACTCTAACAAAATAAATTCCGTTTTGCAAACTGCTGATATTGACAGACGAATTGGTACTGGTTGTGTTCAAAACTGTTTTACCCATAAAATCAGTAATTAAAACATTTTTTACGGTTATACCCTCGATTTTAAAGATATTTGTTGTAGGATTAGGATAGAGTTTTACATTATTTTGATTAAAAGTGCTAACCTCGAGTGCTTCAGAAGCAAGTTTCACTATCCAATAATCATCACCGCTATTTCCTGTAACGTCTCCATCATTTGAATTTGCATATCCTCCAATTACGAATCCTCCATCGGCTGTTTGGATAGCACTATAGGCATAATCCCACTCTGAACCTCCCAAAGATTTTTGCCATTGTTTAGAACCTGTAGAATTTATTTTGACTACCCAATAATCTGTACCATCATGGTTTCCAGTTACATCTCCATCATTTGAATCTGAACTTCCGGCAATAAAGTAGCCTCCATCGACAGTTTTAACTATACTAAATGCTTGATCATCATTTGAACCTCCTAAGGATTTTTGCCATTGTATAACACCAGTAGAATTCAATTTAATAATCCAGTAATCATCACCACCTTGGTTTACAGTTACATCACCATTATTAGAACTTGAAGTACCGGCAACTACGTACCCTCCATCATTAGTTTGAATAATACTATAAGCCTCATCATTATTTGTTCCGCCCAACGCTTTTTGCCATTGTACAGCCCCTGAGGATGTTAACTTGACAACCCAATAATCTCCACTGCCTTGGTTCCCTGTTATATCTCCGTTATTTGATGTGCTGAATCCAGCCACCATATATCCCCCATCTGACGTATTAATTATACTGTGGGCTTCCTCAAATGCTGAGCCTCCAATAGCCTTCTGCCACTCAATAACTCCCAATGAAGATAATTTTACAATCCAAAAATCACTATTTCCATGATTTCCTGTAATATCACCATTATTAGACTTAGAATAACCTACTATAACGTACCCCCCATCTGTAGATTGAACAACACTTTTTGCCTGTTCATTACCTGTTCCACCGAGAGATTTTTGCCATTGAATAGTTCCTGTTGATGATAATTTCACAACCCAATAATCCTCTACACCATGATTACCTGTAACATCGCCATTATTTGAATTTGAAAATCCAACCACAATATATCCACCATCGGATGTTTGAATTATACTCTGAGCCTCTTCAAAACCAGTTCCTCCCAAAGACTTCTGCCACTGCAATACTCCTCCTGATGATAATTTAACAATCCAAAAATCTCCAGATCCGTGATTCCCCGTCACAATACCATTATTTGAGGAACATGAACCTGCAGCAATATAACCTCCATCAGCAGTCTGAATAACACTATATGCGTGATCTCCACCATTAGTACCTCCTAGAGATTTTTGCCATTGAATAGTTGGGGCTGTTTGGGCTAAAATCATTGTCGTAAACAATAAAAAAAATGATTTTAAAAGTTTTTTCATAATGGATAAAGATTAGCAGTTAAAATTAAAATAATTAAATTTAGGAATTTATATCAAACTTAACCAAAATTATCAAAAAAAATATTACAAATTTAAACGAACTTATTTTTATTCAATCACATCAAAGTTAATCGATGATTAATTTTATCTAACAGAACAATGATTTCAAGAAAAATAGGAGTAAAACTTAACTGAATTTTATCAGTCAAATTGAAATTCAAAAGTAATTTGAATGTTTTTTTTCAAAAATTTCTACTATATAATATAATCAAGCTTTAACTATAAATCGGCACGAAGATTGCTTACTTTTGAAAAAAAGAAACCGCTTATGAAAACAAAAGTCGCGCTACTCCTACTCGTTCCGTTTTTAGGAATGTCACAAATTAAAGCCTTAGACAATTTAAAAAATAAATTACCCGTTAAAAACACTCCTAAAAGTTTGAGTTCATTAACATCCACCGATATTTCCAAAGGGTTGAAAGAAGCTTTGAATAAAGGCATTGAGAAGCAAGTGAGTAAGTTAACCGCAACCGACGGCTTTTACAAAAACGAATTGGTGAAAATTTTACTCCCGGAAGAATTACAAAAAGTAGACAAAACACTCCGCAAAATGGGCATGAGCGATTTGGCTGATGAAGGTATTTTACTCTTGAATCGCGCTGCTGAAGAAGCCGTAAAAGAATCGACGCCGATATTTGTAGACGCCGTTAAGAACATGAGTTTTACCGATGCCAAAAACATTTTGATGGGCAATGAAAATGCGGCTACTACTTATTTACAATCTACAACGACTACTCCGCTATATGCCAAATTCAGTCCGGTAATTCAAAGTTCGTTAGCCAAAGTAGGCGCTGATAAAGTCTGGGCCAACATCATCAAAAAGTACAACAGTATTCCGTTGGTTACCAAGATTAATCCCGATCTGACAGATTACACGACTAACAAAGCCTTACAAGGTGTGTTTACAATGATTGCCATAGAAGAGAAAGACATTAGAACGCAATTAAGTGCCAGAACTTCTCCATTATTGAAGAAAGTATTTGCGCTACAAGACAAAAAACCTTAATTTTTTAGAAATCAATAACATAAGAATAACAAAACCTTAACACAGCAACTTGAAATCGAGGCTTATCTTTGTAACGTAATAAGATTGGTTTTTTATTATTTGGTTAGGTTAGTTAAAAAATGCCGGTGCTTGGGAAAGCATCGGCTTTTTTTTATGCTAATTTTTGATGTAGTTTTTTAAAGTAATCAAAGGCTTTGACTAAGCGACTGCCATACCAAGAGAACATTTCGCCATCCACAAAAAACGTTTTGGCGTGATGCGTAAATCGGCCTAATTCAAAGGCGTGTTCATCTTTAAAAGGAAACGGTTCCGAAGACAACAAGACCAAATCGGGATCACCTTCTAAACGAATTTTCTTGATTTCCACTTCCGGATATCTGCCGGTAACATTAGGATTGTTTTCGTAGATGTTTTGGAATTTATTCAGACGCAACATTTCGTTGATAAAGGTATCGCCACCAGCTACCATATAAGGATTCGCCCAAATAAAGTAAGCCGCTTTGTATGTAGGTTGGCCTTGAATGAAGTGCTCAAAATCAAGATGGGCAAACTGAATTTTATCAATCCATTTTTGCGCTTCAGTTCTTTTGTTGAACAACTGCCCAAAATCAGCTATCATTTTATTATTGTCTTCTAAAGTAATGATGTTGGTAACCCAAACCGGACAAATCTCGGTCAATTGTTGCACTATCTCAAGCGTATTCTCTTCTTTATTGGCAATGATGATATCCGGTTGGAGCAATCGTATTTTTTCAACATGCACATTTTTAGTTCCGCCAATGATTTTTTTGGTCGATTTGAAATGAAACGGATGCACACAAAATTTTGTAATTCCGACAATACTCTCTTCCAAACCCAAATCGTATAACAATTCGGTTAGCGATGGCACTAAAGAAACGATTCGCTTAGGTGTAGTTTCGAAAGTATGAGAAGTGCCGAGTTGATCAATAAAGGTTTTCATGGTTGTTTGACTGAGATTTACAAAGTCTTTAAAATTCCTTCCATTTCCTGTTGCAATAGCAATGCTTCTTCCCTGGCCTTTTCGGCAAAATCAGTACCGTTAGAAGCGTAAATGATCGCTCTGGAAGAGTTGATTAATAAACCTATCTCTTCGTTCATTCCGTATTTGCAAACCTCTGAAAGACTGCCGCCTTGCACTCCTACACCGGGAACCAATAAAAAATTGTTCGGTACAATTTTACGGATTTCCGCAAAATATTCGGCTTTGGTGGCGCCTACTACATACATCAAATTCTGACTGTTTTTCCAAGTTTTTGATGTTTTGATTACCTTTTGATACAAAGCGTCATGACCTACATTTTGCGTTTGAAAATCAAAGGCACCTTCGTTGGAAGTCAGCGCTAACAATATGGTGTGTTTGTTTTCGAAAGCTAAAAAAGGTTCAACACTGTCTTTGCCCATATAAGGCGCAACCGTTACACTGTCGAAGTTCAAATCTTCCAAAAAGGCTTTGGCGTACATGGTAGATGTATTCCCTATATCGCCGCGTTTGGCATCGGCTATGGTGAAGATTTCAGGATAGTTTTCGTTGATATAGTTGATGGTTTTTTGGAGCGATGTCCAGCCTTTTAATCCGTGGGCTTCATAGAAAGCCATATTGGGTTTATAGGAAACACATAAATCGTGCGTAGCGTCGATAATGGCTTTGTTGAATTCGAAAATCGGATCTTCCAGCGTTAATAAGTGCGATGGTATTTTGTGTAAATCGACGTCCAAACCTATACAGAGAAAGGACTTTTTGTTTTGAATTTGTTGGATGAGTTGTGTTGTTGTCATTATAGTTAGTTTGTATGTAAAGTTCGCAAAGTTTTTGCAATATTAGTTGTAAAAAATCACCCAAGCCCTCCGATAGTTAGCTCTTTAGCCCCGATGGGAGCAGCTACCTTGTAGCGCGGACAGCGGGAATTGCCATACCCGATAAAGCCCGAGCCATTCGCTTCTAACATAAAAAAAGCCTCAATGAATGAGGCCCGGTATCTTAGAAAACTTCGCTTTCTTTTAATTTTTCGGTGTTGGCTACCAACTGTAACTCGTCAATCATTTTTTGAAGGTTACCGTTCATAAAGCCGTCCAGGTCGAAAATGCTCAATCCGATTCGGTGGTCCGTAATTCTGCCTTGCGCATAATTGTAGGTGCGAATTTTAGCCGAACGGTCGCCGCTGCTTACCTGAGAATTACGCTTTTTAGCATCTTCCTCTTGCTTTTTGGCCAATTCCATTTCGTACAAACGCGAACGCAATACCGTTAAGGCTTTGTCTTTGTTTTTATGCTGTGATTTTTCATCCTGACATTGGGCTACCAATCCGGTAGGAATGTGCGTCATACGAACGGCCGATTTGGTCGTATTTACCGATTGTCCGCCCGGTCCTGAGGAACAGAAAAAGTCGATTCGCACATCATTCATGTCGATTTGCACGTCGAACTCTTCAGCTTCCGGCAACACCATCACTGTAGCTGCCGAGGTATGCACTCTTCCTTGGGTTTCCGTTTGCGGTACACGTTGCACGCGGTGTACACCGGCTTCGAATTTTAAAGTACCGTAAACATCTTCTCCGGTCACTTCAAAAATAACCTCTTTAAAACCGCCCGAAGTTCCTTCGTTCATGTCGACTACCGAAGTTCTCCAACCTTTGCTTTCACAGTATTTGGTGTACATACGATACAAGTCACCCGCAAAAATGGAAGCTTCATCACCACCGGTTCCGGCACGGATTTCCACCATCACGTTCTTGGCATCTTCCGGATCTTTCGGGATAAGCATGAACTTGATTTCTTCTTCCAATTGCGGCAAACGCTCTTTGGCTTCATCCAACTGCATTTTGGCCATTTCTACCATTTCGGCATCCGAGCCATCGGCAATAATTTCGTTGGCTTCTTCGATATTTCCGGTCACATTGATCAGCTCCTCACGTTTATCCATAAGGGCTTTCAAGGTTTTGTATTCCTGATTTAACTGTACGTAACGCTTTTGATCGGCAATTACATCGGGCTGAATAATCAAATCCGAAATCTCGTCGAAGCGCTGTTTTACATATTGTAATCTCTCTAACATTGTTGCAGTTTTCTTTTAAAAGTGTGCAAATTTAGGCAAAATAAAGCAATAAATTTTATTTTTTTTGGAGCTGTCTCCTGCTGTACGCTGCAATCTTTTTGCCACAACGTTGAACCATAAGCGTTGCAACATTACCAATGGCAAAAAGGATTTTCGCTACCATCAGGGCTAGTGACTGTTGCGTTTTTTTTTGTACTATTGCAATACAAATGCACTATTATGAAAAAATCAATCCTTATTATAACTATTATTGTATTCGGTTCCTGCCAAAACAAATCCGACAAACAATTTGAAAAACTCGAAAAGATGAGTTGGCTCATTGGCCAATGGGAAAATACTACTCCGGAAGGTTATTTAACCGAAACCTGGATCAAAACCAATGACAGTACTTTTTCGGGGCAAACCTATTTTATCATCAATAAAAAAGACACGGTACACAACGAAAGTATAGTGTTGACACAAGTTAATGATGACTTGGTGTATCGCCCAACTGTAAAGGGACAAAACAACGACGAAGCCGTTGATTTTAAACTCACTTCAGAAGCAGAAAACAACTTTACTTTCGAAAATCCGAAACACGATTATCCTCAAAAAATTGTCTACAAAAAAGTCAACGAAAAGTCATTAGTGGCCACAATTTCAGGAAAACAACAAGGCAAACCAAGTACCGAAAGCTATCCGATGCAAAAGAAATAACCCTGTAATTCTCAATAAATCTCATCAAATCTCGCCTAAGCCGCGAGATTTTTTTATGTCTAAACGTAAGTAAATCAATTCGATAAAAAATATTATTTATATTTAGTCTAAATAAATTTTTTTATTTATTTCTGTATTTATAGATTTGCAATATTATTTTAATTTAATCTAAATAAGAATGAAAATCATAGCAACCCTAACTACGGCTTTTTTAGTGTCGATGGCTGCTTTTGGACAAGAAACCAAAAAAGATACCATCAATGCTTTAAAAGAAGTTGAAATCAACAACAACAAATACAAGTACAAAAGAGAAAAAAGTACTACAGTATCCAAAATGCCACTCAACAACATCGAGAATCCGCAAGTGTACAATACCGTTACGAGCGAATTACTGAAAGAGCAAGTAGTGACCAACTTTAACGACGCCTTGAAAAACGCTACCGGAGTAACGCGTCTATGGGAATCTACCGGTCGTGGTGGCGATGGTGCCGAGTTTTATTCCATGAGAGGATTTTCGGTACAGCCCACTATGGTAAACGGATTGCCGGGCATCAATAACGGTAGTATCGACCCAATTAATGTCGACAATATTGAAGTTATCAAAGGTCCATCGGGAACCTTATTTGGCAGCAGTTTAATTTCATACGGCGGTTTAATCAACATCGTAACCAAAAAACCGCACCAAAACTTCAGTGGTGAAATCGGATACAATGCCGGAACTTACGGTATGGATCGCATCACAGCCGATGTGAATGTGCCGCTCAATAAAGACGTTGCAGTGCGAATCACTTCGGCATACCAAAACGAAAACTCTTTTCAAGATGCCGGATTTTCTAAATCGCTTTTCGTAGCGCCATCCTTAAGTTACAAGGTAAACGATAAGTTATCATTTTTAATTAATACGGAATTCACTAACAGAACTTCGGCTAATGCTCCCATGATTTTCTTGAGTCGTTATTCGCCTTTGTCGTTCAATTCAATCGACTTATTCGAACAGAATTATAAAAAATCATACACTTCAAACGAATTGACTATCAGCAATCCGACCTTCAACTTACAAGCGCAAATGCTTTACAAATTGTCAGACAACTGGACCTCGCAAACCGTTTTATCCAGAAGCAACAGCAAAACCAATGGCTATTATTCCTATTTGTGGGATTCGGCTAATGGTGACGAGTTCACGCGTTTTATCTCTAAACGAAACGGACAAACCCTTGCTACGGATATCCAACAAAACTTTATCGGAGATTTCAAAATCGGTAACCTCAGAAACCGCATGGTTATCGGTATCGATTATTACGCCCAAAACATCCTAAACGCCAGTAATAACTGGGTGGGCGCCGGAACGATTTCTTTGGTAAACCAAACTGATTCGGGTGCAGCCAATTTAACCCAAGCCGGTATCGACAACTTATTAGCCGGCACTTTCGAACCCAATTCGGATACCGAATCGCAAGTGGTGAGTGCTTATGTATCGGATGTTATCAATATTACCAATAAACTATCGGTAATGGCGAGTTTGCGTGTAGATGAATTCAGAGGAAAAACTTCAGCTTATGCCGCTGAGGAAGTGAAAAGTCAGATTGCGGTTTCCCCAAAATTCGGAGCCGTATACCAAATTATTGAAAACAAAGTGTCGGTTTTCGGGAATTACATGAATGGTTTTAAAAATATCGAACCCGGACAAAGAGCTGACGGTCCAACCAATACCGTAGCCGCAACTTTCGATCCGGAACAAGCCAACCAATACGAATTCGGATTAAAAACCAACTTGTACAAAGACATTATTTCGGCTTCCTTGAGCTACTACGACATCAACGTTAAAAATCGACTAATGGCTGACGCTACCAACCCGAATGCTTCTGTACAAGGCGGCGAAGTGGAAAGCAAAGGTGTTGAATTAAGCGTAACGGTAAACCCGATTAAAGGTTTCAACATCATTGGTGGTTACAGTTACAACGACAGCGAAGTGACTAAAGACAATACCGATAGCGGCTATTTAGGCTTGCGTCCGGAAGAAGCCGGTCCGAAAACCTTAGTGAATTTGTGGGCGAATTACTTCTTTACCGAAGGAAAATTGAAAGGTTTCGGTTTGGGTATTGGTGGTAACCATGCGAGCGAGCACAAAACCCTGAACAGAGCCAATATCGGGACTTTTGCCTTACCGGATTACACTATCTTGAACTCGGCGCTATCCTATAACAACGATAAATTTAACATTACTTTAAAAGTGAACAATTTGTTCAACGAAAAATATTATACCGGTTGGTCAACCGTTACGCCTCAACGTTTGAGAAGTTTAACTGCCGGATTAACGTATAAATTTTAATCCCTATTAAAATTTGGTTTTTGTTTGTTTAATGGAACTCCTCATTTCGGTGAGGAGTTTTTAATCTTAGTCAATGAAAAAAGTAGGCTTTAAAAAAATCATCAGAAATATCCATCTTTGGTTAGGATTGGCTTCCGGCAGTATTGTTTTTATCATCGCCATTACAGGCTGTTTGTACGCTTTTCAAGAAGAAATTCAGAACATCACAGAAACCTATCGCTTTGTGGAAAAACAAAACAAAGCTTTCCTCCTACCTTCTGAATTAGAAAAAATAGCCCGTGCCGAATTGCCGCAGCAATCGCTCCACGCCATCAAATACAATGGTCAAAGTCAGTCGGCAGAAGCCATTTTTTTCAGTCACGACGACCAAAACAAACTAAACGATTATTACAACATCATTTACCTCAATCCGTATACGGGAGAAATTTTGGAAGTCGCCGATATGTATTCGGGCTTTTTCCGTTGGGTTTTGGACGGTCATTTTTACCTCTGGCTACCGCATGAAATCGGGCAAACGGTTATTGCTTCGGCAACCTTAATCTTTCTGTTAATGTTAATTACAGGCTTGATTCTTTGGTATCCCAAAAACAAAAAAGCCGCCAAACAACGCTTTTGGTTTCGTTGGAAAGACGGGATAAAATGGAAACGTAAAAACTACGATTTGCACAATATTACCGGATTTTACGTAATGGCTATCGCTTTGATATTTGCCATTACAGGATTGGTTTGGGGATTTCCTTGGTTTGCTTACGGCTATTACACTTTAATTGGTGGCGAAAAATCATTGGTCTATGAAGATCCTATATCCCAAAAAGAAATCTCAGTTTCTGCCATTGAGAAACCGCTGGATAAAGTGTGGTTCCTCATGCAAAAAGACTATCCCAATGCCCAATCGATAGAAGTCCATCCGCCGGAAACCGATTCGAGCTCAATAGCCGCCAACGCTAACTTGGACAAAGGCACTTATTGGAAAACCGACTATCGTTATTTCGATCAATACACTTTAAAAGAAAAAGAAGTCAAACACATTTACGGAAAGTTAGCTAACGCTACAGCTTCCGATAAACTCATCCGAATGAATTACGACATTCATACCGGAGCTATATTGGGTTTACCCGGAAAAGTTTTTGCCTTTTTGATTAGTTTGTTGATTGCGAGTTTGCCAATTACAGGTTTCTTGATTTGGTATGGGAAACGAAATAAAAAACGAGATTAACGCGAATAATTTTTGAACAGATAAATCCAAATCATCCGCGACAATCGGATATTAAAACAACTGAGCAAAATAATTACAGTGGCAATAATCGGAATGATTCTCAAATCGAAGGTTTTGTCAAAAAACGGACTCGCAATAGCGTAAGTAATGATGCCTTGTCCTACGGTTAAACCGTAATTCACAAACATAGCGCCGAAAAAATAACCCGGTTCTTTTTCAAATTTAGTGTTACAATGACTGCAGTATTCGTTCATCCTCGGGAAACCCAAACTGAAGAAAAAACTCTTATCAGCAAACACTTTGCCTTTGTGGCAATTGGGACATTCGTTGCGAAAAATATGGTAGAGACTTTGGAGCATAATATAATTTTGGGCAAAGATAACAATAAAAAACCCGCTCATTTGTTGAACGGGTTTTTAATAATCTAATATTCTAAGATGTCTAACAATCTAATTTTTGGCAGGAATGTTAGCTAAAATCTCTAAAAAGAATTTCCAGAATTTTTGAGACGATTTAATCGAAGCTCTTTCATCCGGACTGTGCGCACCGTGAATCGTCGGCCCGAAAGAAATCATGTCCATTCCAGGGTAGTTAGTTCCTAAAATTCCACATTCCAATCCGGCGTGACAAGCCACTACATTGGGTTTGGTTCCGTTTTGTTTTTCGTAAATATCGACCAAAACTTTTAAGATTTCCGAATTTACATTCGGTGTCCAACCCGGATAGCTGCCGCCGAATTCAACTTCGCAACCAAACAATTCGTAAGCCGAACGCAAGCCATTAGCCAAATCCATTTTAGAACTTTCTACTGAGGAACGAGTCAAATTCTGGATAGAAATTTGTCCGTCTTTCACCACTACTCTGGCAATATTATTAGAAGTTTCCACCAAATCAGCCATGTCGGCACTCATACGGTATACGCCGTTATGCGCCGCATAAATCGAACGCAACAACCCTTCTTGCACGCCTAAATCCATCACTTTCGCCGGTAAATCGCTCTTTACAATTTCGATGGTTAAGTTAGGTTCTGTCGTTTTGAATTCGGTTTTGATATCGTTGATGATTTCTTGCATATCAAATACAAATGCCTCATCATACATACCGGCTACAATCACTTTGGCCACACTTTCACGCGGTATCGCATTGCGCAAACTACCGCCATTAATTTCAGCGATTTGCAATCCGAAGTTTTCAAATCCGTCAAACAAAAAACGGTTCATGATTTTGTTGGCATTCCCTAATCCTTTGTTGATATCCATACCGGAGTGACCGCCATTCAAGCCTTTCACAGTAATAGTGTAACCCACAGAACCTTCCGGAGTTTCTTCCTCATGATAAGTTCTGGTAGCCGTAACGTCGATACCACCGGCACAACCGATATCGATTTCATCGTCTTCTTCCGTATCTAAATTCAGTAGAATTTCTCCTTTTAAAATACCGGCTTTTAAGTTCAAAGCACCAGTCATTCCGGTTTCTTCATCTATGGTAAACAAGGCGTCAATAGCAGGATGCGGAATGTCTTTACTTTCTAAAATAGCCATAATAGCAGCTACACCCAAACCGTTGTCGGCTCCCAATGTAGTTCCTTTAGCGCGTACCCAATCGCCATCCGCATACATATCGATGCCTTGCGTTAAAAAGTCGAACTCGGTATCGTTATTTTTTTGATGCACCATATCCAAGTGACCTTGCAATACGATAGGTTTACGGTTTTCCATCCCGGGAGTAGCAGGTTTACGGATGATTACATTTCGGATATCATCTTCAAAAGTTTCTAATCCTAAACTGTTTCCGAAGTTTTTCATGAATTCTATGACGCGCTCTTCTTTTTTAGACGGACGCGGTACCGCATTTAAATCGGCAAACTTGTTCCAAAGGGCTTTAGGCTCTAAGTTTCTAATGTCTTGGCTCATTTTATTTTTAAGTTGCTAAGTTACTAAGTGGCTGAGTTTAGACTCGTCTTTAGCCGATAAATAACTAAGTTACTCAGCGACTCAGCGACTCAGTCACTCAGCTTGGCAAAGTTACAAAGTTTAACTACTTTAGAAATTGATTTGTGATTATATTTACATTTTAAAAAGATACTTTGAAACGAAAATATATACTGCCGTTGTTTTTGTTGATTCAGCTAATCCTGCTGAAAATATTAGCCTTTTTCCCGGAAACGGTGGAACGCTTCTACAGCAATGGCTTATATATTTGGCTTTCAAAATGTTCGCGTTTCTTATTGGGAAGAATTCCGTTTTCTGTTGGCGATATTGTTTACAGTTTTGTGGTTCTTTACGGCATCTATTGGCTGTATAAAAATCGGAAAATACCATGGAAAGTCAAGGTTTGGCCGCTATTGAGTTTTATTTCAGTGGCTTATTTTTTGTTTCATTTGCTTTGGGCATTCAATTACTATAGAGTACCGTTGTTCGAAAAAATGAAAATCAAAAGAGAATACACCGAACAAGAGTTGGTGGTGTTTACCGAAAATTTGATTACCAAAACAAATGCAATTCACATTGCTATAACCAATGACCGAGAAAAAAAAGTAACTAATCCATACAGTCAGGACAGCGTTTTTAAACTGACACAGAACGGTTACGATCAACTGGCGAAAGAACATCCTTATTTTGACTATAAAATCCCAAGCCAAAAAAAATCGCTTTTGAGTTTACCCTTAACTTACATGGGATTTAGCGGCTACTTGAATCCGTTTACCAACGAAGCTCAAGTTAACGACAAACTACCGATGTATGGTTTTCCGAATGTAGTTTGCCACGAAATGGCGCATCAAATTGGTTTTGGTAGCGAAAGCGAATGCAACTTCATTGGTTTTTTAGCCGGTGTTAAAAACGAAGATTTGTATTTTCAATACTCGGCTTTGTCCAATGCCTTACGCTATTGTATGTCGAACATAGGCATGAAAAACGAAAAGGAATTTGACCGTTTAAAGGTCAAAATCAATCCGGGGATTCTTAAAAATTATCGTGAAAGTGAAACCTTTTGGCAACAATACGACACTTTAATAGACAAAGCTTTCCATACTTTTTACGACCAATATTTAAAATCTAACCAACAAGAAGAAGGCATTGACAGTTACAGCAAGTTTGTGGATTTGTTGGTGAATTATTATAAAGGAAAGGCAATTCAGTAACTAGTGCTTTCCGCAAATACGGCAATCCTCTTTTTCCTGATGTTCCCCTACTAGGAAGCCTTTATCATTTAACCGGTAATGGCAACATTCCATGAAACCTTCCTGCAGCAATCTTCTTCCTCGTTGTATTCTGGATTTTACTGCAGGTAGTGTCATTTTTAGAATTTCAGCCACTTCAGCCTGCTTTTTTCCGTTAATTTCACTTTGAATCAAAGGTTCTCTATACAATTCCGGCAAATTTTTAATCATTGGCAATAAACAACTAATCGGACTGCGTTGCTCTTCTGTAGTAGCTTCTTCTGGCATATTGCCATCCAAAGACATGTTGGTAGGTTTTCCAAAATGATTCATAACTGTATTGTAAACAATACTAAAAATCCAAGAGCGTAAACTTTCTGTTTTTTGTACTTTTTCTAAATTAAGATGAACCTTAATAAATACTTCTTGCAGTAAATCATTAGTCAATTCCGAATCTTTGACTTTGCTTCTGATGTAGCGCTTTAATTCGGTTGAATAGCTATTCCAAACTTCTGCTGAAGTCAATGATGTTGGTATGTCTTTTGTTGTTTTCATACTGATTTTGGTAATTTTAAAGATACAAAACAAAACCCAACCCTTTTAGAGGTTGGGTTGCTTTTTATTTACAACTTTGACAGCTACAATTTGTACATTGACAGTTAACACAATTACATGTCCCGCCGTTAGCACACTCACAATTATTTGATTTTTTTGTTCTCATGATGATAAAATTTTAAATGTTTCTATCAGTAAGACCGGAAAAATTCGAAAAAGATGCAGGAATTGTGATTTTTATTTTCAGGGGCGAAGAAAATGAGCAATTCTGAGGGGTTTAGCAGTTAGGATTTTGCTGCGCAACATCCTTCAAAGCTACGCTTTGAAAATGAAACAACCCGAAAAAAATACTCAAGTAAACTTGGATATTAATCAGGGAAGAAATAGGATTTTGCTGCGCAACATCCTTCAAAGCTACGCTTTGAAAATGAAACAACCCGAAAAAAATACTCAAGCAAACTTGGATATTTTTTTCGGGTTGTTTCATTTATTCGTGATCTCAGAAGGATTCGAACCTTCGACCTACTGCTTAGAAGGCAGTTGCTCTATCCAGCTGAGCTATGAGACCCTGCAAAGAAAATGTCTTGAAAATTGTCGGGGTGGCAGGATTCGAACCTGCGACCTCCTGGTCCCAAACCAGGCGCGATAACCGGGCTACGCTACACCCCGAGAGCGGAGAGACAGGGACTCGAACCCTGGCGACGGTTACCCGTCGACAGATTAGCAATCTGCTCCGTTACCACTCCGGCACCTCTCCTATAATTTTCAATCTTGTAAAAGAACATTTTCTTTAAGCGGTTGCAAATGTAATTTATCATTCTATAATTTACAACTATTTCATTTCTTTTTTTAGCATTTAAACCAAATTATTCGTAAATAAGTTCACTATCAATATACTACAAGCACAAGATTTTTAGCAATAGCCATACAATAAAGATTTATTAGGCTTTCAATTCATTATTTTACAATAAAAGTTTAGCTTTGCAAGGCAAACACTCTAGGTAAAGTTCACGCTTGCCAAGAGACAAACAACTAAACATCATGAGTAAAAAAGTAGTTATCGTATCAGCTGTGAGAACACCCATTGGAAGTTTTATGGGAAGTTTATCTACTGTTACTGCAACACAATTAGGTGCCGCTGCCATCAAAGGCGCTTTAAATAAAATTAATTTAGACCCGAATTTAGTAGACGAAGTATTAATGGGTAATGTAGTACAAGCCGGTGTTGGTCAAGCTCCTGCCACACAAGCCGCTATCTTTGCCGGTTTACCTAATACGGTGCCCACTACTACTGTTAACAAAGTATGTGCTTCCGGTATGAAAGCCGTAATGCAAGGTGCGCAAGCCATTATGACCGGTGATGCGGAAATCGTGGTGGCCGGTGGTATGGAAAACATGAGTTTGATTCCACACTATGTACATTTAAGAAACGGAGTAAAATTCGGTCCAACCACTATGGTTGACGGTATGCAAAAAGACGGATTAACCGATGCTTACGACAACAATGCTATGGGGGTTTGTGCCGATTTGTGTGCTTCAGAATATGGTATTACCCGAGAAGAGCAAGATGCTTTTGCTATCCAATCTTACGAGCGTTCTGCTAAAGCTTGGGCGGAAGGTAAATTTGACAACGAAGTGGTTCCGGTAGAAATTCCGCAACGTCGAGGCGAGCCGATTGTATTTGCCAAAGACGAAGAATTCACCAACGTGAAATTAGATAAAATCCCGGCCTTAAACCCGGTGTTTACTAAAGACGGAACGGTAACCGCTGCCAATGCTTCTACCATTAATGACGGTGCTGCGGCTTTGGTGTTAATGAGCGAAGAGAAAGCACAAGCTTTAGGTTTAAAACCATTGGCTTATATCAAATCCTATGCTGATGCAGCTCAAGAACCGAAATGGTTTACCACTGCACCGGCCAAAGCCTTACCAAAAGCCTTAGACAAAGCCGGAATTTCGATAGCCGATGTTGACTTTTTCGAATTCAACGAAGCTTTCGCAGTGGTTGGTTTGGCTAATGCTAAAATCTTAGGCTTAGACAACAATAAAATCAATGTAAACGGTGGTGCTGTTTCTTTAGGACATCCACTGGGTTGTTCCGGAGCGAGAATCATAGTGACTTTGATTAACGTGTTGGAGCAAAACAATGCTAAAATTGGTGCAGCAGCCATCTGTAACGGTGGCGGTGGTGCTTCTGCCATAGTAATAGAAAGAATTTAAATTTAGGAATTTAGGGTTTAGGAATTAGGATTTATA
Organism: Flavobacterium mekongense; assembly: GCF_047038255.1. GTDB lineage: Bacteria > Bacteroidota > Bacteroidia > Flavobacteriales > Flavobacteriaceae > Flavobacterium > Flavobacterium mekongense. The sequence goes on from NZ_CP174374.1 coordinate 2,447,049, forward strand.
ATTCCTAAATCCTTGAATCCTTAATCCTTAATCACTTTTGAATGTTTGCCATTTGTAACCTTGCCATAATTCCTTTACGAGCCGAGCCTAGTGATCGAAGCGAAATCGTTTCGCAAGTGTTGTTTGGTGAGCATTTTGAAATCTTGGAAAAACAAAACCAATGGGCCAAAATCAAACTCCAATACGACGATTATGAAGGTTGGGTTGATTCCAAACAATATCAGGTTATTTCGGAGAAGAATTTTAACGACTTATCCAAAGAAGCCATCATTTTAAATGCTGATTTGGTGGAATATGTGACCAATGCCAAAAACATGCTCTTGCCCATTCCGCTTGGTGCTTCGTTATCATTTTTAAACCATAGCGAGATTAACGTAGAGGGATTTGAATTTGAAGGATTAAAAACCAGTGGTATCAAACCCAAATCCGATTTAATTGCCACGGCTTACCAATACTTGAATGCCCCTTATCTTTGGGGTGGCAAAACACCTTTCGGAATAGATTGTTCAGGTTTTACGCAAATGGTATACAAACTGAATGGCTACCATTTATTACGCGATGCTTCACAACAAGCCGGTCAAGGCGATGCATTGAGTTTTATCGAAGAAAGTGAACCCGGAGATTTGGCTTTCTTTGACAATGACGAAGGCAAAATCATACACGTAGGCATCATGATGGAAAACAATTATATCATTCACGCCAGCGGTAAAGTCAGAATTGACAGATTAGACCATTTGGGCATATATAATGCCGAACAAAATCGACATACACACCGCCTCAGAGTCATCAAGAAAATAATTTAAACCAAAACTTTTGTTTTGGTTTTTTTTGTTAAATTGGCTTCCTAAAACCTTCTAAATGAAACTAATTTACAAGATTTCACTACTTAGTGTAAGCTTGCTTTTAGCAAGTTGTTTAAAAGAAAAAAATAACGAAGGCCGCTACCAACCCAAAGAATTTGTTGAAGTAAAACATCCTGAATGGAGCAAAAATGCCACTATTTACGAAGTGAACGTGCGACAATTTACTCCGGAAGGTACTTTCAAAGCTTTTGAAGCCCATTTACCCAGAATAAAAAAAATGGGAATCGATATCATTTGGCTCATGCCGATTCATCCGATAGGCGTTGAAAAAAGAAAAGGCACTTTAGGCAGTTACTATTCGGTGAAAGATTATTACGGTATCAATCCTGAATTTGGAACTAAAGCCGACTTCAAGCACTTGGTTGATAAAATCCACAGCATGGGTATGTATGTAATTGTAGATTGGGTTGCCAATCACTCTTCTTGGGACAATCCGTTAGCCAAAGAACATCCGGATTGGTACACCAAAACCGAAGAAGGGAATTTTCAACCCACACCATGGTATGATTGGGATGACGTGATTGATTTTGATTATGAAAACCCGGGTATAAGAAAATACATGACAGAAGCCATGGTGTATTGGGTAAAAGACTTTAATATTGACGGCTATCGTTGTGATACCGCAGGATTTATCCCAACCGATTTTTGGGACAATGCCCGAGCTGAAATGGACGCCGTTAAGCCCGTTTTCATGTTGGCCGAATGGGAATCAAGAGACTTGCACCAAAAAGCTTTCGATATGACTTACTCCTGGACTTTTTGGGACAAAATGGCCGCGGTTACCCGAGATAAAAAAAGCATCAGCGGTTTGGTGGAATACATGGCACACGATGTAAGCACCTTCCCGCGTGATGGCTATCGCATGCTTTTTACCGACAACCACGATATGAATTCATGGAACAAAAACATGGTTTATAACTTCGGTAACGGCTTAGAAGCTTCCATCGTTTTAACCGGAACAGTTAACGGAATGCCATTGGTTTACGGCGGACAAGAAGCCGGTTTAGATCGTTCACTTGCCTTTTTTGAAAAAGATTTAATCGATTGGAGTCAAATGCCTTATGAAGGTTTATTTAAAAAACTATTCGATTTAAAACACCGTAACCGTGCTTTGTGGAATGGTAAAGAAGGAGGCGTTATGGTTAGGATTTACAACGATAAAATGGAACAAGTGATTTCATTTTCTCGTACTAAAAACAAAAATAGGGTAATTCCCATTATCAATTACAGCGAAAAACCGGTAACCGTGAAACTCAATTCGAAACACCTGAATGGCACTTATACTGAAGTATTCTCAGGTAAAAAAATAGCCATAAAGGGTGATGATGTCTTTACTCTTAAACCTTGGGAATATATGGTTTTAGAACAATAAAACCTAAAATACAAAGATTTGAAGATCCACTTTTTTATGGTAAAAGTGGATTTTTTTATTGACCAATAAATAGTTCATTTGAGCATAATTCCCTATATTTGATAAGGATATGGCTTAATTTCAATTATGGATAACAATTATAAAGTTATAACATCACTCCAGAACTTTTTAATTGAAATTGGTGAGCTCTCCTATTTCACGGCTCGATTTTTCAAAGAGCTTTTCAATCCGCCTTTCGAACTCAAAGAATTTTTGCGACAATGTTACAACATGGGCAATCGCTCATTATTGCTTGTTAGCGTAACCGGATTTATCATCGGATTGGTTTTTACGCTGCAATCCCGACCTACCTTAGAAGAATTTGGCGCCGTATCTTGGATGCCTTCTATGGTCAGTATTTCTATTATCAGAGAGATTGGCCCTATCATCACTGCCTTAATTTGCGCCGGAAGAATTGGTTCGGGTATCGGAGCCGAACTCGGTTCTATGCGCGTTACCGAACAAATAGACGCCATGGAAGTTTCCGGCACTAATCCCTATAAATACTTGGTAGTAACTCGTATTTTAGCCACTACAGTTATGCTCCCAATTTTGGTGTTCTTTGGTGATGCTATTGCCATTTTCGGTTCGGCTATGGTAGAAAACATGAAAGGAAATGTTTCTTTCCTACTCTATTTCAATCAGGTATTCGACAGTTTGCAATTTAGCGATGTAATTCCAACAACCTTCAAAACGTTCTTCTTTGGCTTTGCCATAGGATTAGTAGGTTGCTACAAAGGATACAATTGTAAAAAAGGAACAGCAGGTGTTGGTTTAGCGGCAAATTCTGCCGTGGTTTACACTTCGATGTTGTTGTTCATCATCGATTTTATCGCTGTATTTGTCACTAATATTTTTTACAGTTAAGCCATGGAGAAAAAACCAATCATCACTATCAAAAATCTTCGCAAAAGTTTCGGCGACAATTGTGTCTTAGATGGTTTCAATATGAATTTATATGAAGGCGAAAACCTGGTGATTATGGGCAAATCAGGCTCGGGAAAATCAGTCATGATCAAATGTTTGATTGGCTTAGAAGAACCCGACAGCGGTACCATAACCGTAATGGGGAAAAACATCAACCAATTGGAACAAGGTGAATTAGACGAACTCCGAACTGAAATCGGATTTCTGTTTCAAGGTAGTGCATTATACGATTCCATGTCGGTTCGAGAAAATTTAGAGTTTCCGCTTCGCCGTCACACCAAAAAATTCGGCATCATCTATGATACTACTCCTATGGTAATGGAAGCCTTAGAAAATGTAGGTTTAACGCATGCCATCGATTTAATGCCAAGTGAATTATCCGGAGGAATGAAACGAAGAATTGCTTTGGCTCGAACCTTAATCCTGCAGCCTAAAATCATTTTATATGACGAACCTACCACAGGACTAGATCCGATAACTTCCAAAGAAATCATTATGTTGATGATGTCGATTCAAAAGAAATACAATACTTCCTCTATTATTATTACGCACGATGTTGATTGTGCGCGGGTTATCGCCAACCGTATGATATTATTAATAGATAGTATCAATTATGCAGAAGGAACATTTGAAGCTTTATCTACTTCAGACGATCCGAAAATTAAAGCCTTTTTTAAGTAAATTAGCCCTATGGAAAAAACAGCTTCTCAAAAAATCCGCCTTGGTCTGTTCGTTATTGTTGGCCTGACTTTATTTGTATTAACCATTTATTTTATTGGCAGTAAGCAACAAATGTTTGGCAAAACCGAGCCCTTAATCGCTGTTTTTAACAATGTTTCCGGTTTGCAATTGGGTAACAATGTGCGCTACTCCGGAATTAACGTTGGAACTGTACGTGGTATCGAGATTGTAAACGATTCAACCATTAATGTTGAGATGGAAATTGACAGAACTGTTTTTCTACACATCAAAAAAAATGCGGTGGCCACCATTGGTTCAGACGGATTAGTGGGCAGTGTTATCATCAATATCATTCCCGGTAAAGGCAATGCGCTTCCGGTACAACCCGGCGACTTTATCAAATCTAATAATCGGGTACGAACCGATGATATGTTGAATACTTTAAATGTGACTAATGAAAATGCGGCTCAGCTTACTGCCGATTTACTCAAAATTACCAATGATATTCACAACGGTAAAGGCACCATTGGTTTGCTGCTCCGTGACTCGGTTATGGCAAACGATTTGAAAGCTACCATTCACAATCTTAAAATTACCAGCCAAAAAACCAGTCAAACTATGGACAACCTGAATCGTCAAATAGCCGGTTTAGACCATAAAGACAATGTGATTGGCGTTTTAAAAGATACCGTGGTGGGCAATAAAATCAGGCATATAGTAACCAATTTGGATTCTTCGAGTCAAGAAATCACTAAAGTAGTGGCCAATTTAAACGCTACGATTTCCAATGCTAAAGACGGAAAAGGCGCAATTAACTATTTGTCCAATAACCCTAAACTGGTAAAGCAAATCGACTCGACGATGACCAACATTAATCAAGCCAGTCAGAAACTAAATGAAAATTTAGAAGCTTTGAAAAGCAATTTTTTATTCCGCGGTTATTTCAAAAAGCAAGAAAAGGCCAAAAAGAAAGCTGCTGCCGGAAAAAAATAAAAAAATCTGCTATAGAGCAGATTTTTATTCGACAACATTAATTTATTATTTGAGTAAAAAGTTGAGTCCGACATTAAAACTTGAGCGACTGTTAGTTACCCTTGAAAACTCATTTACTTTAAATATATCACTCATACCACCTTGCCCTTCGTATTCAAAAAACAATTTAAGTTTATCAGAAACCGGAATTTTCACTCCTATGCCCAAAGACAAACCAAAATCGGTGGAGTTGAAACTATCGGTAACATCGGTCCCGAAACGAACATCCTCAGCATTTAACAAAAATCCCATGTAAGGCCCAAATTCCAAAAACCAGTTTCTTTTGCGTCCAAAATGCCAATTGGCCATTACCGGAACGGTTAAATAGTTAATGTTGAAATCGGTTACATAATCAAATCCATTACTATCTTCTATAAAACCGTTGTCCCATCCTTTTTGGTCATAAATCAACTTACCTTTAATACTCCAGCGATCTGAAAAATAATAATCCATAGAACCACCTATGTTAAAACCATATGCGGTGTCGGCAGAAACATCAGAATTAGATACGGTAGAGTTGTTAAAACCAACATTAATGCCAAACTCAACAGCTCCTTTTTTTTGGGCAAAAACAACTGTAGTCAAACCCAAAGCAAACACAGTTACTAAAAGTATTCTTTTCATATTTAATAATTTAAGTGTATCAAATATAAAAAAATCAAACCGTAAATTAAACTTCCTGCAGCGCTTTAATTAAATAGTCGATATCCGCTTTAGTGTTGTAGTGACTAAAAGAGATACGCAAACTCGGTTTAGCCAAATCGGCTTCTGACAGCATTTCTGCCAATACATGAGATGGTTTTACACTACCACTCTGACAAGCACTACCACGGGAAACAGCAATCCCTTTCATGTCCAAATTGAATAAGATCATAGCCGTTTTTTCGGGTGAAAAAGGCAAAGCTACGTTCAAAATATTATAAAAAGTAGCTCCTCCGTTAACCTTTACTTCTGGAAAAACCGCTTGCAATTGAGTCAAGCAATAACCTTTCAAATCGGTTATATAGTTGGTTTCGACTTCTAAATGTTCATGCGCCAATTCCAACGCTTTGGCCATACCGGCAATTTGGTGGACGGCTTCGGTACCGGCACGCCAGCCTTTTTCCTGCTCACCACCGAAAAGCAAAGGTTGCAAAACCAAACTCTTGCGCACAAATGCAAAGCCAATGCCTTTAGGTCCGTGGAACTTGTGTGCACTCGACACTAAAAAATCAATCGCCACTTGTTGTAAATCGATTATCGTTTTTCCAACTGATTGTACCGTATCACAGTGAAATAAAGCATGATATTGCTGGCAAAGCGAGGCAATTCGAACCATATCGCTTATAACACCGGTTTCATTATTCACATGCAACAGTGATACCAAAGTTTTAACTTCAACTTGTAACAGTTCTTGCAATTGCGCATAGTCTAAACTACCATCGGGATTAACATTGAGGTAGTCGACTGCAATGCCGAATTCATCTTGTAGGGCTTTCACCGTATACAATGTAGCATGGTGCTCAACTTTAGAGGTAATGATTCTTTTTACACCAAAATCCTTCACTGCGCTTCTCAAAATCCAATTGGTAGCTTCGGTAGCACTGGAAGTGAAAACAATTTCAGATGCCGCACAATGCAGTAACTTGGCTATAGTTTTTCGTGAGGTTTCTATAACAGCTTTGGCACTTCTGCCGGAACTGTGTGTAGAAGAAGGATTACCGAAATCAGTTTGCATCACACGCACCATTTCGGCTATCACTTCCTGACGAATGGGCGTAGTTGCGGCGTTGTCGAGATATACTTTTTGCATGGTGCAAATATATAAAACGACTATCCTAATTAAATGATAAAAGATACATTTTGTAGGGTAAAAAAGTTATTTTTGCTAAAAATTTTCTATCCATGAAACGACTCTTAGGGATATTGACCACCTTACTTTTAATCACCGCTTGCGATGATGGCGATTTAACCGTAGACACTATTGACTTTAGCGAAGTTAACGCGCAAAAGTGTAGCAGCAAAGACGTTATTTATAAAGTAAAAGACAGCGAAATGCTGATTTTAGCCATACCGGTCAGTAATTTTGCCGACAATGAAACCCCTGAAGGCGATCCTATTGAAGTTAACATCAGTTCTTCTGTAGAAGTCATTTACCGCCAATACAATGGAGACGCCAGTGCCGACAACATCTGCCCTACCGTACCTTCTGCAACCCCTAATTTATTAGAAGAATGGAATGCCGTTGCCGGAACGGTTCAAATTACTACTACGGCTATAAAAACCGTAAATGCCACAACCGGCATTACACAAATCACCGGCTACAAACACTTTATCGTTTTTAAAGACATTACGTTCCAAAAACCTAACGGTACTCAAGTATACGAAACTTACACTTTTGGAAATTACACTACCAGTGTTGCACCTTTAGCTTTCGGTTTTGATGAAGAAGCCGGAAAAAGCACCTGTGACAATCGAATTTTTAATTTCAGCGGTGGCGAATCCTTTGTATTAGACTTAGCCGATTACAGTACGTTATTACAAAACGAAGTTACAACTACACCAAGAACAGCATTAATTAGTGCAACCAACAAAGCAACCTACCGTTTGTTTAACGGTACGGTTAACGATGCTTATTTTTGTGCAGCAACTACACCAAGTACACCTACTCTTTCTCAGGAATGGACCGCCAATGATGGTGTGGCCGGTGTAAGTGGCATTATAGAGGTAAGCACCACCACTTTCGGTTCAGGATTTCAGCACACTATTCGATTAAAAAAGGTCACCATGAGCAGAGGAAATACGAGCTTTTATTTGGGCGATGACTACCTTTACGGGTCGGTAATCACTCCTTAACTGAACGTTAAACCTTTTTATCTCAAAAACGGATTTCTGTACTTTTACCAAAAAATCACACATGCCAACCGACTGTATCAGCTATCAAAAATCAGGATATTTCTCTAAACTCATAGTAGATTATTTAGAGCAAAAGCCCGAATTGAAAGCCTTATACAACAGGTTTCCTACATTGGAGAACTTTCGATTACAAATAGCGGAAAAAGAGCTGGAATACAATAACAATGCTAACAGAAATACTTTAGTTCATTCTTTAGAACAGCAGTACCAAGGCTTTGTAATTTCGGAAGTTACCCAAAACAACCTCAAACTTTTATCCGATACTAAGACCTTTACGGTCACTACCGGACACCAACTGAATTTGTTCAGCGGTCCTTTGTACTTTTTGTACAAAATTGTGTCCACCATCAACCTTTGCAAGGAACTGAAACAAGCTTATCCTGATTATAATTTTGTACCGATTTACTGGATGGCAACGGAAGATCACGATTTTGCCGAAATCAATTACTTTCACTTCAAGCACGCCAAAATACAATGGCTTCGGGAAAGTAACGGACCGGTTGGCCGTTTGTCTACTGCTGGTTTAGAGGAAGTTTACAAAGTTTTTACCCAAGAGCTTGGCTTAGGCGATAATGCGAACTATTTAAAATCGTTGTTTGAGGAAAGCTATTTAAAGCATTCCAATTTAGCCGATGCCACCCGATATTTAGCCAATGAATTGTTCGGTAATCATGGCTTGGTTATCATAGATGGTGATGACAAAGCTTTAAAGCAACTTTTTGTGCCTTACGTTAAGCAAGAGTTACTACAGCAAACGGCTTTTGAAAAAGTCAACCAAACCAACGAAATTCTGAAAGAGTATACCATACAAGTTAATCCGCGTGAGATTAATTTGTTTTACATAGAAGACAACCTCCGTGAACGCATCGTTTTGGAAGACGGACTTTACAAAGTAAACCAAACTAACTTGGTTTTTACACAAGAGGAAATCTTGGCTTTAGTCGATTCAAATCCGGAAAAATTCAGCCCGAATGTTATATTACGACCGCTTTACCAAGAAGTTATTTTACCCAATTTGTGTTACATAGGCGGCGGCGGTGAAATTGCCTATTGGTTGCAATTGAAGTCGAATTTCGAAGCTAACAAAATCAGCTTCCCCATACTTTTAGTTCGCAACTCTGCCCTATTGGCTACAGAAAAACAATCGCAAAAAGCCGATAAGTTAGGATTGTCATGGGCCGATTTATTTAGCAATCAGCAAGAATTATTCAATCGAAAAACCCAGGAATTCTCGCAGTTCAACTTAGATTTTACCACACAAAAAGAACATCTTAAAAAACAATTTTCTGCTTTACACGAAATGGCATTACAAACAGACAGTTCATTTGGCAAGGCCGTAAAAGCTCAGGAAATGAAACAACTGAAAGGATTAGAAAACTTAGAAAAACGTTTACTCAAAGCCGAAAAACGACAACATGCTGATGCTTTAGAGCGCATCATTCAATTACAGAACGAACTCTTCCCCAATCAATCTTTACAAGAAAGACGCAATAATTTCTCTGAGTTTTACCTTGAATTCGGTCATGAATTCATCGATAAACTTTTCACAGAATTGCATCCTTTAGAACCTAATTTCACCACTATCTGTCTGTAAATCAGCATAAGTTTTCAACACGAAAACGTTTTCGACAGCATTTAATTGTCGCAACCAAGAAAACATTGACTAATTTTAAGTTACAATCAATCCTAAAATTAGTCTTTATGAAAAAAACATTACACTATTTGTTATTTGCCCTGATTGTATGGCAAGCCCATGCCCAAACCATTTCGATAGTCGGAACCGGAGTTAACGGTTGGCCTCCAACCAACGGACCGGAAATTACCCTATCCACAACCGATAATATTACCTACACTATTACCAATCTCACCGTTACTTCAGGTTTTGTAAAATTCCGCCAGGATTACAGTTGGACTACCAATTGGGGAGGCAACACCTTTCCCAGTGGACAAGGCGTACAAAACGGTCCGGATATTCCAACCGTAGCCGGAACTTATGATGTTACTTTAAACCGCGTCAACGGCACTTACACCTTTGTAGGTACGGCGGCTTTTCCGAGTATAGGAATCTGGGGTCCGGCAGTAGATTCGCAAAACGGTTATGCGGGAGCTGATGTAGATATGACTACTAACGATGGTATCACTTATACCCTTTCCGGTTTTAACTTTAGTAGTGGTAATGCCTATTTCCGTCAAGACAATGCTACCAATTTTGTTTGGGGAAGCACCGCGTTTCCTAATGGAACAGCCGTGCAAAACGGACCTTCGATTCCGATAACCGGTGGTGAATATTTTGTAACCTTTAACCGCAACACCGGTGCCTACAGTTTTGAGTATCCGAGTATTGGTATTTTAGGAAATGCCTTAAATGGTTGGGATGTAGCCGATACCGATTTGAGCACAACTAACGGCTTTAACTATACTTTAGCTAACGTAACGTTAAGCAATGGATTTGTAAAATTCAGAAAAGATAACAGTTGGTCGGTAAACTGGGGAAGCGCAGATTTCCCAACCGGAACAGGCGTTCAGGGCGGTCCGGATATTCCGATACCGGCAGGAACATATGACATTAGCTTTGAACGTACCTCAGGAAACTATGTCTTTACCTCAACGCTAACCCAACCCGAAAATCGTTTAAGTCAATTAAAAATATATCCAAATCCAACAAACAACCATTGGACTTTTACACATACTGTGGCTATCGAATTGATTGAATTGTATGATATTAGCGGAAAGGTATTGCAAAGCATAACTCCTAATGCGGCCGAGTTCACTCTCAACGGCGTTGACTTACCCAACGGAGTGTATTTTGTTAAAATAAAATCGGGAGCCGACTTTGGGATGCAGAAAATTATCAAAAATTGATAAGCGTTGTTTTTTGATAATGATTTAAAAACGTTACTTTTGCACGCGAAAAAGGCAAAGCGCCCAATACAGAAGTAAATTTAAATTCATTCATATCAAAATGGCAACAAACAGAACTTTTACCATGATTAAACCGGATGCTGTAGAAAAAGGACACATCGGTGGTATCTTAAATATGATTACTGAAGGTGGTTTCAGAATTGTAGCAATGAAATTAACGCAATTGACAGTAGCTGATGCTCAAAAATTCTACGCAGTACACTCAGAAAGACCTTTCTTTGGAGAGTTAGTAGAGTTTATGACTCGCGGACCAATTGTTGCGGCTATCTTAGAAAAAGAGAATGCTGTTGAAGATTTCAGAACCTTAATCGGTGCTACTAACCCGGCAGAAGCGGCTGAAGGAACCATCCGTAAAAAATATGCTACTTCTATTGGTGAAAATGCTGTTCACGGATCTGACTCTGATGAAAACGCTGCCATCGAAGGTGCTTTCCACTTTGCAGGAAGAGAGCAATTTTAATAAAAGGTAGCGTATAAAGTTACTCAAAGTATAAAAGTCCCGTTTCGTATTGAAACGGGACTTTTTTTTTTTGACAACAATACGGACTCAATCAAATGAACTAAACATTAATTTCAGCTTCACAAAGACAGTGAGATTTTTTTGATATTTGGCCTTGTAACAAAAAAACTATTGGCTATCTTTACGAATCTGATTTCTTACAAAATGAAAGATCCCCAACCCCAATCCAATCAGTACTGGACTGAAGTTTTTTTTGACATCTCAGCCGATCTTTTTTTTATAGCGGGATACGATGGTTACTTTAGAAAAGTTAATCCATCGGTATGCAAGCTGTTAGGCTATACAGAAGAAGAACTACTGGCCAAACCCATCAACGATTTTATACATCCCGACGATATTGAAAGAACCAACCAAGTGAGGGCGTTGGTTAAAAACGGTGAACCTTTGTTGCATTTTGAAAATCGATACCGAACCAAAAACGGAGATACCGTTTGGTTGGCTTGGACATCCATGCCTCACTTTGAACACGACTTAGTTTATGCCATTGCCAAAGATGTAACCTATCGCAAAAAAATTGATGAAGAGCGCAATAAACTTCTCACTAACTTAAAAAAAATCAATCAAGATTTAAAAAAAATAACTTACACTGCCTCACACGATTTACGATCTCCTGTGAACAATTTGCTTTCGGTTTTTGAGTTGTTAGATGTGAGCAAAATTAACGACCCGGAAACTTTAGAGCTAATCGAAATACTAAAAATCACATCCAATAGCTTAAAAGAAACCTTAAACAGTTATGTAGATAATATTGGGCACCAAGACCATTTACATATTATGATTGAGGAACTGTCACTTAGCCAAACGGTTCATAAGATATTGCAGTCTGTTCAATCACAAATCAACGAAGCTAAAATTACCGTGCAACTCAACTTTGAGGCTTTCGATACTGTATCATACAATAGAGTTTATCTGGAAAGTATTTTTATCAATCTTATTACTAATGCCATCAAATACCGACAACCCGGCATTATACCGGTTATTGCGATTAGTACTCAAATAGAAAATGGTGTTCGCCAATTGGTTGTGTCTGACAACGGTTGTGGATTCGATATAGACAAAGTTAAAAATAAGATATTCGGGCTTCACCAAACATTTCACGAACACAAAGACAGTCACGGTATCGGTCTGTATTTGGTGTACAATCACGTGATGGATATGGGTGGACAAATAGAGGTAAATAGTGAGATTGGAAAAGGAACCAGTTTTCTTATCAGTTTTAAAGATTAATGCTGAGCATTTAAATTGTTGTTACATCAGACTGATCAGCAACTATTGTATCATATTCCGTAAAATATTTTCTTTATATTCGCCTCTCTAAACCCTTACTTATGCCATTTACCTTAGCCATTTCTCTCAATCGTACGCCTTTTAAAAAAAATCCTTGGTTATGGATTTTTCTTTCGAGTTTTTCAGCTATTTGGATTAGTACTTTGGTAGGCACCAACGACCTCAACAATTGGTTACTTGAAAATACTTTAACCGTGATTTTCTTCTTGTTTTTATTGTTTAGTTACAAAAAATACCAATTCAGTGATCTGTCCTATTTATTAATCACTGTTTACTTGTGCCTGCATGTATATGGTGCCAAATATACCTACGCCGAAAATCCATTTGGCTATTGGCTCAAAGATTATATGGGCTGGGAACGCAATCATTACGACCGTATAGTGCATTTCAGCTTCGGATTTTTGTTGGCTTACCCAATGCGGGAATTGTTTTTAAAATGGGTGAAATACCCAACTATGGTGGCTTGGGTCTTACCTATAGAAATTACCTTGTCAGTAAGCGGATTTTATGAATTGATAGAATGGGCTGTGGCCGATATCTTTTTCCCTGCGCAAGGCGATGCCTACTTAGGGACACAAGGCGATATATGGGATGCGCAAAAAGATATTTTCTTGGCATTTTTAGGAGCCATTTTGGCTACTACTATAGTATCTGTTATTAAAAAAATATTCAAGTTGCATGAGATTAAATAAAACTTTGGGAATAGTAGTATTGTTGTTACAATTCTGTGTTGGACAAACCAATCAAATTAGTATTAAAAATTTGAATCCTGCTACAGAAGACTACCTTTTTCCGGAAGTTCACTCTACACCTGATACCAAAATAGGAGAAAAAATTAATATGTTTCTTCAACTGCAATACCTGCAACACGTTCCGGGTGTTTATAAAAAAAGTCCTTTTGAAACAATAACTTATAATGATCAAAAACTAAATGGCAGTTTTACCTTCTATGGCTGGACCAAAGAAAAAACACCAATCAATATTTTAAGTATCAGTATGAGTTGTGAATATAGTGGTGCTTATTTAGAAGGCTATGAATCCCATCACAATTTTGACGCACGCAACGGTAATACCATTTTGCTTTCGGATATCATACAACCTAACCAACAATTGAACTTAGCACAGCAAATTAACCAAAAGGTAAAAACAGAAATCAGCTCGTTTTTATCGGAAACGAGAAAAAACCTCCAAATAACCGACAGCACCAAACAACGGGAATTGTTCGATAGATACCAAGAACAAATCAATTTGTATGAAGATTGCTTGACATACTATTCCGAATACCAATTAGACGATTTTAATTTTTACTTTACACAAAGTCAATTACACGTTTTAAGAGGTCGTTGCTCAAGCCATGTGAACCGAGCCATTGACGACCTGTATGAGTTTGATATTCCATTCGATTATTCCGATCTGAAAGAATATCTCTCCGATTATGGGAAAAGTCTACTTTACAACACACCTGTTAATGGTGCTAAAAGCACTTCACCTATAGGTAAGATATTTAAAGGAACCATTGGGAAAAATGCCGTTACTATGGTAATTCCACAAATCAATTACGATGATTCCTTAACCATAACCTATTGGTACGACAAATACAAAACTCCTATTGAATGCAACGGTACGTTAAAAAACAATCACTTTTATTTGATGGAACAGAGTACCGACGACTTTTCAGGTTTGATAGGTATTATTGAAGCCGATTGGAATAACGAAACCATCAAAGGCGTTTGGATTAATAATAAAAATAAAAAAGAATACCCGATAGTACTAATGACCTATTAAGATTTTTTTTGAAGTATTGATAACTTTTGACTTCAGAAATTATACAACTGTCAAAAAAATAAAAAAAATAGCTTTAATTTGTAGTAAACAAACAACACTATGCTATTTGACCCTAACCTGCTGGATCCCTCAGCAGTTTATAAATTAATGACAGGCGCTATTATTCCGAGACCTATCGGATGGATTGCCACCATAAGCGAAGACGGAATAAACAACCTCGCTCCATTTTCATACTTTAATGCTGCCGGTGAAGATCCGCCGCACATTATGTTTGCTGTTAACAGAGCCAACAACACCAATAAGGATACGCTCAATAATATTTTGGCAAACCAACAGTTTGTAGTGAACATGGTTACCGAAAGTACAGTGGAACAAATGAACACTACTGCTCAAGCGGTTCCTGCAGTAGTAGACGAATTTGTCTTGGCTGGTGTCACGCCTATTCCATCCGTCAAAGTGAAACCCATGCGCGTAGCGGAAAGTCCGGTGCAATTGGAATGCGAATTGGTCCACCATTACTTTCTCGAAGACCATAAAAACGGTGGCTCCTGCATTATCATCGGGCGCATTGTGATGATGCATTTTGATGATGACATTTTATTAGACAACTATAAAATCAATTTAGAAACGTATAAACCGGTGGCAAGATTAGCCGGTTCTAATTATGCCAAATTAGGAGAACTATTCTCCATTAAAAGAGGCTAAATATAAAGACTCAGTTGCTCAGTCTCTCAGTCACTCAGAAACTTAAAAATATGAAAATAGCAGTTATAGGCGGCGGTCCGGGCGGACTCTACTTTTCCATCTTAACCAAAAAAGCAATGCCGCATTTCCAAATTGACGTGTACGAACGCAACAAACCCGACGATAGTTTTGGTTTTGGGGTAGTTTTCTCCGATGAAACTTTGGGAGAATTCCTTAAACGCGATATGCAGTCGTATGAATTAATTCGAAGTCAATTTGCCTATTGGGACGATATCATTGTAGCACGAGATGGTCAGGAAGTAAGCATCGCCGGAAATGGATTCTGCGGTTGCTCCCGAAAAACATTGCTTAAATTATTGCACCAACGCTGTCGCGAAGAAGGTGTTAACCTGCATTTCGAACAAAATATAGACGACATTAGTCAATACCAAGACGCCGATATCATATTGGCTTCCGATGGCATCAGCAGTGGTATCCGATCACTATATGAGAAAGAATTCGGTACCAAAATCGCACTAAAGAAAAACCGGTTTGTGTGGTTGGGTTCTACCAAACCCTTGGATGCCTTTACCTATTTCTTCCGAAGTACACCTCACGGGACCATAGTAGCACATACTTACCAATACGAAGCCGGCATGAGTACGTGGATTTTTGAATGCAGCGACGAAACCTGGCAAAAACTTGGTTTTGAAGTCACCAATGAAACCGATACCATAGCCAAAATCTCAGCAATATTCGCAGCAGAACTCGACGGTCATCCGCTTATTTCCAACAAATCGCATTGGCGTCAATTCCCGCATGTAACCAACGAAAAATGGTACCATAACAACATCGTTTTGTTAGGCGATGCCAAAGCTACAGCACATTATTCAATCGGCTCGGGAACCAAACTGGCTATGGATTGTGCCATAGGGTTGTCCGATGCCGTAATTGCCCATCCTAACAATGTGCAAGCCGCTTTTGAACTGTACGATAAAACCCGAAGAAATACAGTAGAAATGATTCAGTATGCAGCTCTGGTTTCCTTGGATTGGTTTGAAAATATGGATCGTCACATGCAACATCCGTTTTACCAATTCGCTTTCGGCTGTATGACGCGTTCCAAAAAAGTCACTTTTGAAAATTTAAGGTTACGCGATAAATCGTTTACGGATAAAGTACTTCAAGAGTTCAATGACAATAACAATGGTAATAATCCTTTTTTGCCTGCAGCGTTCACCAAATTTCAATTACGCGATGTAACCCTACAAAACCGAATCGTCATGTCGGCCATGGGACAATATGCTGCGACAGACGGTAAAGTATCCGATTGGCATTTGGTGCATTACGGCAGCAGAGCCACCGGTGGTGTTGGACTAATTATGACCGAAATGACAGCGGTCTCCGAAACCGGACGTATCACTTTAGGTTGTGCCGGAATTTATACTCAGGAACAGTTAGTTGACTGGAAAAAAATAACCGATTTTATCCATCACAATACGCTAACCAAAATCGGAATTCAATTAGGTCATTCCGGTCGAAAAGGCGCTGTAAAAAAACCGTGGGAAGGCAATAATGAACCTATCGATTTACCATGGGATTTGCTGTCAGCCTCGCCGATTCCTTTCCATGAAAAAATGCCGATTCCGAAAGAGATGTCTTTAACCGACATGGATTTGATAACCGACCAATTTGTACGAGCTACCAAAAATGCCGACCAAGCCGGATTTGATTTAATCGAATTGCAAGCACATCACGGCTTCTTGTTGGCTTCATTCCTATCGCCGTTAACCAACATCCGAACCGACGAATTTGGCGGCAGTATCGAAAACCGCTTGAAGTTTCCCATCCGTGTGTTTACTGAAATGCGAAAGGTATTTCCAACACACAAACCTATGTCGGTGAGAATTTCCGCTTCCGATTGGGCCGAAAACGGAATCACCGAAGAAGAAGTGATCACCATAGCAACAGCCTTTAAAAATGCCGGAGCCGATATCATCAACGTTTCCACCGGTAATACCGTAGTGCATCAAAAACCACAAGTCGGCAGAATGTGGCAAACACCTTTCTCCGATGCAGTTCGAAACACCGTTCACATTCCAACCATAACAGCAGGTTATATCCAAGATATTGACCAAATCAACACCATACTACTCAACGGTAGAGCCGATTTGGTAGCGTTGGGCCGACCGTTATTAGCTGACGCCAATTTTGTGAGAAATGCGCAAGCCTACGAACAATTCGAAGCCACAGACATTCCCAATTCCTACAAAGCCGGAAGTTCTCATCTTTATCCGCTAAAAGCAGCCGAAAGAAAACAAACCGAGAGCATGAAAAAAGCCCTAAAACCAAAGAGTAATAAGAAAGATTAAAACCTTAGAGCCTTAGCCGCTCAGGACCTTAGTACCTATCTCATGAAACACTACGAAGATAATTTTGCACACGACCATCTCCCAAGCGCCGACTTACAACCGGACTATGTGTTCTTAGACTTACCACAATTCCATCAACCTGAAATGCTGAATTGTGTTGATTTGCTTTTGGACAAACACATCCGTAATGGTCAAGGCAACGCACCTTGCCTTCGCACCTTTGAATACACTTGGACCTATCAGGAATTGTATGAAAAGGCTAATCAAATAGCGCATGTTTTAGTGGAGGATTTAGGATTGAAATCAGGTAATCGCGTTTTAATTCGTTCAGCCAACAACCCAATGATGGTGGCGGTTTGGTTTGCCGTTTTAAAAGCCGGAGGAATCGTAGTCGCTACGATGCCTTTACTCAGGGCGAAAGAGTTAACAACTATAATCGACTGTGCCGAAATCTCACATGCCATATGTGACCACAGTTTGGCCGATGAAATGCACTTGGTCAAATCCGAGTTTTTAAAATCAGTTTGCCTTTACGGCAATTCACAACTGGAGGAATTGATGGCCAATAAACCCAAAACGTTTTCAAATTACCATACCAAATCCGACAGTATCGCTTTAATCGGCTTTACTTCGGGAACCACAGGTTTACCTAAAATGACAGCGCACTTTCACAAAGACATTGTCAACATCTGCGAAGCCTTTCCGCAATATTCCTTACAACCAAAACCCGAAGATATTTTTACCGGCAGTCCGCCACTCGGGTTTACCTTTGGTTTGGGTGGATTAGTCTTATTTCCGCTCTATTTCGGAGCGTCGACTTTTTTACTGGAAAAACCAACACCCGATATGCTATTACAAGCCATACAGGATTTTAAAATTACCATTTGCTTTACCGCACCCACAGCTTGGCGTATCATTACTACCAAAGTTAGGGATTTCAACATTTCAAGCTTGCGTAAATGCGTATCTGCCGGAGAAACATTACCTCTCAAAGTGTGGCAGGATTGGTACGATGCGACAGGGTTAAAAATCATCGACGGGATTGGTGCTACCGAAATGTTACATATCTTTATCTCATCGAATACAGACAATATGAAACCCGGAGCCACCGGAGTAGCCATTACCGGTTACGAAGCCAAAGTGGTAGATGCTGCCGGAAATGAAGTCGCCGCAAACGAGCCGGGCAAACTCATGGTACGTGGCATCACCGGCTGTAAATATTTGAACCGAGAAGACAAACAACGTGAATACGTGCAAAACGGCTGGAATTTTACAGGTGACATCTTCCGTAAAGATGAAGATGGCTATTTTTGGTTTGTAGCACGTGGCGATGATATGATTATTTCTTCGGGGTACAACATAGCCGCAATTGAAGTCGAAAGCGTATTATTAACCCACGAAGAAATCCTCGAATGCGCCGTAGTAGGATTACCCGATGAGGAACGAGGCATGCTGGTTTGTGCACACATAGTACTAAAAGATTCAGCTAAAGCTACCGATAACATGAAAAACCATATTCAACACTGGTTCAAAGAAGTAGCCGCACCATATAAATATCCAAGAGTAATTTATTTTACCGATACGCTGCCCAAAACAGAAACCGGAAAAATACAACGATTTAAACTAAAGTAATCACAAATTTATACCGATTAATTTGGTGCAAATTTGTGCAATTCGTGGCAAAAGAAAATCTGTTCAATCAGTTTAATCTGTGGCTAAAAAAAATAAAAATTATCCAATTCGTGACTAAAATAAAACTATGAACCAAACCTTTACTAAATCAGAAAAAATACGTTTCAAACACGTCGATTACGCCGGTATCGTATTCTATCCGCGCTTTTTAGAAATGCTCAACGACTTGGTCGAAGATTGGTTTGAAGAAGCACTCGACCGACCGTTCTCCAAAATTCACGAGACCAACGGCATTCCAACTGTAGATTTAAGAGTACAATTCAAAAAAGCCGCGCGAATTGGAGAACTGTTAATCAAAAAACTTTGGGTCATCAAACTCGGTGGCGCATCGGTAACTTGCGGTTTCCGTTTTGAAGACGAACAAGGCAATACTTGTTTGGAAGGCGAAGTGACATTAGTCAATGTTAGCATCAGCAACGGCAGAGACGCCATTAAAGCCGAACCGTTTTCGGAAGAGATGAAAATATTGATTTCCAAATTCCTAATTCCTAATTCCTAATTCCTAATTCCTAATTCCTAATTCATCAATGAAAATGGACTTTAAAAAATTCAAAGCCGCCACCGTACAAACAGCTCCCGTTTTTCTCAATGTAGAAAAAACAATAGCCAAAGCCATTTCTTTCATTAAAGAAGCTGCAGATAACGGTGCACAACTCATCGCCTTTCCCGAAGTATTCATAGCCGGTTATCCTTATTGGAATTGGATTATGACACCGGTCCAAGGCAGTAAATGGTACGAGCAATTGTATAAAAACTCAGTCGCTGTCACTGATGAAAGCATGAAACCGCTTTTCCAAGCGGCAAAAGACCATAACATGCACATCGTCATCGGAGTCAACGAACGTGGTAGCAGCTACGGCGAAATTTACAACACCAACCTGATCATAGACAATCACGGTAACCTAATCGGAAAACACCGCAAATTAGTCCCGACTTGGGCTGAAAAGCTTACTTGGACTTCCGGCGATGGTTCTTCCCTAAAAGTGTATGATACTGAAGTTGGTCCGATTGGCACTTTAGCTTGTGGTGAAAACACCAATACTTTAGCACGTTTTACCTTGTTGTCGCAAGGTGAATTGGTACACATAGCCAACTACATTTCCCTGCCGGTTGCGCCACCCGATTACGACATGGCGGAAGCGATTAAAATCCGTGCCGCAGCGCATTCGTTTGAAGGCAAATTATTTACCATCGTTTCGTGCTCTACGATTTCTGAAGAAATCAAAAACGCTTTGCGTGATGATGTGCCTAATGTAGACGAATTGTTATCCCGAAAAAGCTCCGCATTTTCCGGATTTATCGGACCCAATGGCGCTGTGATTGGTACTCCTTTGATTGACGATGAAGGCATTGTTTATGCCGATATCGACTTAGAAAAATGCATCCAACCGAAACAAATGCACGACATCCTCGGGCATTACAACCGATTTGATATTTTTGATTTGAGAGTCAATACTGCTCCAACCAGAAAGATTACCTTTGTAGATAACCACGACGAATTCAACAAAAAATAAAATGGAAACCAACAACTATTCAGACGACGTTATCGGGCGTGCCCGTGTAAAAGACACCCCTGAACTCGAAGCCTATTATAAAGAATTAGAAACCTTAGGAGCCGGAGCACTTTGGACAGTTGCCAACGATATTGAACCTTGGGAACCCAGAGCGAATTCGGTGCCTATGTTGTGGAAATACGACGACTTGCGCAGTTTAGTTTTAAAATCTTCCGAACTCGTAACGCCGGAACAAGCCGGAAGACGTGTGGTGTATTTGGTAAACGATAAAAGGAAAGACGTTTCTGCCGCCGTAGGTTGGTTGTACACCGGAATCCAAGTTACCCGTCCCGGCGAAAGTACTTCGGCACATCGCCACCGTGCCTCTGCCCTACGCTTTATCATGGAAGGTGCTAAAGGCTATACCGTAGTAGATGGGAATAAAATCATGCTGGAAGTCAACGATTTTGTCATCACACCCAATTCGGCTTGGCATGAACACGGTGTGGAACCCGACGGGCAAACCTGTATTTGGCAAGACGGTTTAGACATACCGTTAGTGAATGCTCTGGAAGCCAATGATTATGCCGTGTATGATGGGAAACAACCATTAATATCCCCTGTTAATCAATCGCCTTTAACTTATGGAGGTGCGGGTTTAATTCCGGCCGATCAAACTTGGGACAAACCTTATTCGCCTTTGTTCAAATACTCCTGGAGCAAAGTATATCCAACGCTGTTGGAAGTCGCCAAAGTCAACGAAATCAATCCGTTTGACGGTTATTTAATGCAATACTCCAATCCGCTAACCGGTGGTCATGTGATGCAAACCATGGGTGCAGCGATGCAATTGTTACCGGCCGGTTTCAAGGGCAAGGCGCATAAACATACCGGTTCCTTTGTGTACCAATGTGCCAAAGGAAGCGGTTATACCATCATCAACGGCCAACGCTTTGATTGGAAGGAACGCGATATTTTCTGCGTACCGAGTTGGGCTTGGCACGAACACCACAACGCTTCTGACTCAGAAGACGCGTGTTTGTTTAACTTCAACGACTTGCCGGTAATTGAAGGCTTAGGCTTATTCCAGGGCAGAGAATACACCGAAAACAACGGACATCAGAAAGTGTAATGACAATGGCAAAAATAAATACTAACTTAGAACATACAACAAACTAAAATCTCAGAACCTTAGCGCTTCAGCGCCTTAGTACCTTATAAAATGAAACTACTCACTTACCAAACTGCCGACACCGAACCCCGTTTAGGATTCCTACACAACAACCAAGTCATCGATATGGAAGACTTTGGTGAGATTTCTAATTTCCCATTGCCTTCCGACATGTTGGACTTGATTGACATGGGCATTGAAATTATAGCCGAATTAAACGAAATGGTGGCGGAAACTCCGGAAAATTACTTCAAAGAAATTGCTTACGCCTTGGAAGAAGTAACGCTTTTAGCACCTATTCAAAAACCCAGAAAAAACATCATCGGTATCGGATTAAACTATACCGAACACGTGGCGGAAAGTGCCCGAACTTTAGACACTACCGGAAAGTTGCCGCAAAAACCAATTATTTTTTCCAAACCGCCTACAACGGTTACCGGAACCAATACAGAGATTATTAAGAACACCAAACTGACTTCGCAATTGGATTGGGAAGTGGAATTGGCCGTCGTAATTGGTAAACACGGTAAGTATGTGCCGAAAGCGGATGCCTTGGATTATGTGTTTGGTTATACGGTTATCAATGACATTTCGGCGCGCGATTGCCGTCGAGAAGGCCAATGGATAGTTTCCAAAGGACAAGACACTTTTGCGCCGATGGGACCAATTTTAGTGACCAAAGATGAAATTGAAAACCCGCACAACCTAAACTTGTCTTTAAAAGTAAACGGTATCGAAAAACAAAATTCCAATACAAAATTCATGCTTTTCAACATCAACGACTTGATTGAAGATTTAAGCATTGTATTTACTTTAGAACCTGGAGATATTATCGCTACCGGTACTCCGGCTGGTGTTGGCGCAGGACGCGACCCTCAAGAATGGCTGTATGATGGCGATATGGTAGAAGCTACGGTGGAAGGAATAGGAACCATAGTCAATACCGTTAAGGAGATTTCCAAGTAAAAAACATATTGCGTTAGATTTGATATTAAGAGGAGGACAGCCGGTGGCTGTCAGGTAAAAATAATAGCTGCGTTAGGGATTGCAGTGGAAATCCTTTTTAGGATTGCCCTGAAGCAAAGCGAAAGGGAAATACAATCCTAAAAAGATTGTAACGGAAAGCCCGACCCGATAGGGACACGAGGCGCAAGCCGACTGACCGAAGGTAAACGCCCGAGATAAAGATAAAAATAAACATGAAGAAGTACAGAATAGGACAAATAGTTCCCTCGTCGAATGTGACGATGGAAACCGAAATACCGGCTATTTTCAGGGCCAGAGAAACCATATTGCCGGAACGTTTTACGTTTCACAGCAGTCGCATGCGAATGAAGAAAGTAACCAAAGAAGAACTCGAAGCCATGGATGCCATGAGTTTGAAATGTGCCCAAGAATTGTCGGACGCCCATGTGGATGTGATGGGTTACGCTTGTTTGGTAGCAATTATGAGTATGGGACGCGGTTATCATTGTGTTTCGGAAGTGAACTTGCATCAGGAAACGGTGGCGAATGATTTCCCAACTCCTATAGTAACTTCGGCCGGAGCTTTAATTAATGGTTTGAAAGTATTGGGTGCTAAACAAATTTCAATCATTACGCCTTATATGCGACCGCTCACCGACAAAGTGGTCGATTATATAGAACACCAAGGCATCAAAGTAAAAGAAAGTATTGCTTTAGAAATTCCCGATAACTTAGAAGTGGCCGCTCAAAACCCACTGAATTTGTTGGAAATTTACAAACAACTGGATTTGACGGATGTTGATGTATTAGTAGCTTCAGCTTGTGTACAAATGCCATCGTTGGAAGCCATCGATTTGATTCAGGCCGAATGCGGGATTCCGGTGACTTCAGCTGCCGTTTGTACCACGTACGAAATGATGAAAAAATTGGGCATTGAGGCCAAATCGACTATTGGTGGTGAGTTGCTGAGTGGAAAGTATTAACGCTTAGGATGTTCTACTTCAAATTCTTGTAGTAAATCCAAACCATAATTACGAAGCATTTCAATTACCGGTATGGTTTTCTGCCCTCTATCGGTAATGGTATATTCTACTCGAGGAGGTACTTCCGGAAAAATTTCTTTGGTTACAAAACCATCCTCGACCAACTCTTTTAAAGCTTTAGACAACATGCGGTCGGAAGCATGGGAAAGGCTCTTTTGCAATTCGCTAAAACGCCATTTCTTATCTTTTAAGCGCCAAAGAATCGGCATTTTATAGGTCCCGCCAATTTTACTCATCGCAAATTCTACCGGGTTGTGAAACAAATGATTGTCTTTTACAAAATCGGGCATACTTACATTTTTGTTAGTGACTTACAAAGATACGCAGTTATTGTATTTAGCACGATACCGATATAGCTTTGTGTGAAACAAAACTAAAAAAGTTATGAGTACGATACAAGAAACCGAACACTATGTGCACTTTCACGGTGCCCCAAGCAAAGGAAAAATACTAATGGTGGCCAGTTCACCAAGTGTGAGTCCACAAACCGGTTGGCCTATTGGTTTTTGGGCTGCCGAATTAACCCACCCGTTACGCGTATTTCAGGAAGCCGGTTATGATATAACTTTGGTTTCTACAGAAGGCGGCGCTTTGATGATGGACAGCTATTCCAATCCGACGGATGCCAGTGGCTATGCGGCTCATGATGTGATTACGCTGGGCTATCTGCAACAAGAATCTTTTCATCAAATGTTGGCCAATACAGAAAAAATAACAGCGGTAAACACAGAAGATTTTGATGCCCTCTTTTTAGTTGGCGGACAAGGTCCGATGTATACTTTCAGAGGTAATAAAGCGTTAGAAGAACTATTGGTTTCATTTTACGAATCGGGTAAGCCAACGGCTGCGGTGTGCCACTCCACTACTTTACTGTTGGAGGCCAAAAAATCAAATGGTGACTTATTGGTTAAAGGCAAAACATGGACCGGTTTTGCTGATGCCGAGGAAGATTTTGCCGATCAGGCAGTAGGCATGAAAATCCAACCGTATCGCATAGAGACCGAAGCGCGAAAACTAACGGATACTCATTTTAAAGTAGCAGCACCTTTCAGCGCTTATGCCATACAAGACGGCAATTTAATTACCGGTCAACAACAAAACTCCGGTGAAGCCGCAGCGCTATTAGTTGTAAAACTTTTAAACACAAAACGATGAAAATAGCATTTATTGGGATTGGTAATGTGGGCTTTGCCTTGGCCAATCAGTTGGAACGAAAAGGGCATCAAATTGTAATTGCAACCGAGGACCGTGGCTCTGAAAGTGTGCAAAAAGCACTGAAGCTAAATCCGAACTTCGTAATCAAAAGTATACAAAAGGCAGTGGACGAGGCTGAAGTGTTTTTTTTGGCCACTCCATTCCATGCGAATGAAAGTCTGCTGAAATCACTTCGATTTAAACATCAAATTTTGGTTGATTGTACCAATCCGGTCGGACCCGGAATTTCACATGGCTTGCAGAGCCAGATTTCGGGTAGTGAAAAAATTCAGGAATGGGCACCGGATGCCAAAGTGGTAAAAGCCTTTACCATTTACGGTTTTGAAAATTTTGCCGATGCGGTCTATCCGAATTACAACGTAAAACCGGTGATGATGTTGGCCGGTAATGATGCGGATGCCAAAAAAGTAACTGCGGGTCTGATTGAGACTTTTGGGTTCGAACCTTTGGACACAGGAAAACTGGATCAAGCTTTGCATTTAGAGCACCTAACCTTACTCTGGGTAAAAATGGTACGCCGTGATGGACACCATCCCCATTTTGTTTGGGCTCAACTTACCCGATGACAGTAACTTTATGGTAAACTGACGGAAAGAAGTCAAAAAAAGATGTACTTTTATAGTTATTAAACTTTCTAGGTATGAAAAGAAAAGCAACTGCCGTTTGGAACGGCTCAGGAAAAGACGGCAAAGGTCATTTGACTACGCAAAGCACCGTTTTAAATCAGACACAGTATTCCTTTGGTTCTCGTTTTGAAGAAGGTATCGGAACCAATCCCGAAGAGTTAGTCGGTGCCGCACATGCCGGCTGTTTCTCTATGAAATTGGCTTTCAATTTACAAGCGGCCGGATTTACCGCTACCGAACTGAAGACCGACGCGGAAATCGTTTTTGAAGACGGTTCTATAGTCGCTTCAAATTTAACCCTTACTGCTAAGGTGGAAGGAATTGAAGCAGCTAAATTTGACGAATTGGTCAAAGATGCAGAAGCCAATTGTCCGATTTCGAAATTACTCAACACTAAAATTAGCGTGCAATACACACTGAATTAATGTATGATGAATAAGCATCCTATTCACCTTACTAAAGCAACGTTAAGTTGAAGTTAAAAATATTTTTTTAACAGTCCCTTGTTGTAAAAAACACTACATTTGGATATGATTTTGATTTATCAGTTGAAGGTATCAAAGCGATAATTCAATTAGCAACAGTATCAAGAGGTATTGATTTATGATAAATCCAAATCAAGCAAAACGGGAGGTCTGACACAGACCTCCTGTTTTTATCCCGCAACGGAAACGCCAATCAATTTTCCAATACCGAAAGTGATGGCTGCAGCCGCTAAACCAAATAGTACTTGTCGCATTCCCGAATACCAAACACTTTTACCGGTAAACAAGGTAATGGCTGCTCCAATTAAAAACAAACCGGCCGCACTCAAAACTGTACTGATGATTACAGCTTGCATACCACCCAAAAAGAAAAACGGAAATACCGGAATTATAGCGCCAATGGCAAATAAGAAAAAGGAAGTCAGCGCCGCTTCCATAGCCGATCCTTTCAAATCCTCCGGGTTAATGCCTAATTCTTCTTTAATCAACAGTTCATGAGCCTGACTTTTGTTTTGCATCAACTCGGCCGCCATTGCTTTAGCTTGCGACTCAGGGATACCTTTAGCCATATAAATCAAAGCCAATTCTTGTTGTTCTCCTTCTGGATTGGTTTCTAACTCTTCCATTTCCAATTGCATCTGATTTTCGTATAATTCTTGTGAGCTTTTTACCGAAATCCATTCGCCCAAAGCCATAGACAGCGCTCCGGCCAACAATCCGGCCATTCCGGCCAACAGTACTTCATCCTGACCACTGGTGGCACCGGCAATGCCCATCACCAAACTGAAATTAGAAACCAAACCATCGTTACCACCTAAAACAGCAGCGCGTAAAGCATTCCCTCCAACAGAACGATGGCGCTTTTCAAATCGGGCTAAATTGGCTCCCGATACATTGGTGCTACCGTTGAGGATATTTTTCAATATGGCAACATGAGCCGTATCTGATATTGACTCTTGGGTTTGGCTATGCTTTCGGGCTTTAAGAATGGAAGAGGAAACACTTTTTTCTGTATCCAATAAGACGCCTAAAATATAATCATAACCAAACCATTTGCCAATCCAATGCAGTGTTTTCGCTCTTCCGGAAGGTTTTGGTAAATGACTTTCATCCAAATTATTTTTGGCTAAAAAACCCAAGGCGTGACTGTGCTCAATGTCGCTCATCTGCCTGAAAACCGCAGCAACGTTAGCATCTTCTTCATTCTCAGCTAAAATTTTATAGAGGTAAGAAACATCTACTTCGGTTTGGATACTTTTGAGACTAATCATGATAAACTATTTATAGCTTAAAGTTACGAAGAAAGTAGCTATCAAAATGACTAAGTCAACTAATAAATTCAGTAAGAAAATCACGCTAAAAATCGGCAGTGATGATTTGTTTGGTATATTTGGTTTTCAGCAATTACTATTTAGGTATGAAGATGGACAAACTCACCAAACAACTCGAACTGACTCACGAACAAACCTCGCCTTTGTTCCGAATCATGTTTACGCAAAATATAGAGTTACCGCAACTCAGACATTTTGAGAATAATATTTGTGCTTTCCACATAGGACAAGGGTATTTCTTGACTGTAGCACATAATTTAAAAACCGAAGCCAAAATATTCAAATCAATCGATACAGGAATTTTTGAACGTGATATACTTCCGTTTTTAAACCAACCGCAACGGCAATTGTTTGACAACTGTTTTCACCTCAATCCCGCAAGCCAGCGCTATTATTGGAACAGTAACAATCCTAATGATTTTAATGCGATGATAGATGCTTTGCGACAAATCAATTTCGATACACGCTGGGTCACTTTTTTAGAGAAAAAAATCTGCCAAGCCCATTTGATTGTCCAATTCAAGGAGCCGCTGTTTTATCAAAGCGCTGACTTGACCAATCTTTTCAATTCCAATACCAGTTTTGCCGAACAGGCCATCAACCGACATACTTTTTTAATAGAATTAGCCTTGGTTGAAGCCTTCTATGGAGATGATATCGCTTTGTATAAAATCGTAAACACACCTCAAGAAATCATTGATGCTATGCCGGCAGTTAAAATCAAATTTGATATTTTGCCCGATGCTCAGGAAGACTATTACTGCTTGCAAAGTTCGCCCACCAGTGAAGTGGGTAAACTATTGAACAAGGCCCAAATTGATGGATTTACGGAACATTTTTCCATTTTTTCGGAACGCATTGGCGGTAATTATGTATTGGAAGGATTGCGCTATTTAATCAAAGGCTACTTTCGTTTTGGTTCTTCCGGCGCACCGTATTTGGTTTACAATTCGGAGCAAAATGAATTTGAAGTCAACGCCATTCAAAGTGAAGCCTGCCCTATTCAATTGTCCATCAGCAACAAACGTGACGGGAATTTTCAATATGTGAATGCGATAGCTACGCCTTTAAGCAATATCAAAGTTCAGTTGGAAAAGTTGCTAAAATAAAAATCCGACGGTAATGGCGTACCGACGGATCTTTACAATTAAATTAAAAAAATCAGAAAACGTTTAATGCTGCCATGCACTGTCTCATCATTTGATAAGTGCGTTCAATATCATTGTCTAAACCGATTGAGAAACGAATCAAGCCATCGGTTAAGCCCATCGCTTTTTGTTCTTCCAGCGGAATCTCACTCGATGTTGAACTGCCGGGCGCACTAAATAGTGTTTTATAAAAACCCAAACTCACAGCCAAATACCCTAAGTTACGGTGTTGCATTAATTCCATCAACTCATTAGCCTTGTCTAAACTGCCTACATCTACAGTCATCATACCGCCGAAACCGTATTCGGGATTGATCATTTTGGCGTACAATTCGTGACTCGGGTGACTGGCTAATCCGGGATAAACCACTTTTAATCCATCGGCTTCAAATTTTTGTGCCAAGTACATCGCATTGTGACTGTGCTGTTTCATGCGAATATGCAACGTGCGTAAGTTTTTCAAAATACTGGCGGCACGCAAACTATCCATGGTTGGCCCTAAAAGCATACTGGCACCGTCGTTCACATTTTTTAAATCGTTGATAAAATCCTGCGAAGCACAAACCACACCGCCAACGGTATCACTACTACCATTAATAAACTTGGTTAAACTGTGAATCACAATATCAGCACCCAGTTTTGCCGGTGCTACCGACAATGGTGAAAAGGTGTTGTCCACTACCAATTTAAGGTTGTGGATTTTGGCGATAACAGCCAAAGCTTCAATATCGGCCACTTCCAATAATGGATTACTTACTGTTTCACAATACAATACTTTGGTATTTTTGGTAATGGCCGCAACCACTTGTTCCAGATTAGTAATGTCTACAAACCTCGTTTTGATGTTCCATTTCGGCAACATATTTTTCATAAAAGCGTAGGTTCCGCCATAAATGGTACGGCTGGAGACTATCTCGTCTCCGGCAGCACACAATTGGAGCAAAACAGGGGTAATTGCGCCCATACCGGAAGCCGCAACATTAGCACTTTCGGTACCTTCCATAGCTGCCAAAGCTTGTCCTAAGTACAAGTTCATTGGCGATGAATGGCGCGAATACAAATAGCACCCTTCGGCATTACCTTCAAAGGTATCAAACATGGTTTTGGCCGAAAGAAAAGTATAAGTCGAGCTATCGGATATGGAAGGATTAACACCACCGAATTCACCAAAGTATTGTAGGTCTTGAATTTTATCGGCCGGGTGGAAATTCGTTTTTGTTGCGGGTTGCGGGTTGAAGGTTGAAGGTTCTGAGTTGGGATTCATAAAGTTGGATTCATTTAAAGTTCAAATTTCAATTTAAATAGACAATAAATCAATACAAATAAAAATATATAGATTTTAAAACTATAAAATATAACTTTAAGTGAAAATATTATTAAATTTATACCTTCAAAAGACTAACTTTAGTTTTTAAAACTATTCCAACCCGAAACCCGAAACCTGCAAACCATGGACACAACCGACAAAAAACTCCTCACCTTACTACAACAAGACACCAAAAAAACCACCAAAGAACTTTCGGTAAAGCTCAATCTTTCGGTCACAGCGGTTTATGAACGGATAAAAAAGTTGGAGCGAGAAGGGATTATCGACAAGTATGTAGCCTTGTTGAATCGGGCTAAAATCGACAAAAGCTTTGTGGTATTTTGTCACATCAAACTCATCCAACACACCAAAGAATTCCTCACCACCTTTGAGCACCAAGTAGTAAAACTCGAAGAAGTGTTAGAGTGTTTTCACGTGAGTGGCGATTACGATTATATTCTGAAAATTTGCGTAAAAGACATGGAAGCTTACCGCGAATTTATGGTAACCAAACTCACCACCTTACAACACATAGGCAGTACACACAGTAGTTTTATGATTGGTGAAGTGAAAAATACCACAGCCTTTACCCTGTAACAGAACTATATCTTTTAAGCAAATAATTTCGCTTTTTAGTAAAATAAAAACTGTAATTTTGTGACACAAAAATTAAAACACACTAATTTATATACCATCATGAGTTCATTTGACGTTGTCATCATAGGTTCAGGGCCGGGCGGATATGTTTCAGCTATTCGTTGTGCCCAATTGGGTTTCAAAACCGCTATCATTGAAAAATACAGTACTTTAGGAGGAACTTGCTTAAACGTAGGTTGTATTCCTTCTAAAGCATTGTTGGCTTCTTCTCATCATTATGAAGAATTGCAACACTTTGCCGACCACGGTATCGAAGTGTCCGGAAAAGTAAAAGTGAACTTGGAAAAAATGATTGCCCGCAAACAAGCGGTAGTTGACCAAACCAGTGGCGGCGTAAAGTTCTTAATGGATAAAAATAAAATTACCGTTTTTGAAGGATTGGGTTCTTTTGAAGACGCTACTCACGTAAAAATTACCAAAGCCGACGGTTCCTCTGAAGTAATCGAAGGGAAAAATATCATCATAGCAACCGGTTCAAAACCATCTTCTTTACCGTTCATTAAAATCGACAAAGAACGTATCATCACTTCTACCGAAGCCTTGAAATTACCGGAAGTACCGAAACACTTAATCATCATTGGTGGTGGTGTTATCGGTATCGAATTAGGACAAGTGTATTTGCGATTAGGCGCTCAAGTTTCAGTAATTGAATACTTAGACCGAATCATTCCGGGTATGGATGGCGGTTTATCGAAAGAACTAACCAAAGTTTTGAAAAAACA
Organism: Flavobacterium mekongense; assembly: GCF_047038255.1. GTDB lineage: Bacteria > Bacteroidota > Bacteroidia > Flavobacteriales > Flavobacteriaceae > Flavobacterium > Flavobacterium mekongense. The sequence goes on from NZ_CP174374.1 coordinate 2,478,283, forward strand.
AGGCATGAAATTCTACACTTCTCACAAAGTAAAAGAAGTAACCCGCAAAGGGAAAAATGTTACCGTTTTAGCCGATGACGCTAAAGGCAATACCATCACTTTTGACGGCGATTACTGTTTAGTAGCGGTTGGTCGTCGCCCTTACACCGACGGATTAGCAGCCGATAAAGCCGGAGTGAAAGTAACTGAAAGAGGTATGGTGGAAGTAAATGATCATTTGCAAACTAACGTACCGAACATTTATGCGATTGGTGATGTAGTGCGCGGCGCCATGTTGGCTCACAAAGCTGAAGAAGAAGGTGTTATGGTGGCCGAAATTTTAGCGGGTCAAAAACCACATATCGATTACAACTTGATTCCGGGTGTAGTATATACTTGGCCGGAAGTTGCGGCTGTAGGGAGAACCGAAGAACAATTAAAAGCCGACGGTATAAACTACAAAGCCGGAAGTTTCCCGTTCAAAGCCTTAGGTAGAGCTCGTGCCGGTGGTGATATCGACGGATTTGTAAAAATCTTAGCCGATACCAAAACCGATGAAGTTTTGGGTGTTCACATGATTGGAGCCCGTTGCGCCGATTTGATAGCCGAAGCCGTAACCGCGATGGAATTCCGTGCTTCTGCTGAAGATATTTCACGTATGTCACATGCGCATCCGACTTTCGCCGAAGCCGTGAAAGAAGCCGCTTTAGCCGCTACGGATAATAGAGCGTTGCACGTTTAAATAAATTGAGCCACTGATTAAAAGGATAAAAGGATTTCTTTTGATTAAAAAATGAAATCTGTGTTAATCTGTGTAATCCGTGGTTGTAAATAACTTAAAAGAAAAGTCCTGATTGCTCAGGACTTTTTTTATAATTTATAGGCTGCAACAAAGTCTTTGCAATAGTCTTTAATCATTCCTCGTACCCTTCTGAATTCTTCAATCACTGCTGTGGTTGACCCTTTTACTTTGCTGGGATCCGGAAAATTGTGGTGCAACTTCACGGCTTGTGTCGGGAAGAACGGACAGCGCTCATTGGCATTATCACAAACGGTTATCACATAATCAAAAGGAATGTCTAAATACTCCTCCACATTGTTAGAGGTATGTTTTGAAATATCAATACCGTCTTCCTGCATTATGGCAATCGCTAAGGCATTAACACCGTGGGTTTCCACTCCGGCCGAGTAAACCGTGACTTGTTCAGGATTGGTAAAATGCGACAAATAGCCGTGCGCCATCTGACTGCGACAGCTGTTTCCGGTACAAAGTACTAAAATGTTTTTCATTATTAAATTCGTTTAAATCTGTAAAAATAAAATCCGGTTTAGTTTAAAAATTCAGGGATTTGGAGTGAAATATTTCTTCCTCAACCAAAAAGCAGCATTCACCAATAAAATCAAAGCCGGTACTTCCACCAAAGGGCCAATGACGCCGGCAAAAGCCTGACCGCTGTTAATTCCGAAAACGCCTATGGAAACCGCAATCGCCAACTCGAAATTGTTCCCCGAAGCCGTAAAAGACAAAGCAGCGGCATCTCGGTAATCGGCGCCGACTTTCTTCGAAATAAAAAACATCAAAAAGAACATGACTATAAAAAAAATGACTAATGGGATGCCAATCCGAATAACATCCAGTGGCAAATCAACAATCATCTCTCCCTTCAAGCTGAACATAATAACTATGGTAAACAATAAAGCGATTAAAGTTATCGGAGAAACAAACGGCACAAACTTTTGGTTGAACCATTTGTCGCCCAAGAACTTTTTAATCAAATAGCGACTCAGCACGGCTAAAACAAAAGGAATTCCGAGATAAATACCCACTGTTTGGGCAATTTCCGATACAGTTACTTCTAATTCCAATCCTTGAATACCAAACAAGGGCAACATGATTTTCAAATAGAAATACGCATACAAACTAAAAAAGAAGACTTGCAGTAAACTATTGATTCCAATCAAACCGGCGGTTAATTCGCGGTTGCCTCCGGCCAATTCGTTCCACACTATCACCATAGCAATACAAGGCGCAATGCCTATGATGATTAAACCGGTCATGTATTCGGGATAATCTCTCAGAAAAAAAGTCGCCAATAAAAACATCAAAAACGGTCCGACTATCCATGTAACCAAAAAGGAAGCCGTTAACAATCCCGGTTTTTTAAACATCAACGGTACTTTCGAAAAATCGATTTTGGTTAAGGGCGGATACATCATCAAAATCAAGCCTATCGCTAAAGGCACATTGGTAGTACCGGAGGAAAATGAATTGATAAAATCGGCGGAATTCGGGATAAAATAACCAATACCTACTCCAACCAACATGGCTAAAAAAATCCATAAGGTTAAAAAGCGGTCTAAAAACCCTAATCTTTTTTTCATTTTAATCGTTTTATTATCATTAACAACAACCCGAATCCGGTGTGCAACAAGTGGCAGTTTTTGGCTTCCACTCACCTATTTTGGCCTTTAATTTTTCAGGCGGAATGCCACAATGATCTTTAGCCAAACAATCGGTTTGTTTTGATGTCAACAAGAAATTCGTTCCGTCAAAATCCAGGCTGAATTTTCCAATGGTATCTCTCATTTGGTATTCTACTTCAATCTCAGCATCGGGCAACCCCAATACTTTTTCAGAAAGCTCTATAATGTGCACTAACTTTTCAGGATGCAAACTATGATCATAATCATTGGCTTCCCACAATTGAAAATTCACCACTTCCTCTTGGCGAACCGTACTGCCGCAATCGATAAAATGTTTGGTTACTTTGCCTACTTCGGTGACATGAAAATGACTTGGGACCAAATCGCCATTCGGCAATTGAAAAGCTATAGTGTTTAGCTTTTGTAATTCGTTTTTAATTTCTGATAATTTCATATTAGACTACTTAGATTGTTAGACTACTTAGATTGTTAGACTACTTAGATTGTTAGACTACTTAGATTGCTGGAAAAAATACTTTTCCCTTTTCCCTTTTCCCTAATCTGTCACCCTGAGCACAGTTGAAGGGGTTTCCCTCGAACTCAACAACACTTATTTTTCAACTTTTGGCGAATCATCCCGAAGTGACTTTCTATTTTTTCCATCGTATCAGGATTAATGCAATAACAAATGGCAGTACCTTCTATAGTGCCTTGGATGATGTTGGCATTTTTCAATTCTTTCAAATGTTGGGAAATGGTAGGTTGTGCCAATGGCAATTCATTCACTATATCACCGCAAATACAAGTATCTACCTTCAACAAATAATCTACTATTGCGATGCGGGCCGGATGTGACAAGGCTTTGAATAAGCTTGCCATTTCATTTTGCTCCGGAGAAAAAGATTCTGTTTTTGACGCTCCCATATCTATTTTATTTTTATATTGCAATATTACGATAAATCAATATTATAAAACAAATATTTTTTTAAAAAATTACACTTCTCTCATTTCAATCTTGAATTCTGAAACTAAATTTTCAAATATTTTACCTACTTTTGGCAATCAAAAAATTATATACAATGGCTACAATAACTTTAGGAGGAAATCCGATTCACACCAACGGTGACTTACCAAAAAACGGTACCAAAGCACCCGATTTTCAATTGGTTAAAACTGATTTAGGCGTTGCCTCTTTGGCCGATTTTGCCGGCAGCAAAGTGGTTTTAAATATTTTTCCAAGTATTGATACCGGTACTTGTGCCGCTTCAGTAAGAGCGTTTAATGCCAAAGCGAGTAACTTAGAAAACACCAAAGTATTGTGTATTTCCAGAGATTTACCATTTGCCCAAAAACGTTTTTGCGGTGCTGAAGGTTTAGACAACGTAATCAACTTATCCGATTTTAATACCGGAGCATTCGGGAAAGACTATGGTTTGGAAATAACTGATGGTCCATTAGCCGGTTTGCATTCTCGTGTGGTTATTGTATTAGATGAAAACGGCACCATCGTTCATACCGAGCAAGTAGCGGAAATAGCAGACGAACCTAATTACGACGCAGCCTTAGCAGCTTTATAATATGGGATTCGAAAAAGACAACGCTTTTTTCAGTGGCCGACTCAAAAGTGTCGGCTTTGCTGTTAAAGGCGCTTTCAAACTCATCACCACTGAACACAGTGTAATGGTACAGTCTTCCTTGGCTGTCTTGATGATTATAGCCGGATTTTATTTCAAAATTGACCGCTACGAATGGATGATGCAAATTCTGGCTTTCGGTTTGGTATTAGGTATAGAAAGCTTGAATACCGCGGTAGAAAAAGTTGCTGATTTTGTGCATCCCGAGTACCATGAAAGAATTGGTTTTATAAAAGATATTGCGGCCGGTGCGGTGATGTTTGCAGCCTTGGCGGCTATAGCCGTGGGATTGCTTATTTATGTGCCTAAATTTTGCTAAACCTCCGATTAAATTTCTATTTTTATAGCTTTATAACGTATTCATGGCAAAAACAGTAAAAAAAGAGACTAAAGAAAAAGATCCGAATTTGGAACTGAAAATATTGAAGACTAAAAAGCAATACCGCATTTTGTTCGGTTTTGTATTGGTGCTGACTTCCATAGCCTTTTTGGTTTCTTTTATTTCTTTCTTTTTACACGGACAAGCCGATCAAAGTACTATTGAAGCCTTAACCGACCGTAGCGAAGGCGCTCAGAACTGGTTGGGTAAATTTGGCGCCTACCTGGCCGATTTATTCATTTACCGCGGTTTTGGAGTAGCCTCTTTTTTGTTTGTCAAGCTACTCTTTTTAAGTGGTGCATTCCTCATCTTAGACTTACCGATTCGCAAATTAAAAAACACCTGGTTTTGGGACTTATTCGCCCTAATCATCGTGTCGATTTTATTTGGTTTCTTTGCCGACAACTTACCGGAATTAGGCGGAACAGTAGGCTATGAAATGAACTTGTTCCTGCAAGACTACATCGGAAAAACCGGAACGGTATTGGTATTGGTGTTCTCGATTATAGTGTATTTGATTTTTAAAATCAAAGTGTCGCCAGAGGCCATCAAATCATTCTTCGAGAAAAAACACAAAGAAATCAAGGAAGACATCAGCAGCATTATCCCTGAAAATAAAAGCACCGATTACAACTTAGAAGAATTTGCCGTAAACGAGACCGAAGAAGAAGAACCCATAGCAGAGCCGGTTTTGAAAACGTCATCATTTGAAATTAATAAAGAAGCCCTTAAACCTACAATCGAACACGCTTCGGAAATCAACTTAGAGCCAACCATCAAAACGGTTACGCCTACTTTACAAACAGAACCAACAATCACCGAACCGGCGAAAGAATTTATTGAAACCAACGATGAAGCTTTTGTTATTGAAAAAGCTACAGATGAAGATGTTGTAGAAGAAAACTTAGCAGCTAAACTGGTGGCCGATTTTGGATTGTTTGATCCGACTTTAGAATTATCCAACTACAAATTTCCCACGATTGACTTGCTGAAAGAATACGCTTCGGTAGGTATTACCATCAATCAGGAAGAATTAGAAGAAAATAAAAACCGTATTGTAGAAACCCTGCGCAATTACAAAATTGATATTGCCCAAATCAAAGCTACCGTAGGACCATCGGTTACTTTATACGAAATTGTACCCGAAGCCGGTATTCGTATCTCTAAAATTAAAAGTTTAGAGGACGATATTGCACTATCGCTTTCAGCATTAGGAATTCGTATCATTGCTCCTATTCCGGGTAAAGGTACCATCGGTATTGAGGTGCCGAACAAAAACCCAACTATGGTACCAATGAAAACGGTAATCGCTTCGGCCAAATTCCAAGAAGCCGAAATGGAATTGCCGATTGCCTTAGGAAAAACCATCTCCAACGAAACCTTTGTAGTCGATTTGGCTAAAATGCCGCACTTACTTATGGCCGGTGCCACCGGACAAGGAAAATCGGTGGGATTGAATGCGGTACTGACTTCGCTATTGTACAAAAAACACCCCGCAGAAGTAAAGTTTGTGTTGGTTGACCCTAAAAAAGTTGAGCTGACTTTGTTCAATAAAATCGAGCGTCACTACTTGGCCAAATTGCCTGATGTAGAAGATGCTATCATTACCGATAACACCAAAGTAATCAATACCCTGAACTCACTTTGTGTGGAAATGGACAACCGTTATTCTTTGTTAAAAGACGCTATGGTGCGCAACATCAAAGAATACAACGAAAAGTTCAAATCGCGTAAATTAAACCCTGAACACGGCCACCGTTTCTTACCTTACATTGTTTTAGTAGTAGACGAGTTTGCCGATTTAATTATGACTGCCGGTAAAGAAGTGGAAACACCTATTGCTCGTTTGGCACAATTGGCCAGAGCCATTGGTATTCATTTGATTATTGCTACGCAAAGACCATCGGTGAACGTAATTACCGGTATTATCAAGGCCAATTTCCCGGCAAGGATTGCTTTTAGAGTAACCTCTAAAATTGACTCCAGAACCATCTTAGATACACAAGGTGCTGATCAGCTTATAGGCCGAGGAGATTTGTTGTACTCTAACGGAAACGATTTGGTGCGTGTACAATGTGCCTTTGTAGATACGCCTGAAGTAGAAAAAATTGTAGATTATATCGGCTCTCAAAAAGCCTATGCGAGCGCCTATCTCCTACCTGAATATGTGGGCGAAGAAGGCAGCAGTGTAAACTTGGAGTTCGACATTTCGGAACGCGACAGCATGTTTAGAGAAGCCGCAGAAATTATTGTTACGGCTCAGCAAGGTTCGGCATCATTATTGCAAAGAAAGCTGAAACTGGGTTACAACCGCGCCGGAAGATTGATAGACCAATTGGAAGCTGCCGGTATCGTAGGTCCGTTTGAAGGAAGTAAAGCGCGTAGTGTAAACATACCCGACTTGGCTTCGTTAGAACAATTTTTTATCAATGAACAAAACAATTCTTAAAATGAACAAGCTGCTATCTCTTGCATTGTTGCTGATTACCACTTTGACGGCTAATGCACAGGATAAAAAAGCCAAAGACTTGCTCGACCAAGTAACGGCTAAGGTAAAAACCTACCAAAACATTTCGATCGACTTTAAATACACGTTAACCAATACTAAGGAGAATATCAATAAAGAAAGTAAAGGCAATTTATTGTTGGAAGGCAACAAATATGTGTTGAACTTTTTGGGCGTGACCAAAATATTCGACGGTAAAAAAAGCTACACCATAGTGCCGGAAGATGAAGAAATTACCATTTCGAGCGTGAATGAAAAAGATGAGAACACAGTTACCCCGGCCAAAATGCTGACCTTTTTTAACAGCGGTTACAAGTACTACTGGGACATACTGCAAGACGTAAAAGGACGTAAAATTCAATACATCAAATTGGTGCCCACCAACCCTAAAGACCCGCGCAAAGAGGTGTTCTTAGGAATAGATTCGCAAACCAAAAACATCTACAACGTAATTGAAATGGGCAGAAACGGTTCAAAAACAACATTGACTGTTAATTCTTTTAAAACCAATCAGCCTTTATCGAAAAATCAGTTTACCTTTGTGGCGAGTAAATATCCAAATTACTACATCAATAAAATAGATTAAGCTCGGGTGAAAATACTTGACCGCTACTTATTAAAATCTTTCTTGATTACATTTACTACGGTATTTGTAATCTTGTTTTTTATATTCGTTTTACAAGTAGTTTGGCTGTTCATTTCAGAATTGGCCGGAAAGGACTTGGATATCATAATGATTCTAAAGTTCTTGCTTTTCAAAATGCCAAGTATCATTCCGTTGGTGTTACCGCTTTCGGTATTGTTAGCCTCTATCATGACCTTTGGTAGCTTGGCCGAAAACTATGAGTTTGCCGCCATGAAATCATCGGGCATTTCCTTACAACGCGCCATGCGAAGTCTAACAGTTTTTATTTTCCTTTTGAGCATAGTGGCGTTCTTTTTTGCCAACAATGTGATTCCATACGCCGAATACAAGTTCATTAACTTCCGCAGAAACATCGCCCAAGTTAAACCCGCCATGGCGATAGCCGAAGGACAGTTTAGTGATGTGGGTGTTTATAGCATTAAAGTAGAAAAAAAATCGGGTGACAATGGCAGATTCCTTAGTGGTGTTACCATTCACAAAAAAGCAGCCGTTGGCGCAGGTAGCAATACCGTAATCAAGGCTAAAAAAGGGGAACTCATCAGCAGCGAAGATTCGAATACCTTGCAATTGGTTTTAAAAGATGGTAACTACTACGAAGACATCATCCCTAAAAAGTATGAAGACCGCAACAAGATGCCCTTTGCCAAAAGTACCTTTCAGCGTTACGTAATCAATATTGATTTATCTAAGTTGAACAATGCCAATTTAAACGAGGAAAGTATTACCAATACCAACACCATGCTCAATGTAAGCGAGTTGTCTTTTACCTTGGATTCTTTGCAAAAAAACTTCAACAAAGAAGTGAAATCCTATGCAGATAACATCAACCAACGCGTGGTAGTACAAACTTTAGGATCCCGATTTGAACCTACGCTTAGCCTCAAAAAAAACAATATCTTAGACAATTTCAGCACCTCCGACAAAATGCATATCTTACGTGTAGCATCTAGTACCGTAGACGGTATTGCTTTCACTCTGGAGTCAACTACATATGAAATTAACAGCCGATTAAAAAACATCAACCAGCATTGGATTGCTTTGTACGACAAGTTTGTTATAGCCTATGCTTGTTTGCTGATGTTCTTTATCGGAGCACCGCTGGGCGCTATTATTCGCAAAGGTGGTTTGGGATTGCCTATCGTATTTGCCATATTGATTTTTATCATTTTCCACTTCATCAATACTTTTGGTAAAAAGGTAGCGCAGCAAGGCGAATTGTCTCCTTTCTTGGGTTGTTGGATGTCGGCTTTTGTGTTAACGCCATTTGCTATTATGCTGACCAAAAGAGCCACAGATGATAAAGGCTTTAGTTTGAACTTTGATTGGTTGTCTAATTTCTTCAATAAAATATTTCCGGATAAAACCCAACCCGAACCGGCATTAAATTCGGTTATCCCTGATTTGGCTATCGGCACCGATGAAATTCATGACTATCTAAACACCTTATCCGATAAACCTAACGCTACAGCGGAATTACCGGAGGGCAAAGTGATAGAAACGATTGAATATAAAGCTTCGACCTATCAACTTTACAGTTTGATGGCCTTGGTATCGAATATCGTTTTATTGGTGCTTTTCTTTTTTGAAATGACTGACACTAAACTTCTAATGGGTGTGGCCGCTGCATTAAGTCTACTACTTTTATTTGGAAGTTTCAAGTCACACCAATGCTTATCCAAACTCGGAAAAATGACACAAAACCACTACGACATACCACTAATTGTTTTACTATTGGCAGGGTTTCCGTTCTACTTCTTGTTTTACGGTTATAACAGCCTTTGGATAAAACAACACAACCACTAACACTACCATGGACCACAACACCAAAATACAACTCAACACTATAGAGGAAGCCATAGAAGACATCCGCCAAGGCAAAGTAATCATCGTGGTAGATGATGAAGACCGTGAAAACGAAGGCGATTTCTTGGCCGCTGCCGAAAAGGTAACACCGGAAATGATTAACTTTATGGCTACCCACGGACGCGGTTTAATTTGTGCTCCGCTCACCGAAAAGCGCTGCAACGAACTCGAATTGCATTCGATGGTCAAAAACAACACCGACCACATGGAAACGGCTTTTACCGTGTCGGTGGATTTAAAAGGTCATGGCGTAACTACCGGTATCTCGGCAGCCGACAGAGCAAAAACCATCTTAGCTTTGGTCAACGACGAAACGAAACCGCACGATTTAGCACGTCCCGGACATATTTTCCCCTTAACAGCCAAACAAGGCGGTGTGTTGAGAAGAACAGGACATACTGAAGCCGCCATCGATTTTGCACGTTTGGCTGGCTTTAAACCCGCTGGTGTGATTGTGGAAATTATGAACGAAGATGGTACTATGGCGCGCCTACCGCAATTGGTGGAAGTGGCAAAGAAATTCGACTTAAAACTGGTTTCTATAGAAGACTTGGTGGCCTACCGCATGCAGCACGATAGTCTGATTGACAAGAAAGAAGACTTTGAGATGAAAACCCGCTTTGGGTCGTTTCGCTTAAGAGCCTACTGGCAAAACACCAACAAGCAAGTGCATTTGGCCTTAACCAAAGGCAGCTGGAGTGCCGGAGAGCCAATCTTAACGCGCATCATCTCTACCCAATCGAACAACGACATCCTGAATTCGCTTACCGACAGCATGGATAAAAAGCTCGACGAAGTATTTAACCTTATCAACCGAGAGGAAAAAGGCGCTGTAGTGTTTATTAACAGTGAGCGCGACTCCAGCGATTTACTCAACAGGCTATCGGAACTGAAAACCATGCAAACGCAAGGCATTCTGAAAGCACCTCAAATTAAAATGGACAGCAAAGACTTTGGCATAGGTGCTCAAATCCTTCACGATATAGACGTTTCCAAAATCCGCTTAATCTCGAACACCCAACAAACCAAACGGGTGGGCATGATTGGGTATGGATTGGAGATTACGGAGTATGTAGGGTATTGATTTGGGAGTAAGAATAAAAGTTAATTCTCTAAAATAAACTCAAAATATAAAACCCGAAACGCTCGTTTCGGGTTTTTGATTTATTGTTTGATTACTTTAACGGTTTCTATACCCTCTACCGTGTATATTCTCAGATAATAAATCCCCATTGCCTGCGTTGACAAATCAATTGTAGCTTGAGCTGACATGACCTGTTGAGAGGCTACTTGTTGCCCTAAGCAATTGACCATCTCTACTTTTAAAATAATTTGTTGGGCAGCCACCGTAACCATGGAATAGGTTGGATTCGGATATACTGCAAACTTGTTTTGGGAGGTCTCACCTATATCAAGAGTATTGTCACAACTAATGGAACGAATACGATTAGCGTTTTCAAACGAACAAGCGCCATCAGCATGCAAATAATAGCGTAACACTCCGGATGTTGCACCGGAATTCCACACTAATGGCGAAAGTCCGCTAACAACTAAAGCGGTTCCTGTACTATTGGTAATGGTCAAATAGTCTGAGGTTACCGAACTGGTAAAAGTATATTGCTTGTTGGGTACTATAGTCACAGTAGTGTATTCCCCCGCACGAGCATTGTTCACAATCAATTCATTGGCACCGGTGCAAGTCGGCGTAAAAGTGGTAGCAGGATGCTGTCCGTATACCGCTGTATTGCAAAAAGTTGAAGTTCCTTGAGTAGTTACAAATCCGCCACTTATCCACGCTCCTGCTGTTGGCGTACAATTGGAACGCAACCAGAAATAATACAACGTATTAGGATTCAAACCAAACACATTTACCGTAGTTTGATTGACTACAGTTCCGGTAGGAACAGTTGAAGTGTTTGGCGCTGTAGCTGAAGTAGAAATATAATATTGATACCCATTGGCCGGAGCCGGATTAGCAGCGGTCCACAAAAAAGAAGCGGAAGTAGCTGTCGCAAAGATAATGTTGATGTTGGTCGGATCTGCACAACCGCCTTGCGTCTGACAAGCAACAAATCGAGAGCGATTGGTATCCTGACTGCCACAGGAGGCGTTGGTGTGCAAATAATAGCGAAAAACACCACTGTTAGCCGAAGAATTCCACACCAAAGGCGATACACCTTGGGCTAAAACTGTGGTGCCTGCGGCATTGGTAATCGTAATATAATCGGTAGTTACCGAACTCGAAAAGGTATAAGAGCGATTGGAAACTATAGTCACATTAGCATATTCTCCTGCCCAAGCATTGCTCACAATTAACTCCGCCGTACCGCTACAAGTTGGTGTAAAAGTAGTATCCGGAAATAATCCATAAATAGCGGTAGTACAACCATTGGCTGATAACGTGGTAAAACTACCACCGGAAATCCAAGCACTCTGTGCAGTCCCGCAATTGGCTCTAACCCAAACATAATAAACCGTTCCGGCTAACAATCCGTTTAGCGTTGCAGCAGTTCCTGTCACATTACCCGAGGGTGTAGTTCCCGCCACCGGAGCAGTAGCTGAAGTAGCCAAATAAACATCGTAGCCCGATGAAGGAACCGGAGTAGCTGCTGTCCATGAAGCTAAGGCAGAACCGGAAGTAATAGCCGAAAAAGTTATCGCAGTAGGCGCACCGCAAGAAGATGCAGTGGTCTGACAACTGATAAATCTTGAACGATTGGTATTTTGATTTCCACAATTGGCATTAGCGTGAAGATAGTAACGGAATACACCGTTATTTGTTCCGGAATTCCATGATAATGGCGATAACCCACTTGCCAAAATAGCAGTCCCGGCAGCATTTGCAATGGTGATATAATCGGTGGTTACAGAACTGGAAAAAACATAAGTACGATTCGCTAATATATTTACAGTAGCATACTCCCCTGCCCAAGTATCATTGGCAATCAACTCGGCACTTCCGGAACATGACGGGCTGAAGGTGGTATCAGGATACAAACCATACAATGCGGTAATACATGCTCCTACAGCTAAGGTTGTAAAACTACCTCCGGAAATCCAGTTACTGCCAAGACCATCACAATTCGAACGAACCCAATAATAATAGGTTGCAGACGCTGTTAAATTATTAAGTGTAGCCGATGTGGTTGTTATACTGCCATTGGGAGTCGTTCCGCTTGTTGGAGCCGTATTAGCGGTAGAAAAATAAACATCGTATAAAGACGGATTGGAAACTGAAGCCGTCCAACCAATACTGGCTTGATTCACTCCAACGTTAGTGGTAGTTAAATTAGTCGGAGGCGCACAACCGGCAGACGGTGCGCAAGAAATGGTTTTGGTACGCAAAGTAGTGCTGGTGCCGCAAGAGGAATTGGTATGAAGATAAAAACGTATGGTCTCGTTGGAAGCTCCGGATTGCCATACCAAAGGTGTTGTTCCTGTGGCATAAGAAACCGTCCCCGAAGCATTGGTAATGGTAATATAATCGGTAGTTGTCGAACTACCAAAGGTGTATTGCTTATTGGCTACTACAGCAACATTCGAATATTCGCCGGCTTTGGCATCAGTTACAATGGTCTCGGGATTACCGGTACAAGTTGGAGTATATGTGGCTGACGGATGCAAACCATACAAGGCACTATTACAATTAAATCCTTGCGGTGTGGTAAAAGTACCTCCAAACAACCAACCGGATTGTACGGTATTACAATTAGACCTTACAAAGTAATAATACGTGGTATTACTTGATAAATTATTAATGAGTATGCTGGTATTTAAAGGATAAGAAGTTTGCGAGGCATTGGGTTCTAATCCGGTTAAATTATAAGCAAACTCATAACCGTTTGATGGTGCCGGACTGGGAGCATTCCAAGTAAAAAATGCAGAATTAGCGGTGATATTGTTAACGGTTAGATTAGTGGGCTGATTACAAATTACGCTCGAGGTTACAAACTCTCCGCCTTGCATCCAAACACTGTATTGCCCGTTATAATTAGAACGCACCCAATAGTGGTAACGTTTGTTTGGATTTAAGTTAGTAACAGTAGCGGAGTTGGTAGCAGAAAATCCGGTGAAAGCCGCATCAGCGGTGTTGGTAGGCGGAACTGGTAAGCCAAAACTGCCCGGAGCTTCAATGATGTGATATTGATAATTGGCGGGAGCTGTCCCTATCCAATTCCATTGCCAACTAAACGAAACACCGTTGGTAGTCACATTCGTAACATTCAAATTTACCGGTGGAAAGCGATCTTGTAGGGAACTCATCACATAAACCGTTTTGTTTATGTTGTTAGTTTGGCAGGCTTCATTGGTATGATAATACACTCGCGCCTCACCGGTGTAATTAAAATTCTTAAAAACCAAAGGCGAGTTACCGGCAGCCAAATAGAAACCTTGATCATCTGTAATAGTGATGTAGTCCTGATAGCCTTGTTCAACATTACTGGTTTTATAGGCATAAAAGGTATAAAAACGATTGGCCAATACATTCAGCTTGTGGTATTTACCGTTAGCCGCCGAAAACAAATCAATCGTTTCTGCATCTCCGGTGTAGTTTGGCGTAAAAGCCACCGATGATACAGGATCTCCGGTGGTACACTGACTGTAGGCCGGAAGGGTTAACATCCATACCAACCATAAAACACAATAAACATCAGTAAGGGTAATTTTTTTCATAGTATTCATGTAAAACGATAAGACAAATAAACGTTGCATTTAAGAAGACTTTTTAATCTTTTAATGCTTAAAAACCAAGAGGCTAAACTATGAAGCAATGCTGTTCCAGCCTAACCGTTAAAAACATAAATAGCACATTTTTTAATCGCTTTTATGGCATAAAACTGCTACATTTGAGTATAAAATAGCTTTATATTAAATGTTTTAGAACCATATTGTTATGGATGGCTTTCGGATGGAGTTTATCACTTTCCGGACAAGAAATCTATTTTACCAATATCAACAACTCCTTAAACTTACCTTCTCAAGAGTGCTACAATGTAATACAAGACACCAACGGCTATATTTGGATAGCCACCGAAAATGGCTTGGTAAAATACAGTAAGGACAATAGTAAAATTTTTGACAAACAAAACGGACTGACGGAAAACGGGGTGTACTTTATAGAGGAAAGAAAACCGGGAGAATTGATACTACTCTCTGCCAACAATCGTATTTTAAACTTAAAGAATGATATACTTCGAGAAGAAAAAATAACCCGAAAAATTCAAAAATATCTGGCCTCTAAATTAAATGAGAATACCTTTGATATTAGCTATCTCATCAACAAAGACGATAAAGGAAATCAAATTATTAATTCACAACAAAGAACCTTACTGGTAGAGGCTAAATCAGAAAAAATAACCGACCTAACAGCTTACAATAAGTACCATTCACAAGCCTATCTTGTAATTGACAAATACAACAACCATAGCTATTTTGTGAAAAACAACACCAAATGGATTAGCGAAGTCCAAAAGAAAAAAAAACAGCTGGATTTAGCCATAGTTGGTAAAGGGAAGTCAAAAAAAATTACAATCAAATTACACAACGATACACGGTTGGATTGGCGTTCAAGAATAGTCAACAATAAGGGATTAACTTTTGTGTCTGTACACAACAACCTAATTCAAATTGATGAACAATTAAACGTAACAATCAAAACCTTTTCAAGTGTTATTTCATCTCTTTATTTAAACCCAAAACACGGATTATGGGTTGGCACTAGTTCCAATGGAGTTTATCACTTTCCAAATTACAAAAACTTAGCAACTTATACGCATGGTTTGAACGGATTGACTGTTAGCGGCACTTTGGTAGACAAAGAAGGTGGCATTTGGTGTACCACTACGGAAAAAGGGGTGTTTTATTCAGGAAACTATACTGTTCTTTACTATCCCGATAAAAAAGAACTGAACAAAAAAACCACGTTTTTAAAAAAAGTAAATGATGCTCTTTTTTTGTCTACCGAAATAGATCATTTGTGTGTATTACAAAACAATCAGTTTTACTATACCAAGCTGCTTGCTACCGGAAATACAGATATAACAGACATACTGGTTCACAAGGGTGAAAAATATATTGCCACTAAAGGTTATTTAGGCATTTTAAACAATCAATATCAGGTTGAAAAAATTATTGAAAGTCCAAAATACAAAGGTAGTTTGACCAGTTATCAACTAGATTCCTATGGCAATAACTTATATGTTTTAGGGGTTGGTGCTGCCTACCAATACAATGGAAATAAAGTAGCCATACTACCACAATCGTTTCCCTCAAAAGGAAGGTGTTTCAAGGTAATGAATGACGATTTAATTTATATTGGATGTAACGACGGATTGTATAAAATCAACCCTATTTCCAATACTCAAAAAAAGATAAAAGCAATCAATACCGCCGTTTCTAAAATCATGGTGTCGAAAGACAGTACGCTCTATTTTACCACTAAAGGTCAGGGCCTTTATAAATTGGAAAACGATAAAGCTATCCCGATTCCGATACCAAACGCAAGTTTAGTGATGACCGATTTGACGGAAGACACACATGGAACCATTTGGATTGCCGGCAACAACGGTTTAATCAAATACCAAAAAAACAAATCAAGTATTTACAAAAAGGCAAACGGATTAGTATCCAATGATATTACCCATTTGAGTATTTACCAAAACAAACTATTCGTGTCCTCGCCCGATGGTTTGTGTCAATTTCCTATTGAAACCGAACTCGAAAACCGAACACCGCCCCTATTACAACTCGCACAATTAAAAGTGAATGAGGTGGATTATCCATTTAACAAACCGCAAATCAAATTAAAGTATTGGGAAAAAAACGTGACAGTAACTTTTGATCGCTTGCATTTTAAAGCCGGAAATTTGGAGAGTTTAGTATACCAATTAGTTGGTCAGGACACCGAATTCAGAAAAAGCAATACCAACACCTTACGCTTTGAAAATTTAGTACCTAACGAGTATCAACTAATGGTTTATGCCATTAACAGCGATGGCGTAAAAAGTGAAAAGCCGATAGTACTAAACTTCAGCATTCAACCGCCTTTTTGGAAAACCGCCTGGTTCATAATATTGACAATAATTTTATTGATGGTTTTGATTTTACTAATTGTTAAACAAGCCATCCTATCGGTACAAAAAAGAGAAGCCGAAAAAACGCGCATCAACCAACTAATATCGGAATCGCAATTAAGTGCTTTGCAAGCGCAAATGAATCCCCACTTTATTTTTAATGCTATCAACGGGATTCAGAATTATATTTTAAATAAAAAAGAAGAGGAAGCCTACAGTTACCTCACTAAATTCAGTCAGCTGGTTCGTTTGGTTTTAAATAATTCAAGAAACAAAGAACTGACGCTACAGGATGAATTAGATATGTTGGCACTTTATATCGAACTGGAACAGCTTCGCTTTGACCATGCCTTTGACTACCAACTCAGCATAGCCCCAACCGTTGATCCTTACGCCATTGAAATCCCTTCAATGCTCATTCAACCTTATGTAGAAAATGCCATTTGGCACGGTTTAATGAACCTTAAAAATGAGAGAAGCGGACAGTTAAAATTAGTAATCTCCACAGAAAATAACCTCTTAAAAATAGTTATTGAAGACAACGGTGTTGGCAGGGCTAAAGCCAATGAATTCAAAACCAATGCCATCCATCACCCGGTAGGCATGCAACTGACGGAAGAACGTTTAAACATTATCAATAACGTTAGGAAAACCAACGAGGTGAAAGTGGTTATCCATGACTTAGTAAATGAAGCTCAACAAGCCATGGGCACCAAAGTAGAATTGTATTTACCCTTAGGCGTATGAATCCTATCCCAACCATAAGAACCCTATTAGTAGATGACGAAAAAAACAGCAGAGAGGTACTGTTCAAACTGCTGACCATTAAACACCCTAACCTTGAAATTGTGGGGGAAGCGGCTACTGTGGAAGAAGCCTATGAGCTGTGTGTAACGCTAAAACCACAACTTGTTTTTTTAGACATTCAAATGCCTCAGGCCAATGGTTTTAATTTGCTTAAAAAATGGACCGAAATTCCGTTTGATGTTATTTTTGTGACCAGCTTCGACCACTATGCCATAACCGCCATTAAATTCAATGCCTTGGATTATTTATTAAAACCCATCGACATTAAAGAGTTAGACGCTGCGGTTGAAAAAGTCATAAAAAACTACGCCGAAAAAACCAATCAAAACCTACAAGTAATCAATCTGATTCAGAGTTTGGATGCCAATGCCTCAGATAAAAAAATAGCGATACACAGCGGCGATAAAGTTAAAATAATCAAGAGCTCAGAGGTTCAAATTATTCAAGGCGACGGCAGGTATTGCCATCTCACACTACAATCCGGAGAAAAACTCACCACGCCCAAAAACGTAAAAGACTTTGAAGACTACTTTGGAGCAAAATCAAACTTTATTCGCATTAGTAAATCACATATGATTAATGCGTCCTTTGTTAAAAATTATTTCAAAGGCGAACCCTTTATTATCCAAATGATTAATGACGAAACTTTTGAAGTAGCCCGAAGAAAAAAATCGGAAGTATTGGCTAAAGTGATGCGCCAAATTTAAAACTACCGGGATTGAGTTTTACGGTGTTTTTATCGTTGAGTTGTTTTGTGAGGCACTTCATTATAAAGCTAACCTTTTGAGTATTACAATGGGGATTACCCATGGTGATCCCGATGGGAGAACCTTGCAAAGCAAAACCTTAACGCCTTTGAAAAAGGCGTTGGTTTTTTGTTTCCAAAAAATAAGTGACTGAACAAGATACCATCACTTATCAAAAGAAAGGGATTACCTTGGGTGATCCCAGTGGAGGAACCTTGCAAAGGAAAACCAAAGGCTGTTGCACAGCCTTGTTTTTTTATTTTCTAAAAGTACTCAAAAGTAAACTTTTGGCACTTTTAGAAAACAAAAAAACCTTCAAGTAAACTTGAAGGTTTTCCTTTGCGGAGAAAGAGGGATTCGAACCCCCGGACCTGTTACAGTCAACAGTTTTCAAGACTGCCGCAATCGACCACTCTGCCATTTCTCCAATAAATATGTGCCTACTTGCGTAATGCGGATGCAAATATAACAACCTTTTTCTTTTTCCAAAACGATTTTAGGTAAAAAATAAAGATATTTTTTTGAGTAGTAGCTATATCGTTAATGCTGTGCCGGTTAGAATCAATTATACTTGTCCGGTATCTTAGCCATGAGTTCCCTAATCATAGAACTACTCATGTCTTAAAGCAAAAAAAATCCTCAGTCAACTAGTCCAAAGGGCTTATATAGAAACAAAAAAGTTGCCCATCGGACAACTTCTCTCTTAAAAAAATTACAGCTTATAGCGCAGCTTTCCTTGCCTCAATGGTCGCCATGAAAGCATCAATTTCAGCTATCTCCTGCTCTACCCTGCCTAAATCCATTTGTTTTTCCAGTAAGGCAACTACTCCGTAACTCTCAACTCTACCTTCCAACAAGAATTTTTTATACTCCAATCTTGTTTTTTTGTCTAGGGCTTCATCCTTAATGGGCCCGTCGGGTAAGATGGCTATGTAGCTGTCCACTGCGGCTAATTCGGCTATAACACCTTGCAATTGGGTAGCTATTTCTACCGAGGTTTCAGCGTAACGATCGGTTAATCGCTCTACCGATAACTTTCTGAAAGTTAAATCGGCTTTCTCTTTTTGGGCCAAAGATAACAATACGTCGCAATCGGCCACTTGTGTCAAATTCTGAACTGAGTAATTCATAATATAAAAAATTTAAAGTTATATTTTCCATCTTACAAACTGCTTGCCATTATTTGACAGAAATAACTTATTTAATTTAACTTTAACACATTTACCCTCAAAAACATAACGATATAAACCTATAAAAAAACCACTTCAACTATTACTATTGTTGACTTGTTCCGGATAAAATCAAAAAAATAATTATTTTGAAATCTCCATAGCTTCATTTAAAATTTTGGCTTCCGCTTGCAATGTAGCCAACTTAATTTGACATTGCAGTAGTTGAGCCAAACCTGTTTGGGTCATTTTTTTATGGGCTTTGTTTTCGAGGCTTTTTAAAAATCCTTGGTACACTTTGCTGTCATCAGCATTTGCTTCTTTTAATTGTGCCACCAATTCGAGTATCTTAAGTTGGGCCGCATAAGTTTGTTCCATCTTGGTCAAAATACGGGACATGCGTAACTGCCGGAAGGTGTTTAGTTTGAGTTGGCGTTCTATCCAGTGTTGCTTTAGTTGTTCTTGTTGGGCGAGTAAGGGTAAGACTGTCGGTGCCGACTTCCTTTGCTGGGCCTGGTCTACCATAGCAGTAAGCAAGACCTTAGCGGATAACGGCAAATCTCTTTGTCCCAACTCGTACATCGAGAGCTGACTGCGGGAGACTTGCAATAACCGAGCGGCCTCTCGCTGATTCAATCCTAATAAATCACTTATAATGCTTTCCTTTTTCATAATCTTTTTTTGTGGCCAACTTTGTCAAAACAAAAATTTTGCCACAGTTTTGTGGCCAATTTTTTCTAAATGTTTTTTTTGGCCACAAAACTGTGGCATTTTTTTCAAAAAGTATTTTTTGGCCACAACTTCACAGCATTGCATTTCATCGTTACTATTTGATTTTCAAAGATAAAAGCAGCACTTATTCACCTCAACCTATTTTTTTTATTATCTTTAACGTATCGATTTTTCGATGTTCAAATACCACCACATTTTAAATTCCTATGACCAACCCGCTCCTTTGGGTTTTGGTTATGGTTTGTAGTGAAACTTTTAAAACTATATAGGTATGAGAACAAAACTTCTATTGACTCCCATTGTGCAGCTTTGCCTGCCATTCTCTTTTTAACAAAAGCAAGCTAAAAAGGTACTCCGCAAGAGTATGTAACTTATTGCATTTATAATCTTTTTTTACCCGTAAGCTGAAAAGGGAGAACAGAGTAAGCACCACTTAATTTTAATTCATATGACAAATAATTTATACGAGGTTATTACCACCATTGTAGCCGGTGGCCTATTAGGTACCTTAGGACAAGGCATCAGAATGGCCATCGGTTTAAAAAAGTTATCGGATACCAATGCCCTAAAGTCCGATGTAGACAAGACCGATGTCAACGGCACACGCTTATTATTAAGCCTTTTTATCGGATTCGTAGCCGGTGCTTTATTCCTGCTCGTCAAAGGCGTTGACGATATTAATAACAAAGAGTTTTTATTCTCGGTCATCGCAGCAGGCTATTCGGGTGCCGACTTTATCGAAGGTTTTTTCAATACCCAAGTAGCTAAAATTGGTGCTGCCTCTGGAGCAACTGCTAAAACCGTCGTAACTGCTACAGCACCACTCGACACTACGCCGGCATCTTTTCCGAGCGAGGAACGCGATGACGAACCAACTACAAATCTTTAAATCGGCCGTATTATGTTTCCCATTACAGAACTCTTCATCAGCGGTCACAACCGACCTTACCGTAAACTAGACGGTTTAAAAGCCATCATCCTGCATTGGACGGCCAACACTAATCGTGGTGCCAACGCCCGAGCCAACCGCAACTATTTTAACTCCAAACACTACGATGCCAATGGCAACGTGATTTATGCTTCGGCCCATTACATCGTTGATTCTACCAGCATCGTACAATGCTTGCCCGACAACGAAGTAGGCTATCATGTAGGAGCCAAAGCATCACGCTATACCGATATTGCCAAACGTATCATGGGTGGCAGCGGCAGTCCCAACTATGTAACCATAGGCATTGAAATGTGTGTAAACAGTGATGGCAACTTCGACATTACCCGAGCCCAAACCATCGAACTCACTCGTATGCTGGCCAAAAAGTACAACATTACCCGAGAGAATGTACTGAGACACTATGACATTACCCGGAAAGATTGTCCCCGCATGATGCTCGACGAGACCATTTGGAATACCTTCCTCGATGAAGTGTTTTCCGAAGCTGCCGTAATCAACCGCTACAGGGTTAATGTGGCCCAGCTTAACGTAAGAGCCGGTGCCGGTACTCAATTTGCCATTAAACGAAAACTAACTATGGGCGATATGGTGACCGTGCAAGACAAAGTAGGCATTTGGTACCAAATTGGTCCGGAAGAGTTTGTGCATTCGGATTATTTGGTGAAGGGTTGAAAGTATCGATAAGTTAAAATCAAAAAACAATATAAAACCTCAGTAGCCGAAAAGAGGTATTAGAGTAGGCATAAAATTAAATTTAGAAATTATGGGAAGTATTAGAATAAAAGTAGATGTTAAAGGAGGAATTGTACCTGTTCCTATTTTGGTATTCATTGACAAAGTCAATAGTAGCCATGACACCAGTATTAAAAGAGATAAGTCTTTTAATGAAACATTCACTGTTGATAGCGGAGAATACAATGTAATTGTTTCAGGAGAGAATCCAGTCAATGGACAAACAGATGTTGAGGTTACTTATACAGATAATAACGGAAAATCTAGTAGTAAAAGTTACAATATTAAAATACCAATATATTCCAAAATCTTTAAAGTTTTAATTTAAAACAGAATCATCATGAAAATAAGTTACATTTTACTGTTACTGGTAACTAGTACTAGTATGTTTTCTCAAGATCAATTGATTAAAGATATTGAAAACAGCAGAACCGGAAACTTCAAAGATGCGTTGTATAACGTGATTCAGTTAACCTCAAAAAATCTTTCGGAAAAAGAGAAAACCTTGGAATTGAATACTACACTTTTCAAAATAATGTATAACGCCGATTTATCTAAAATATCGGATTTAACCATCGATAAGTCATACTTTTTAAGAAACTTCCAATTTAATGCTAAAGTTAATTTAGATGAAAATTATAAATATACCGGTTTTTCAGGTGGCTTTACTTACGCAATTATAAATGGTAGAGATAGTATTACAATCAATTTGGCAAAAACCAGGTATGGTATATACAGGGAAGCATTCATGAAAAAAATTCAAGAAATTCAATCAAATTTATCAAATGGTTTAAGCGATAGTGAAGTTGAGTTACTTACTAAAGCTAGTGAAGATTTATTAAATGGATTTGAATATGACCCTACCGGAAATCCTTATTATGATAAACTACAAAATGAATTTGAATTGGTTAAATCAACTCTAAAAAAAACTGATGCAAGCGGACCAAATGACGAAGATATTATAAACTTTATAAAATCATTAAAACAACTTAGAAAATCTGAAGTGGAAAAAGCCAAAGGAAAGCTTCTTTGGACGATTGCGGCTGACGGGTCAACAAATACAGATGGTAAATTCAACAAATCTTCTGTTAGCACAGTTCTTCTTAAGGGAATTGCCAAATCGAAGCAAGAAATCGACATAAGAGGAACTTTCACTTATGCAGATACTACTTTGGTTAGCATGCCTAGAACATCTTTCAATGGAAAAGCAGGTCTAAACTTTATCATTATGAGAAATGAATCTGAGAAAACGAGCTGTTTTGAATTTAAGGCATTGGGCGAGTATACTAAAATTTATAAAAATGCATTACCAGATGAAGACGATGAAACCATAACAGCAAATGCAGAATTTAGAATACGATTAGCTAAAGATTTATGGATACCAATCACTATAAAATATAACCCTGAGGACGCAAACTTCTTAGGTTTCCTTAACATCACTTATAATTTTGGCAATAAATAATATTACCTGAAAAAGTTACACCTTAAACTTATTTAAAAATGATTAGTAAAGAAACTCTGGACAAATTACAAATCATATCAACTAGTTTGATAGCAATCTTTACAGCTATAACCGCGTTTTACACTACTAATTTGTCAAGCAGATTAGAAAATTTTAAGGCAATTTCGCAAGAGGGAAAAACAGTCAGTGAACTTGTAAATACTTTATCCGACACAAGATCAACTGTTAAATACGACTATGCTTTTTTATCACTAGAACGGTATTTGAGAAATATTAATAACGGTGAATTAAAACCACAAGACAAGAACATGTTAGTTGGTTTTGCTCAGTCACTAATATACGATCGAATTAATACTGATGAAGGCGTTAATGTTACTCACCGAATTTTAATTCCAAAAGAATTTTTAGCAAAAAACGATACCGTAGTACTGTGGAGAATTAAACAAGACTTAAATGAAAAGTACCAAAAAAGAGTACCTCCACCGGATAATTTTAATCCTAATCTATATAGTGTAGAACCTGTTGCGCAAACAATTGATAGCAATAAATCGAAAACTATCAGCCTCATTTTGAATAAAGTTTGTTACATTCAATATGCTAGCAATGATAAAAAAGAAACAGCTTTAAAATTTCAAAAAAAATTAAAAGACGAATCATGGCTTGCGCCTGGTATAGAAAAAATCCCCGGTAATTACACCAATACGATTAGGTATTTTCATGATGAAGATCTCTACCTCGCCATTAAAGCTCGAGAGTTATTAGGTAATGAATTTACACCTACGAGAATATACAATTACGAAAAAAAAGCACCTAAAGGACAAATTGAGGTTTGGGTTGCGAAATAAGTTTAATCAATTAAAGTAATCAAATCAATAACTCATGAAACCAATCATTTTTATACCGGGAATACAAGCAACAAGTTTAGTAAATGCTAACACTTTTGATTTTAATTATATATGGAATGCCTATGACACGTTAGGCTCATCAATTCTAACAAGCATAACCGGACCATACATTAAAGAAAACTTGCAATTGAATCCGTTATATGATGAGGGTATTGAAACCATTATCGAACGAAATCACATTGCTAAACTACCCTATGAAAAACCAATTCTTAAACTCAAAAATAAACTTAATAATAACCCCAATTATAAAGATACTCCTATTTATCTGTTTGGGTATGATTGGCGTATGTCGAATATGGAAAGTGCTAAAAGGTTGAAACTTTACATTGAGTATTTATCAAATAAGTTAAAAAATGAAAACTTAGAAGGATTTAGATTTATTACGCATAGCATGGGTGGATTAGTTTTATCATGTTATCTAAATCTTTTAAATGATGATTATTCCAAAATAGACAAGATTGTCATGAATGCACCTCCATTTCTAGGTTCACCATATGCATTAGTTCATATGGTTAAAGGAGACGGCGGATTACGAAGTATATTAAATTGGGCAATCGGGAGAAACGAAGACATGCGCAAAGTAATCCGAACCTATCCGGGTGTGTTTGAACTTTTACCTGTGTATAAAAACGCTTTAATGTACAAAGACTCTAATCAAGAATTGAATCTTTTAGAAAAGCAGTACTGGCAAAAAAACATTTATGATGATATAGAAAACTTATTTGATGCCAGACTTGAACTTTTAAAAGAATTTCGTTCTAAGGGAGGATTAAAAAACCTAGCCGAGTTACCCAAAGAAGTCAAAGAAAAAATGGTGATAATTATTGGTGAAAAGGACAAAACTTATACGAAGCTCCAAGTTCACAAAAAAAGGTTTGGCGTAAACAATTTAGTCGACTTAGATTCCTTAAAAAAAGGAATTGACTCCGGAGACGGCACTGTTCCTTTTGTAAGCTCATCAGTTTATGCAAAGGACATCACAACTCTGGCAGTTAAAAAAGAAAACTTTTTTGATGAAATAAGTAACAATATGGATTTTCATGGTTTATTCCTTAAAGACAGCCGCGTTCAAAACATTATGGAACGATTTTTTATAACGGAAGAAACAACTCCAAAAATTGAAGGTTTAAAAGATTGGTGGGGCGTTCTCAACCATAGCGTAAGAAAAGTATAATAGTATTGTAAAGAACAATATAAAAAATAGGAATCGATATATGAGCATAAAAATAATAAACATAGTTAAATTTTTTGGGTTAATTCTACTTGTAATACCCCTTAAAGTTCAGGCTCAAGAGGAGTATTATGTAACCGGCATGATTAGACTTAAGGATGGTATTGACTCACTTTTTGAGAGCGCCAGTATACAATTAAAAGGAACGAATATTGGAGCAAATGTTGGTGATGATGGTATATTCTATTTGAAACTGACTCCTCAAGAAATAAAAAAAGATTTATTAGTTTTTTTTAGAAATGAAAAGCCTGTTAAAATAAAATTAAAAACAGAAGAAGAATGGAGTGTCGATATTAAAGAGTATACCATATACTTTTTGGTAACAAAAGAAGCTATAGAAATACCCGATAGTGATAGGGATGGCATTCCAGATGAAATGGACCCTTGTCCGGAAATTGCAGGTTCAGGATGTGCCGACAGTGATGGAGATGGTGTCTCTGATGCAAAGGATAAGTGTCCTGATATACCCGGATTACCAAGTGATAACGGCTGTCCAACTGTAGGTTCTACCCAAGATGACATCAAAAGATTCCCTATTCCTTATCCTATACCATCAGCTGTATATACCATCCCTTGGGATGAAATAAAAATTCAGGGAGAAAGAAACTTTAAAAGTGTTGATAAAAAACTTTCCGAAGCACTTTCAAAATGCAATTATCATGAAAAAAGTTATTATATCATACCTCATGGTTTTGCCATTATTACTGAAATGGAACAAATACAAGTTGATGGTGTATCACTCAAGGAGCCTGAACGATGGTCTAACAAGTTACCCAAACCTAATGCCTTTTTTGACTACATTAAAAGTTTGGTCATAGCGCCTGAAGGTTACTTTAGGGTCATTGTTTTTTTAGTTACCGATGTTGATTTAACTACTTCGGGAGACGTTATTAACAGAGAGCAAGCAATTGAAATGGCTGCTGAAGGGTATACAAAAATTCCACAAACACTGCTAAACAAAGAAACTTTTACTTCAAATCATACGGTCACAGCCTTAATCTATCAATTCAAGAAAGTACAGGGTAAAGAACCAATATTAGACAAACAATTATCCGGAAAAGTCCATATCACTAAATCTGGACTCGCTAAATCATTAAGATAAATATGGAACCCAGTTTAATTTCAAAAGAACAAGCTCAAAAAAAATTAGCTATCATTTGGTTGATCGCAGTTTTGGTAAATACCCTATTATTTGTTTGTGTTTGTTGGAACCGCTCCAACGATGAAAACTCATTTTCTGAATTAACCCAATGGTTATTTAATTACTTAAGTCCAGGTATGACACTCATTATTGGAGCCGTAGTGTATGTCGCCAATCAATCTAACATAGGTGCTGCACCTAAAATGATAAACAAAACGTTCTACAGCATTACATTATGGTTTACCATTATCTTCTTAGTTGCTGTTGCTGTGCCCTCTTTATTGATAACATTGCTAATGAGTGATGATGAATCTACCATTAATTATTATAAGCGATTTAATATCCTACTCAGTTTTTTACATACAAGTATGTTGTTACTACTTGGTATTTTCTTTACTAAAGAAAATAGAAATTAAATTTAAGATCGTAAATTCTATTAAAACAGCTTACACTTTGATTGCTTTAATGCGGATTTTTTGGTAGGTTTGGGAAAATAAAAAGATTATGAGTTTAATTCAACAAGGCATTGACAAAGGGCTTATTACGATAAGTGATGATAATAAGACTGTTAAATATCTTTACCAGAATAAATCACGAAATTTTTCTAACCCCGAAGAAAAAGTTCAAGTAGAAGCTTTCCTTCGTCTGATCTTGGAATATGGCTATCCTGTAGAACATATTGAACAATTTGTTACTGTTACTATGGGCGCTGATAAACGTGAGGCAGATATAATTGTATATGAAGATGCTAAACAATCGAAACCAAAAATTATTGTTGAATGTAAAAAACAAGAAGTTACCCAACAAGAATTTAATCAAGCTATCAACCAAGCTTTTAGTTATGCCAACGCATTATCAGGTACAGTTAAATATGTTTGGGTTTACTCCGAGGTTTTAAGTTCGATATTCCGCTTTGATAAAGAGAAAGATTTAAGAGAAGGATTATCCGATTTACCTCATTATGGAACTGACTCTGTGGCTCCTTACAATTTTGTTAAAGGTGGTGGATCACACCAATACATTGATTCAAAAGGAAACAAGCAAACACAAATTTTTAAAGATATTAAAACCGTCTCTGAAGAGGAATTAACCAGACGTTTTAAACAAGCACATGATGCGCTCTGGGCAGGTGGTCAATTAAATCCTTCTGAAGCATTTGATGAATTAGATAAATTAATTTTCTGTAAAATTTGGGATGAAAAATACAATATTGTTGAAGGAAAACTAAAGCCAAGAAAAAAAGGTGAAATTTATGATTTTCAAGTAATAAAAGAAGCAACCGAAGCCAAAACTAATGATGCTCTTGCTAAGAGAGTAAAGGCTATTTATGCAGCAGGTAAAAGTTTTGACAAAGAAGTCTTTAAAGATGACATTCGCTTAAGTAACGAGCGAATAAGAACTATTGTGAACTATTTACAAGAAATCAATTTATCGGCGACTGATTTAGATAGTAAAGGTCGTGCTTTTGAGACTTTCATGGGAAGTTTCTTTCGCGGCGAATTTGGACAGTACTTCACACCAAGGGTTATTGTACAATTCATTGTTGAAGCGCTCCCTATTGATAATAGTTCTTTGGTTTTAGATACATCTTGTGGTAGTGGAGGATTTTTATTGCATGCTTTAGACAAAGTTAGACGACAAGCTGACAAAGAATATCCAGATTATAAAACCGATATTGAAGACCACAAAGCATGGTATGACTACTGGCATAGTTTCGCTGAAAACAATCTATACGGCATTGAAATTAATGAACAAATTGCCCGTACCGCTAAAATGAATATGATTATTCATGATGACGGTCATACCAACGTGATTTCGGTTGATGGTTTATTGAATGACAAAGAAATGGCATTAACAACCGGAAATAATGGATTTCAGTATAACCGTTTTGACTTTATTATTACTAATCCTCCTTTTGGTAGTAGTGTAAAAGATAATGAAAAACACTACTTAAGACGTTATTTTTTGGGTACCAAACAAGTAGACTGGCTAGATTATAAAAACAGTAAAGAAACCTATAGAAATAACCAAAGTACAGAAGTTTTATTTATTGAACAGTGCTATAATTATTTACGTGAAGGTGGTTACTTGGCAGTTGTAATACCTGATGGAATATTAACCAATAGTAGTTTACAATATGTTCGAGATGTAATTGAAGATTGGTTCCGATTAGTAGCTGTAATAAGTATGCCTCAAACAGCTTTTTCTGCTACGGGTGCTGGTGTAAAAAGCTCAGTATTATTTGTTAAAAAACATCCCAAAACACACACCGAATATCTACAAACATTGAAAGTAATTATTCAAAATGATATTAAACGTGAGTTTGATTACTTGAATACCATTGCCCAATTGGAAAAAGAAAAGAAAATCAAGTTAGATAAAATGGATGGTTTTACACATCCTGCGGGATTGACCAGTGTCAAAGAAATAAAAGCCAGCGATGAATACAAAGAGTGGAAAACAGTAGTGAACCAATTTTACAGTGATAAAATAAGTGAGCTACAAGAAGAAATGACTGTTCGTTACCAAGAAGAACGCGCCAAACAATTACCTGATTACCCTATTTTTATGGCCATTGCCGAAAATATTGGGTATGATGCTGTAGGTAAAACCTCAGCTAAGTTGTTAAGCAAAAACGAAATAATTGAAGGCAATTACAAACTGGTAACCGAAGAATTAAGCCACGATTTGTATGACGAAAAGATTACCAAAAAATACGACTTGCATGATGATAAAGAAGAACTTTCTACTAAAAAAGAAATTGTAGATGCAGGTATTTTAAAAGAATTGAGAAACTTTATAACGGCTGTTGAAAATGGAAGGATTTAGTTTATCAAATAACACTGATAAGAATAAAGTTTTTTTGGTTAATTTTTCTGATTTAAAAGAAAGATACGATCCTTATTTTTTTAAAGGAGAATTTCACAGTTTACGAAAAAGTCTAATAAAAAAAGGTTTTATAAATATAGGTCAAATCTTAAAGTCATGGAACAGAGGTGATGGACCAAGAGATGGTTATTATACTGATGATTCTATAAATGGTGTAAATTTTTTAAGAGTTAATAATTTAAAAAACAACTCAATTGATATTTCAGATGTAAAATACATTGAAAGAAAAATACATAACACTAAACTCAAAAGAACACAAGTTAGTGCTGGAGATTTAATTTTTGCTATTAGTGGCACTAAGGATAATTTAGGAACTGTATCAATTATTCCCAAAGAAATAAAAGAAGCAAATTTAAACTCTGCACTAGTAAGATTAGATATTGATAAAACTAAAATATCTAATGAATTTTTTTGTTTACTTTTTGAATTACCATTTATAAGAACTCAAATTGAATTTACTGGAAAAGGTGCAGCACAAAATAATTTAAATAACAACGAAATTAAGAGTATTTTAATACCAAATATTTCTTTGACAGAGCAAATTAAACTTGTTTACTTATACCAAACCGCCTACACCCAAAAACAACAAAAAGAAGCCCAAGCGGCAGCATTATTAGAAAGTATAGATAGTTATTTATTAAACGAGTTAGGTATTACCTTGCCTGAGAAAGATACGAGTTTACAGAGTAGAATTTTTACAACTCGCTTTAGTGAAGTAAGTGGTGGTAGGTTTGATGCAGTGAGCAACAAATCTAAAGAACTAGAAGATGCATTATTAAATGGTAAATATTCAACTATAAAGTTATCAAAATTAATAAAAGGTATAAAAACTGGAACAACACCGCATAATTCTTTAAATCCTTATGTTGATTATGGAATCCCTTTTTTAAGAAATTCCAATCTTCAAAAAGGTGAATTAGACTTATCAGATATTAAGTTCATAAAAGAAGATTTAGCAAATCAATTGACTTATTCATCGAAAGGTGACATTATAGTTTGTATTGCTGGAACAGTAGGTGAATCAGTTGTTAATACATCAGATGAGCTGTTAGCTATTAATCAAAATATTACAGCTTTGGAATTAGATGATAATACTGTTAATATTAATTATTTAAATTATTTTTTAAATACTGGTTTGAGTATAGAATTAACGAAAAGACTTTGCTCAATTGCAACAATTTTGTATTTGAATAATACTAATTTATTAAGTTTAAATATTCCACTTCCTCCTAAAGAAAAGCAAGACGAAATCGCTAATCATATCCAAAGTATTAGAGCACAAGCTAAGCAATTGCAAGAAGAAGCAAAAATGGTTTTAGAGGAAGCTAAGAGAGAGGTGGAAAAGATGATAATTGGGTAAGTTATGGAGAATCTAAATTTTTATATAAATCCAACTGATGAAACTAAAACAAAGATTCCTTGTTTTATTTTACAATATAGACAATGGGATGACTTTAATAGAAAAACAAGTTTTTATCTCTCTTATATAAATCAAGATCAGGAAAGAGAATATTTAGGTTTAGTAAAAATAGGTCACATTGATGAATTTGAACCTCTCAAAATTTTGGATAAATATTATACAGAACTCAAAGATGAATTCTTTTCTCTCTGCCAATCCATTCAAACCTATGAAAATCTATTTTCCATTTTAGGAAAAGATTTATTTGAAAAGTATTTAAACGCAATGAATGATATGGCATTTTTAGATGCTATAAGAAATGAGTTTGAATATAACTCAAATTTCACAAGTTCTTTAATAAGAACAAGTGAAGCTGAAAAAGCATTTAAAGAGGCTAAAAGCAAATTATACGGATTAAAAATATCAAAAAACTTTATTTTTACTTATAAAACTAATTTACAAAATACTTTTGGTGAGCATATCGTTGATTTTAACTTTGAAGATAAAAAGCTCTTACCGAATAGAATTATTGCATTAATAGGTAAAAATGGTACAGGTAAAACACAATTTTTGGCACAATTTGCATTAGATCTTAGTGGACAATCAAGAAATTTGTTAAAAGAAGATGTATTTCAACCACACAGACCATTATTTAGTAAAGTTATTGCAATATCATATAGTGCTTTTGACAAATTTACAAGACCTCAAAAAGACAAATCGTTTAGTTACAAATATTGTGGTTTAAAAGATGAAGATGGAAAATTATTAACAGGTCCAAAAATAGTTGAAAATTATAAAGAATCAGTTGAATTAATATTAAAACAAAATAGACAAAATACTTGGTATAAAGTAATGCAAACTATTATAGATGATGATTTAGCTGATATGTTTTATGAGGAAATATTTGAAAACCAAAACTATGAAATAGTTAATAATAAAACTTCCAAAAAATTAAGTTCTGGACAAAGTTTTTTAATGTATGTTATAACTGAAGTTTTGGCACATATTCGAGAAAATTCAATTTTACTTTTTGATGAACCAGAAATGCATTTACACCCAAATGCTATAGCCAATTTTGTTAGGATGCAAGAAATCTTATTAGAACGGTTTGACTCATATTCTATTGTTGCCACACATTCTCCTATAATTTTACAAGAAATTCCTTCAAGATATGTAAATGTTTTTGAAAGAC
This sequence comes from Flavobacterium mekongense, assembly GCF_047038255.1. GTDB lineage: Bacteria > Bacteroidota > Bacteroidia > Flavobacteriales > Flavobacteriaceae > Flavobacterium > Flavobacterium mekongense. Next base: position 2,510,144 of record NZ_CP174374.1, read on the forward strand.
AAGGTAACGTACCAATGATATATAAATTAGGTATTGAAAGTTTTGGAGAAAATATAGACGTGTTAACAGAGCAAGTTTTTAAAACAATTGAAGTTGAAGACAATTATAAGAAAATATTAAAAGAATTAAGTAAAAGTAATACTTATAAAAAAGTTTTGAAATTATTTGATGATAAATTGAGCTTGAATGCTAAAACTTATTTGCTAAACCAATATGAAAACCCTGAAAAAGAAATAAATGCGTAATCTAATCCCATTAGATACTGACCCTATAGATGATTATGATGCTATTACAAATAGCAAACATAATCCAGCAAAGTTTGTTTTAGAACAGTCTAGACCTTTTGTATTTGACAGATATAATCAATATAAAAATCTTTTCGATAAAAATAGGTTAGAAGATTTAAACAAAAGTGTAATTACACCTGACCAAATAATTTATTTAAAAGATTGTTATTCAAATTCAACACAAGCATTAAACAATATAATTGCAAATATTAAGAATAAACAACCATCACATTTAAGATCAATATGTCAATACTGTGGAATCGATACTGACAATACTGTAGATCACTATTTACCTCAATCAGATTTTCCTGAGTTCTCAGTAAATCATCTTAATTTATTTCCTTGTTGTGCAGTTTGTAATCCTATTAAAAACAATTATTGGTTTGATGGTGTAAACTTTCATAGAGGTATAATAAATTTATACATTGATGAATACCCTATAGAACAATTTTTATTTGTAGATGTAAAATTAATTGATAGTAATCCAATTATAAAATATGAAATAAATAATTCAAATAGAATTAATCCAAGACTTTATCAAATAATTGAAAATCATTTTAAAAGAATTAAGTTAATTGACAAGTATAATGATAAATCAAGTAATATATTCACACGAATCTATAATATGTATTTTGGTAAAGCCGTTTATTCGGGAAATTCTCAACTAATCAAACAAGATTTATTGATTGATGCTCAAAATCACTTTAGTTCCTTCGGAAGAAATCATTATGAAGGAGTATTAATTGAAGCTTTGGCAAATAATAATGATTTTATAAATTTATTTTGAAAATGAACCTCTACAATCTAAATAAAACCCAACTTTCTCAACTCAAAGAAAAGCCATTTAAGTTGGAGCGAGAAATACAAAACCTATTTGAACAAAACCTGAACTTGCTCACCGGTTTAGAGTTTGTAAAGAGTGAGTTTACCATTAAAGGCAAACGAATTGACACCTTGGCCTTTGATAATCAATCCAATGCCTTTATCATAATTGAATACAAGAGAGATAAGAATGACAGTGTGGTTGACCAGGGTTTTACTTACCTAAGCTTAATGTTAGAAAACAAAGCTGACTTTGTATTATGTTACAATGAAACACTACATAAATCTTTACATAGTAGTAAAATTGACTGGTCACAAACCAGAGTTGTTTTTGTATCACCCAGTTTTACCGAAAACCAAAGACTAGCCACTAACTTTAAAGACATTGCCATTGAACTATGGGAAATTAAACGCTATGAAAACGATTTGATAAGTGTTATACCAATTAAAAAAACACGCTCTGCTGAAAGTATTAAACCGTTAACACAAAAGGATAGTAAGGTAAAATCTGTAACCGATGAGATAAAAGTTTACTCAGAAGAAGAACATCTGCTTAACAAAAATGATGATACTATTGAATTGTATAAAATCTATAAAAATGCCATCTTAAACTTAGGGGATAATTTAGAAATAAAACCCAAAAAACAGGAGATAGGTTTTACCAACAACGGGAAGATCTTTGCTGATGTTTGTATCCTTAAAAACAGTTTAAAGTTTTGGATAAATCTAAAAAAAGGCAAACTGGATGATTCAAAAAAAATGGCACGTGATGTTTCCAACATAGGCCACTGGGGTAATGGTGATTATGAAATAATCATTACAAATACTGATAACTTAGAATATGTACTTTATTTAATTAAACAAGCTTTGTAAATGAATTTAGTACATTTTGAAATAAAAAAATCTGAAAATTTAAATTCTTTTATAAATGCTTGGTCTATGCTCTATTCTTATGCCAATGAGTCTGTCTATAAAGAAGCTATTTCAAAAACAATATTCAATGAAGAAGATGTTACAAGCCTGTTTGTTTGGAAAAACGGTATGAGGTTAAGTAACAAGAAAAAGAATTCATTAAATAAAAATATTCTAAGCAAACTGTCTGTTATCAATACTTTTAAAAATAGTGAGCACTTTAATTTAGAAATCTTTAAAGAAGAGTTTAAAGATTTAAGTGCCGTTTGGAAGATTTTCTTATTGCATATTATAAAACCGGACACCTACCCCATTTACGACCAGCATATTCACAGGACATATTTGTATATTCATAAAAAAGATTATTCCAACCTTTCGAATACATCGGTTAATAATAAAGAAAAGGAAAGGTTCTACTTTGAAGAATATTTACAATTTATAAGAAGTAGTGGTATCAAGGACATAAAAAAATTGGATGAGGCATTTTTTGCTTTTGGACAGTTTTTAAATACTAAAAACTATAAGACTCTATTTACTTAAGTTATGCAACCTATATAATATTATCATAATTATCAAAAAGCGTCCTCTGATACACATCTCCATTAAACTTATTGATTAACTCCCTTATAAATTCATAATGCTTTACATATTGGTTGGGTATTAAAAGCATTTCCAAGTTCTTACTACGAACTAAATTCATCTTTACAGCATCTGATTTTATGGTCTTTTTGTTGTGGTAATGCTCTGCGCCGTTGATTTCAAAGATTACCTTGGGCTGATTGTTTTCAAAAAGGACGCCATCAAACTCTTTTTTGTTTACTAACGGATTGTCACGCTCTTCCGGAAATACTTCGATGACTTTTACATTTCTTCGGAATCGGGTATCTTTTAACGAGCAGTAATGTTGCATGGTTTTATAAAACTCATTTTCAAATTTAGAGTTGTTTGAAAAACCAATGGTCAGTTTATTTACTTCACTTTGGGCGATTTCAGTAGTGCCGTTATGATAGGCATAGGCAATCAAAGCATATAAGTCGTCGTCTTTTTGGGACAAGGTTTTTATGGCCTCAAAGTCGGTTACTACAATCAGGTTCTCTTTGGCTCTGGTTACACCAACATTTAATAGTTCGCTGTTGTTTTTAATCCAATCATAGGTTTTGGGTGGAGTTTTGGTAGACAAGGCTGTGGAGATGATGATGGTTTTGTTTTCTTGTCCTTGCACTTTATGAATGGTGCCACAACTTACAGCATTGTCGATGGCTCCGGCTTTTTTGGCTTCATTTAGGTAATGATTGATAACTTCTTCCTGATTCCTAAATGGCGTTAAAATAAAAACATCAGATAAGTGGTTGTCTTTAATGTAATCTACAATAGCCATCGCCTCCTCCAATTGTCCATTCTTATTTTTTTGATTGGCATTGGTTACCGAGAGTAACTTTACGGTGCCATCCGTTCCCACTGCCTTTAGGTTTAATCGTTTATCGTAAAAACGTTTGTTGGAATAATCAATAATTTTCTTCCCGCAGCGGTAATGGTAACTCAAAAGGATTTCTCTGGAAATACTATCTATTTTTTTATAGGCCGAAAGAATGGAGTTGTTATAATAATCATACTCGTCACTAATTTGAAACTGGCTCATTAGCTTAGCATTCTTCTCTTTATCAAAAACAATAATTGGCTTTAATTGGTTGGTATCACCAATCAACACCATGTTTTTGCATTTGGAGATGGGAATTAAACTCGTTGGAATTTCGCATTGTCCGGCTTCATCGATGGTTAACAAGTCAAACTTGAATCGCTGTCCCAATCGTCTGCTGGAAATATTAGTAGTGAGTATAATAGGGAATACTTTGGTGAACTTTTCTACGTTTTTATCATTACTCAACCAAGTGTTAAATTCTTTTACTTGTTCATTCTCATCAATGATATGTAAGATTTCTATGAGTTCAAGATACTCTTTCCCTTTTAATCGTTTGATGTATTTTAAGGATTCGAAATAAAAAAACTGTAGTAGTTTATAATTGTCCTTAATGATTTCAAATATGCCTTTTACATCCTCATCAGTAGTTATCGGTATCGAATTGATTTTATTTACTAACTTGTCCCTCTCCTGCTCCAATAGCCAATACTTACCTTTGGAAAGCAATCCTTCAATAAACCCCAAATTTTGTTCTAAATCGGCCCGTTCTTCGTAATGTTGCAACTTTTGAAGCAACTGTTTATTTTTCTCTCGGGAGTTTTCCTTTAGGCTGTGCAAGAGCGTTTCCTTTGGGACATCATTGGTTTCGTATTCATACAATTTTTTAATGGTCTTTAGGGCTTCTAAAGTGCATTGTCTGTTCCCTAAGCGAATAAAAGGCACTAAAATCTCTTTATTGTTATACTTTCCTAAATTCAATTTCTCCTTAATACCATCAATAGGAATATTGTTATTGGAAGAGATGAGCACGGTTTTATTGTTGGTCAAACAATTGACAACTATATTTAAAATAGTTTGTGTTTTTCCGGTACCTGGTGGACCTTGTACATAGGTTACGGGATATTTCAAAGAATTGTATATGGTTCGCAGCTGATCGATGTTCACATTATTGTCATACAAAACAATGTGAGGTTCTGTTCTGTTTTTTCGGTCTAACAGTGACGAATTTTTAAAAAATGCTTTTAAGGGAATTTGCATTTCTTGGTTTTCGTGTTCGGTATTTATGCCGTCAAAAATGGGTGCTAAATCAATTTTAGAATAGCCTAAAACTACTATTTCGGGTCTGGTATTGGGTTGTTCACCCAATTTGAAATTATCCGATAATAGATTGATAAGCTCGGTTTTGTCTTTTATATACTCTTCTTCAAAATCAGAAGGACTGAAATCGGTATAATAAGACAGAGAATGTTTGACATCTTTAATGTAAAAATTAGGGTTGAATTGTGTAGCATTCCCAATTTGTATGGTTTTCTTAACCGGGTCGTACGTCAATTCTCGATAAGCCACAACAAACTTGCCTCTGGAGTCTATGTCAATAGAAAATTCGCAAAGCGCCAGTTTATAATCATAATATTTTTTGTAATCGTCATGATATATTTCTTTGATGATTTGTTTTTGTTGCGCATTTGATAATTGATAAGGGCTTTGCTCCTGTAGCCCCTGCAAATCAATCTCGGATATTAAATGTGTTTTATGCAGAAAAGGGTCGTTATTGGCTTTATGACATTCTAAATAATAGTTTAAAATATTGTTGTTGTATCTATCAAATTCATAAACCTCTAAGCTTTCATCTTCTTCTAATTTTTGAATCAACTTGGGTGGCACATCGTAATGGGAGAACTTGAGTATTTCAGCAGATTGAATGCCGGAAATAGAAATAGACTTTTTAAATAATGGCTCGTCTTTCATAACATTGAACATGTCAACCACTATCTTGCCATCGCCGGTGATATCTAAAATTGAAATCCAAAAATGATTTACCTTTTCTTCTCTATTTTTATAGGTTATGCTAAGGTATTTTCCGCCTCTGATGGCTTCTCCAATGGCAACTATGATATTCTTATGGTTCATGTTGATGCGCTAACTATACCTTTTAGATATAGAGACAAATGATTAAGTACTATCAAATATAGTAAGTTTGGCTATTAATCAACCAAAAAAATGAAAAGAGAGAAAACCCCACTCCCGCGCGAATCCATATCGCTCGGGAGCATAGACTTTTCGATACAATTTATAACTACTAAAACTACCGTTTTCACTCTGTAAAATCACTCGAAGTGACGTTGCAAGGACGTTGTGCTTGAATACGGTTCTAAATGACTACTACTCCCGTCAGTTTGAGTGGTTTTCACGCAACACAGTGGAGGGAATGCAGAAGTATCGGGAGTATCAAGAACCATTGTATTAAAAAGGCATCTCGATACATTTTTTGATTAAAAAGAACAAGCAATTCTGATTTTTATTTACTTTCGTTTATTATGAAAAGTTATCTATTCGCTGTCTTTCTGTTTATTTTTTCTCAAAGTACTGTTTGTTCACAACAGCGAACTATTGATTCTTTAAAAAAAATTATATCCGGGAAATATCCTGAACCCCAAAAGTTAGATGCCTTATATGATATTTTAAATTATGTTCCATCAAGTGAATGTGAAAAGTACAACGACCAAATGATGGTACTTTCAGAGCATTTCTTAAAAAATAAAAAAAAGAACTCTGTAAGTTATAAAAAATATGCACCCTTTCTTGCTGAAAGTTATTATAACAAAGGGGTGTTTCTATCCAACAGAAATAATGCTGATAGCGCGATACTATATTACAAAAAAGGAATAACAGCACATAAAGCAATCAATGACCAAACAATGTTAGCCTATTGCTACATGAATATGGCTATTATATTAACTACCAAAGGGACTTTTTCTCAAGCAACAGCATTACTTTACAAAGCACTGGCTATTCACGAAAAAAACAAAGATTTCGAAGGTATTGGCGATACTTATATGCACATAGGAAGGGTTTACCATATGCAAAAATATTATGATAAAGCTTTCTATTTTATGAATAAGGCTAATACAGCTTATAACAAAGCAAAGTACAACATTGGTATTTTGGAAACATTATACAAAATGGCACAAATAGAAACTGACCGCCGTCGATTTAAAGCCGCTATGACTTATCTTAATAAAAGCATTTCGCTCTCTGATAAACTCAAAATAAAAGATCAAAATAAGCAACAACAATTGCTTATTGCCTGCAAAGGTTACATAGCTTTCCAAAAAAATCAGACAGACAGTGTTGTTTACTACTTTAAAAAAAGTATTGACTTAGCCAACAACAGTAATAACACCTATTTATTGGGTTCCAGATACATGTTACTTAGCCGTGCTTATTACTTTCAAAAAAAATATAAAGAAGCAACAAAATACGGCGTCTTAAGTTTGCAAACCGCAACCGAAACAAAAGACCTCGACCTACAGTGGAACACAACCAAGTTATTGACACAAATTTATAAAGCCGATAACAAACCGCTGCAAGCTTTAACTATGCAGGATCAATACCTAAAAATAAACGATAGTATCCGAAGCGTAGCAGAAAAAAAACGGGTATGGGAACAACAGTTGAAATATGAATTTGATAAAAAAGAGCTGCTTCAAAAAGTAAAACACGAAAAAGAAATGGACGCTCTTTTTCACGACACCGAAAAAAATAATTTAAAAAAAAATATAGGCATCTTACTTTTACTGGTTTTTCTTATATCCATAACAACTATTGCTTATTTAATAAACCGGCAACAAAAGCAAAAAAATATTATTGAACGGCAAAACTCAAATTTGTTAAAACAAAAAATGTTGTTGTCTCAAATGAATCCGCATTTTATTTTTAATGCCATCAACAGCATACAGAATTATATACTCCAAAAAAAAGAGTTAGATGCCTACTCCTACTTGGCTAAGTTTAGTAAACTCATTAGAATGGTGTTAAGTAATTCAACTAAAAACTATATCGCGCTTCACGAAGAAATAGACTTGCTTAAAACCTATGTTGAAATTGAACAACTCCGATTTGAAAATACCTTCGATTTCATATTAGAGATAGACAACCAAATCAATGAACAAGAATACATCATACCGCCTATGCTTATCCAACCCTATGTTGAAAATGCAATATGGCACGGTATCATGAACTTGGAAAAAAACCAAAAAGGGAAACTAACATTATCTTTTAAATCAGATAAGAATGGGCTGGTGATTACTGTTGAAGATAATGGTATTGGAAGAAAACAAACCCAAGATTACAAACCCAAGACACACCAACCATTAGGAATGAATTTGACTGAGCAAAGATTAACTGCTCTTCAGGAGTTGAGCAAAAATGAGCACATCAATATTGTGATAACAGACCTTTATGATACTGATGAAAAAGCCTGCGGCACAAAAGTAACAATTTATTTATCCGATAATTTTCACCTCTAACCAACAATGATACAACTGAAAACTATCATAATAGACGATGAAACAAACAGCCGAGATGTACTGAAAAGACTTCTCGATACCGGTTTTAAAGAGGTGGTTATTGTAGCTGAAGCCTCTAATGTTGAGGAAGCCTATCAATTGATAAACTTGCACAAACCTGACTTGATTTTCTTAGACATACAAATGCCCAAAGCAAATGGATTTAAGCTGTTAAGTAAATTCGATGAGATTCCATTTGAAGTGATTTTTGTAACGAGCTATGACAGTTATGCTATCAATGCCATCAAATTTAACGCTTTAGATTATTTGTTAAAACCGATAGAAATTCCTGACTTGGAAGCAGCCGTAAAAAAAGCCATTTCTGCCTTAGAAAAAAAAATCAATAGCAGCGCGCAAATTATCAACTTAGTGCACAGTTTGGAAACGGATACCTCGGATAAAAAAATTGCAGTGCACAACAACGATAGCGTAAAACTCATCAGCGAGAGCGATATAATGTACTTACAAGCCGAAAGAAGGTATTGTCACTTATACACGGCATCAGGAAATCATTACTTCTTAGCCAAGTTTTTAAAAGATTTCGAAGACTATTTTGGAGAAAATTCAAATTTCATAAGGATAAGCAAAAGCCTTATTGTTAATGTCCTGCATATTAAAGAATACAGTAAAGGCGACCCTTTTATCATCAAACTTAAAGATGATAAAACTTTTGAAGTGGCTCGAAGAAAAAAAGCAGAAGTATTGCTGAAAATCAAAGACCTCAAATAATTCAACCATTCCATTTCATAGCATAAAACACCTCCCTATTTAAAACAGGAATTTACTGTTTCAATTTCCTTTTACCTGTCATTTTTGCTTCCTTCCTGAACATTTTTTTGTGCTAAAAACGTTCCGAAAGGTAAGCGCTTTCCTGTTCAATTGTACAAAATTTACACAATCATTCAGATACGCTTTATTTAAAGAAACACTCTCTTAAAAAGAGTCTTGTAATGTAGTGCTGTACAATAAATAAAACTGCTATCACATTTTTTACTATGCTTATTTTTAAATCTATACTGCTAATGATCAAAAGGGGTATAACCATAATATTCCCCTTTTCTTTTCTTTTAATGCCTCTTAACATAACGTTCTATTATGGCTTTACCCCTACTATTGTTCACACCAACCATATTGTTCCTAATCCATTTGGACTTACCATCGCGCTAATTTGGTTTATTCATTTATCTATGGGATTATTGGCGGGTATGGTTTTGAGCAAAACACAATTGCTGCTCACCGGCAGCATAGGGATACTATGTGCATTCCTCATAACCGGAATTTCATTCTTATATTTTGGTTGGAGAGCAGAAATTAATACCCTCGAAATACTTATCCCTTTAATTTTAGGGATACTGCCTCCATTAAAATTATATGGTTTCATAAACCGTAACAAAAAAACCACTTTAACTATTTAATATTTCAAAAACATGAAAAAAAAATTATTATTCACGACACTTATCCTACTAATTAATTTTACAAGTTTTGCCCAACTTGGAGGATTAAAAAAACTAATCCCAAAAAAAGAGGCTGCAACCAAAACAGAGGTAAAAACAGAAAGCAAATCGCAATCAGAAATTAAAACCCAAGCGCAAAATAGTTCGGGTGAATACCAAACTTTAGGAATAACCAGTGAAGCCCATAAAAAAAACATGGGCAAAATAGTATTTGCTCCGCAAAGAAGCGATATTGCTTTTCAATCTGAAAATGAAGCGAATTTTAAAAACTCGTTTACCTTTGGTGATGAAATCTACTTTAGGGTTTATATGGACAACTCGTTGTCAAATTACTTCATCAAATCACATCCCGAAATTGAAAAATCTAAGATAGACGAAAACGCATACTATACTGTTTACTATTTTCTGGATGGTGTTCAAGAAAAAAAGGCAAAAATCCTAAAAAACGAATTTGAAAAAGAACACAAACAACAATGGACTTCTTTCAAAGGCGCACTAAACAACGGTCCTAATAGAGGAGACGACTTACTTTGGGGAACTTTTGATGGTTTTTTGAGAGAATTAGATACAAAACTGTCTAACGGAAAACATAAAATTAAAGTTGAAATCCGACCTTGTATTGATCATCCTAATCCTATTGAGTTGGCTACTGTAGCCAGCGGAGAATTTGATTTTACCGTTACGCCTACTTCTATCAACAAAAATGATGAGACGTTTTGTCTTAAAAAAGCCAATATGAAAGATGCTGCATTAGAAGCCAAGGTCCTCAAACTCTTTGCCGCCGACAAAAGCAATGCCGGAACTACTCCTAAATCGTGTAGAATTACATCCAAAGAATGGGTAATTACCCGAAATGACTTGACAGGGAGAATTTTGAGAAGAAATTTAGTCCTATTGGTGGTAGCTTTAGACAAAGACGGCAAATACTTCTACAAAGACTGTTACATCGCTCAAGAATATGTTGGAGGTCAATTTAGCAATACTATCAATTTCTCCTGCGATGACTATCAATACCGAGTAAACCGAAGATGTATTGACTAATACAACCTATTTGCAAAGCTAAAATTACTTAATCATAAATACCTGTATATGAACTTTGAAACCTTTAAGTCAATTCTAATCAAGTCAAATAAGAGAATCTTATTAGTCAGTATTTTGATCTTTTTAATAGGTATTCCTATGGCTGTAGGCAGTTGGTTTGCCAATCATAACAAAGCCGGATTGATTATTTCGATAATTTTTATCCTACTAGGAGTATTTATGCTAAGTAAGGCAATAAAAGATTTAAAAAAAATAAAAAACGATACATTACCAATATTATACGCAATTAAAAACAAGCAAAGTGACTATATCGTTTGGATTTATCAAAAAGAAATCATTTCCAAAGTTGAAGGGGTTAAAGTGGGTAAATCAAATAATATAATTGTATGTTCTAAAGATAATAAACATATAGAATTTGTTCTAAATAATTCAATAAGTCCTGAAAGTGTCATCAGTTATTTATCTAATGCTTTTCCAAATGCATACCTAGGCTATACGGATGAAAATAAGAAAGAAGTAGAATTACTTTGGAAAAAAAATAAAAACTAATCTTAGAATTAAAACCAATATCAATGCAATCAAATACTTTTGAAATCGAAATTTGGCAAGACTCCAATAAAATTAAAAAAATACTTATCAGCATAGCATTAATAACTGCTGTTGCATGGATAATGTGTTTAATTGGAAAATTTTACTGGAATGATTATGTAACAACTGAAGTAACATTTAGAGGTAAAATTAAATATGTCGGATGGCCCGCAAAAGCATATTACTACGGAATGTATATAGGGATAGCCGGCGTTTTATCTTTTATTATAGTAAAACTCACTCAAGACACTAAACATCCTTGCTTGGCACTTAACAAAGAAGGGGTGTACATTAATCAACAGATGATAAAAGAAACCTTGGTTAAATGGGATAACATTAATGCTCTTGAATTTAAAGAAGAAGCTAGTTTAAGGTCTATGGCAATATACTTTAATGATCCTGATAAAATTATTGCCCTTCAAAGTAGTGCCAAAAGAGCTTTTTTAAAAGAAAACTTAAAAGACAACAAACCTCTTGTATGCAATAACAAATTCACCATAGGCGACTTGAAACTATTTTACGAAGAAGCCAAAAAGAAACTTAACCATTAAAAAATATTGATATGAAAAGTATTTTTTCAAGAATAATGATGCTGTATTTATTATGCCTTGGTCTTGGATACCAAAATAAAATATCAGCACAAACTACATTAGTTTCAGGTGATATTTTATTTACAGGATATAACGGAATAGCTTCATCGGGTTCCGCCTCAGATACTTTTACTTTTGTAATTTTAACTCCAATAAGTGCTAATACAACTATTTATTTTACAGAGCGAGGATACCAAGGCGCCGGTATTTGGCAAGCCAGTGGCGGAACCGAAGGAACTATTCAATGGACCTCCGCTACCGCCTTATCCATAGGTCTAGAGGTTGAAATATCAGGAATTGGGGCAAATGCGGCAAAAGTTAATGGTGTTCCTAACGGTACTGTATCTATAGTATCTGGTGGTAATGCCACAACAGGCCTGTCCCTTTCTAATGCCGGTGATCAAATTATTGCTTTCCAAGGTGGTGCCGGAGACCCTACCAATGGAGCTGCAGTCATGATTAGTGGAATAAGTTGGGCATTAAGCTGCGGAACTACAACCGTAGAAGGATGGAATGGTACGGGCTGTAGCTTTGGCCCTCAATCATCAACCCTTCCACCGGGCCTAACGGGTAATGTAAACGCATTCTTAGTGGGTACTCCCGGAACAACCCCAAATAACGACCATGGTAAATTTAATTGTAACGGCGCTCCATACGCCTCTGTAAGCAGTTTAAAAACTGCTATTATGACATTGAGTAATTGGTCTTTGGGGGGTAGTACCGGTACTACAATTTACAGTTTGCCGCCAGGTTGCAACTACTATGCCTCGTGCAGTAATCCAACAATCATTACACCTCCAACAAACACAACTGTTTGCAACGGAAATAATACATCTTTTACTATAACGGCAACAGGAGCAACCGCCTATCAATGGCAACTTAATAGCGGAAGCGGATTTACGAATATCAGTGATACGGGGGTATACTCAAACACCTCTACAGCTACACTTAATATCACAGGAGTATTGTCTGCTATGAACGGCTATTTGTATCGGTGTATCGTTTCTAATGGAACTTGCAGCAGTACCACTTCATCGGCAACTCTCGTGGTATCAAGTATTACATTATCCCCTGCCTCACAAACCAATGTTACTTGCAATGGCGATTCAAATGGAGCAGCAAGTGTCAATAACGCTTCGGGAGGAACAGCCCCTTATACTTACAATTGGACTCCTAACAATCCAACAGGTGACGGAACTACTGCGGTAAGTGGGCTTACCGCAGGTACTTGGACTTGTACCGTAACTGATGACAACAGTTGTACAGCTACTCACTCTTTCACCATCACACAACCTACAGCTATAAACACTACGGTTACTCAGGCTGATGGGATTTTAACCGCAATAGAAACCGGGGCAACCTATCAATGGTATTCTTGCCCGGATACTGTATTGATTAACAATGAAACAAACCAAACTCTGATTCCAACTGTTTTAGGGAATTACCAAGTTGAAATTACTGTGGGCAACTGCTCCGCAGTTTCCGATTGTATTGCTGTAACTGCGTTGGGCAACAATTCGTTTGAACCGGTTACAAATTTCAATATATACCCTAATCCAACAAATGAATGGCTAAAGATTGATACAGGAATTGACAGAACATTTGTAATTGTTAACCAATTGGGCCAAACCCTTAAAAAATTCGAAGCCAATGCCAATACAGAAAACATCATAAACATTGCAGATTTGGCCGATGGCATCTATTACATCAAACAATTAACTATTGAAAAATCCAACATTAAAACATTAATTCTGAAGAAATAAAAAGTACTAAAGACCTCTATATTTAGACTGTACATTCGAAGTGACGTAATTTGGATACACAATTTTTACAAAAGTTTTATTTCAATACTTTGCCCGTCAGTTCAAGTGGTTTTCACGAAACGCAGTGGAGGTAAATTAGTCTCTGATAAGACCTTAACCCTAAATGAGGACAAATTCCTGTCTTACTCTTTAGTTGACGTACTCTAAAAAATGTCATAGCCTAAATAGGGTATCTATATCCTTTTTGTGGTGCTTTACAAACGCTTTCAACCTTTTCTTGATTACTGTAAAAATCCAATGTAAGCATTAATCAATTAATCTTTTTCTAAACCATAAATCTTCGAAACTCAAATTTAGTGTCAATACATGATAATTTTCGCGTACCAAAGTATTAGACACAATCCCTTTACTTCCAAAGGAATACGAGAAATTCATATAAGTGTTATAACTTTTACCAAAGGGAATTCCTATTCCGGTTGTTATTGAACTATTTGATATTTTATTTCCGTTTACCCTTAAATTTCCATCATCATAATTTAACCCAAATCGGTATCTGAACTTACTCTTTTGTTTTAAAAGATTGTTGTTTCTTTTATAGTATTCCATACCAAAACCAAAAACATTAGAATCTGTATATTCTCCTATGTTATCCTCTATTCCTGTTGAACTCCAAAATGTTCTTTTATAATCTGCTAAAAAAGAGAAGTTCCCGTTATTGAGTTTAAAACCAACTGTAAAATCAAAAGGAGTTTCATAATCTTTTATTTCTATACCATCTGTTTCATCTATAGTGGTTGCTATGTTATCTACTATTCTATTGACAACCCTATCTTTAGAGCCGTTTAAAATGGAAGGAAAATTAAGCGTTAAACCCGTCGTTAATTTTGGGGTAAGTTGCGATTGTAAACCGAGCTCAAACTTAAATCCCTTGTAATAATTTACATCTTGCAATGACAACAACTCATCATCTAACAATAATGTTTCTGTTTGTTCGATAGAACCAAAAAAATATTTGGCTGAGAATCCTAAGGAAAGGCTTTCATTTATTAACCTACCGTAACTAACATTAAAACTGTTTAAACCGCCTTTACCGTTAATATTACTATAGGTTCCAATATTTGAACCCTCAATATCTGTTACGATACCTTGAAAAAAATAACCAACTTCTGTAAAGGGCAACAATGAGATTGAAACACCTGATTTTTTTCCAACAGGAAAAGCAAAACTTAAGTTCGAAAAGTTATAAATAGTTTGTTTGGTATCAGTATCACTTCTGTTACCATAAGTATTGAACTCTGTTTTAAGTCCTATATCAAAAAAAAAAGATCCACTATTAATTCTTGCCAATGAAGCCGAGTTTAATCCATTTATTTCATACTCAGAAAACATTGCTACTCCTGCTTTACCGAGAGAATTCGTAACTCCCGTATTAGCATCATTAAACTTTCCGAATCCAAATAAAGAATAAGGAGACCAAGTTGAATTAGTAAACTGAGCTATCGAAACTGAACTACAAGAAAAAAACAGTACTATTAAAAATCTAATTCTCATAATTCAAATAGGTTAAAATTAACTTTGTTTTATCATCCGTGTTTTTATTACTATTCAAAATCATTCTACTGGTTGATGTATTGTAATCAAAAGGAACAATTATAAGTCCGTAATTTTTATAAAGTGGGGTGTTTAAAGCTGTTTTTAAAAAACTACTGATTGGTACTTCAAGATACTTTTCATTTATCCCCGGCTCGTATTGCTTTACATAACCAACAGCCTGAGAATATCCATCATCCAAAGTCCTTACAATGTCATTGTTTTGGTCTACCACAAAAACTTGAACAGAATCAGCGGTATATAAATTCCTTGAATAACTATTGGCTTTAATGGGTATTTTTAGATTAGCCTTATAGATAATTCCTGCCTGATTTAAATTAGCAATACTTTCTTGAAAATAAGGAAAGGCAAATTTTGTAACGATACCAACTCCCGAATTAACATAAGTAAAAGGAACGGCACTGGTTGGAAAAAACTCAGTTTCGTTATTGATAAAATTGGGAAAAACAGTATTAGTTCTATCGCTGTATATTTGTGTGAAATATTTGTTTACTCCCCCATAATTATTGTAACCAAAATCATAATACTTAGCCTCTCCGGGTTCATCGGGTATTGAATAATAAAAACGGATATAAGAATTTACAACATTGAAACCTACAATTGAAGCATTTTCAGCATCAGAAGATGATATTTTAATTCCTTTGAAAATTAATTTTAAGTCTTCTAAATCTGAAATATCGCCATCTCTTATTTTATTGAAAAGATTCAAACCGAAATTATAATTTAAAGTAGTCTTTATACTGTCCTTCAAATTAACTCTCGGATAAAAACTTCTTTGCCCTATTAGATTGGTGGTTTGGATGTTTGTAGTATTATAAAAATTGTATTGCCCGTTCCTAAACCTGATGGTTTTAGCTAATTCTTCAACCTTGATAGTTTTTTGCTGTAATGTGTCATTGTAAAAATACTTACTGTAAGGAAGGTTCAAAACCACACTGTCAAATACAGCTTCATCATCTATTTCGTACTCATCAGGCGCATAATCTACATAACCTGAGGCAACAATAACCCCAAAAACGGGATCATTATACCTCCCTACTAAAATTTTACCGTTCACATCAGTTATAATACTATCTAACTTGATTGTCGACATTTTAAAACTTATGGTATCAATAACAGATATTTCAAGATTACTATTCACAAAATTTCCGGATGGTGAAAAAAAATCCGTTTCTTCTTTAACACAAGAAGAAAGACTAATACCTATGACCATTAAATAAAAAAATTGCTTCATTACTTTTTTTCAGCAATAGTATATCATCAGTGCAAAACATTAAAAATTTATATACCAATGGGCGAAATGAATCTACCAAACAAGAAAAAAAATCAACCACGAATAAATAGTCTGTCTTTTCGGTTTAATAGACTAAATAACATCCGTTATAGAACAAAAAACAGCAGTGGTATATTCTTTTTTACTTTTAAAAAACTCGAAAGTATGTTTGCCGGACATTGAAAGCACTTAAATGAAAAAAATAGTAACAGTGTTTATGATTAGTTTTTTTTACTCTTACTCACAAGACACAAATAGATTTATCAGTTACGAGAAATCATATCAAAACCACAGCGATGACCTTTCTGTTGACACTGACGAAATAAAGGTATGTTTTGCATTGCCGGAGATTGATTTAGGATTGTCTTTAAAACAAAGAAATCTAAATTTTTCTCCATACTTTACCTACAGTGATGAAGATATTAGCAAACTATATGCTGTTGATTTTTCTCTGAAAAAAAAATTGATTAAAAAAAATGACTGGACTTTACAGCTCGAGTTTACGCCGCAAATAAGGTCAAACTTTAAATCTGCGCTGCATTGGAATGATTTTTTATGGAATGGGGGTATCAGTGTAACAAAAAAATTCAACGGTAATTCAAATTTTTTGTTTGCAATAAAATACGGCACACTGCTTGGAAAACCTCAGCCCTACATTGAGCTGAGCTATAAACAGAAAGTAAGTGAAAAATTTAATGTTGTAGTAGGATTTCCTGAAACAAGTCTCAATTACAAGGTCAATGAATCGCATTCGATTGGTTTAAAAACCTATTATGATAGTTACTACACTACAGTAAGTAACGAAAGCTATTCAAGAGTTATTTTCAATCAAACTTTGTTTTATGAATCACTGTTTTTTTCCGGTATCAATACAGACCTAACTTACTTTTATAAATTTTCAAACAGTAGCGTAATAAACTTTAGTATAGGTAAAAGTTTTAACAACAAATTGGAAATCAACGAAAACCAAAACTATTTGAACAAAATAAGTTTCAACAACATCTTTAATGTATCAATGGGCTTCAAGTATAATTTAAACTAAAAATAAAATGACTAAAAAGGAAAGAGAGAATTTTTATAAAAACAGTGTTAAATGTTTTTTGTACACTGCAGTATGCATACTATTGCTTAGTTGCAACAAAGATGATGATAACGATGAAGATCTTGGCAATTGGATTACCAGTTCCACTTTTGATGGTGTAGCCAGAAGTAGAGCAACAAGTTTTGTGATTCAAGATAAAGGCTATGTAGGCTGTGGTTATGATGGAGATAACTATCTGAATGATTTTTGGGAGTATGATATAAATGGAGGATATTGGGTACAAAGAGCCGATTTTCCGGGAGTAGAAAGAAGTTTAGCAACCGGGTTCTCAATTGGCAATTATGGTTTTATAGGAACCGGTTATGACGGAGAAAACGAACTTAAAGATTTCTATAAATACGATGCAACTACTAATACCTGGTCACAAATTGCAAACTTTGGGCAGGACAAGACTCGTAGATCAGCGGTTGGATTCAGTTCTGATGCTTATGGATATGTAGGCTGTGGATATGATGGGACTAATGATAAAAAAGATTTTTGGCGATACGACCCATCCAATGATACTTGGACAGAACTTTTTGGATTTGGTGGTAATAAAAGAAGAGATGCTGTTTCCTTTAAAATCAACAACAAAATATATTTCGGCACCGGAACATCTAACGGTTTAAACCTTACCGATTTTTGGTCTTTTGACTTGACTGATGAAAGTTGGACAAAACTCAATGACATTACTGATACAGATGATAATAGTTTTGATGACGATTATACCATCATTCGTGGTAACGCTGTAGGCTTTACACTTGGAAATTACGGTTACATTTGTACAGGAAATCCCAATGTAACAACTTGGGAGTACAATCCGACAACCGACCGATGGACTAAAAAGACAACCTTTGAGGGAAATAATCGATTAG
Organism: Flavobacterium mekongense; assembly: GCF_047038255.1. Lineage (GTDB taxonomy): Bacteria > Bacteroidota > Bacteroidia > Flavobacteriales > Flavobacteriaceae > Flavobacterium > Flavobacterium mekongense. Next base: position 2,528,429 of record NZ_CP174374.1, read on the forward strand.
ATGCTTGCGCTATCTCTAACGGACAAAGGGCTTTTGTTGTATTGGGAAGATCAGGAAATCTATATTTTGATGACATGTATGAATTCAAACCTTTTGACGAACAAGTTGATAATGATTAAAAAATATAAAAATTTATATTACTTTGTGTTAGTGATTGTTTTTCAAGTATTTTCATCCTGTAAAACAACTGAACCTAAATTTAATGGTACGGTTTATAAACTTTCTAACGATAATTATGGTTATGAAATTTATTACAACAATAAAACAGTGGTAAAACAAGAAGCAATTCCCGCTGTAACAGGAAATAGGCCCTTTAATGATAGTTTGTCTGCCCTTAAGGTTATGGATTTGGTGCTTGAAAAGCTAAACAATGGAAACACACCAACAATCAGTAAAAAGGATTTAATAGCATTAAAAATTATTAAATAAACAAATTGAAAGAAGTGCTAAAAATAGATTTCAATTCTAAAAACCAAACCAAAATAGTTTTACATATTTTGGTTTGGTTTATGTTCTTTTCAGTCCCGTTGTACAATATGGTTTTCGCTAATGAGAAACAAATGGTTAGTTTTACACTTGTAATGCTGGTTTTTGTCTTATCATTTTACACAAATTTCAGTTTATTAGTCCCAAGATTCTTAATTACCAAAAAGTTTAAACTTTATTTTTTTTACTTACTCATACTGTTTTTAATACACTCTGTTCTTTTCTTAAACATAGAGCCATATATGCCAAATATCGGAGGGAATAAATTACCTCCACCACCTCCGGATTTCAAAGCAAAATACTATATGAGATTCTTACCTGCTGTGATGTCTTTTTTTCTAATGATATCGGTGAGTTCTTTTTTGAAAATTTATGAATACTGGAATGAAAATTTCAAAAAACAAAAAGAAATTGAGAATGAAAATCGGACTTCAGAACTTAACTTTTTAAAGTCGCAATTGAATCCTCACTTTTTTTTTAATTCGCTTAATACTATCTATTCTCTTTCCATATCAAAATCGAAAAAAACACCTGAAGCAATATTGAACTTATCTGAATTGATGCGATACATGCTGTTGGACAGAAAAGAAAATGCCATTGACATGAAGGTCAAGCTGAAAGAGGAAATTAATTATATATCTAACTATATAGAATTACAAAAGTTAAGGATAACTCCAAATAATAAAATAGATTTCAAAGTAAATGGTCCGATTGATACAGTAGAGATTTATCCGCTTTTATTCATCTCATTTATAGAAAATGCTTTTAAATATGGTGTTCACCCAATTGACGAATCAATAATTAAGATTGAGTTTGTAATAACTGAGAATTCTTTGCTGTTTGAAGTGACTAATGACTTACATTTTCAAAAAACATCCTATGATTCATTCGGATTAGGTAATAAAAATTCAATCAGAAGATTAAACTTATATTATCCTGGTAATGTGATTAAAATTCATAATGATCAAAAATATTCGGTATCCCTTTTAATTAACTTGAATGAAAATTAAAGCCATCATAATAGACGATGAACCTCTGGCAATAGATGTTCTTAAAAAATTTTCCGAAACTATTGATTATATTAGTATTGAAGGGACTTTTACCAATCCTTTAGATGCTATAAAATACTTGGCTGAAAATGCCGTCGACCTTGTTTTTTTAGATATTGAAATGCCTATCATAAATGGTGTTGATTTGGTTGAATCCTTAAACCATAAACCCAACATTATATTCACTACCGCTTTTCCGCAATATGCTGTTGAAGGATTTAATCTTGATGCCATTGATTATTTGTTAAAACCCATATCCTATAAGCGTTTTTTGAAGGCAATTAACAAATTATCAAATAACACCAATCCAATCGAAGAAAGTTTACTCAGTTCAAATAGTAAACCGATTATGAATCTTAACGAGAATAAATTTATTTTCGTTAAATCTGATTATGAAAATCTAAAAATCAATGTGCACGAAATCAAATTTATTGAAGGATTAAAAGATTACCTCAAAATCAACTTGTCAAATGATAAATTTGTGCTAACCTTATCCAATTTTGCTACACTATTAGACAAGATATCTAACGATGACTTTATTAGAGTTCATAACTCTTATGTAGTTAATCTTAACTTCATAAAATCAATTCAAAAAAACAGAATCATTATTGGTGATAAAAGAATTCCAATAAGTGAAACTTACAAAAAAGACTTTTTTGAAAAAATCAAACTTCAATAAGAAATCTTTTAACTAAAACATCTATTAAAAGTACTTTAGTATAGAGCAAAACATTGACTTTGTATAAGTTATTTTGCTCTAATTAAACGCTAACTTAAGTTTGTGTAAAAGATACAATTACACATTTTTTATTAATAATTCAACTGACTATTAATTACTATTTAATGTTCTTGTAAAATGCTTGCTGCCATTTTACCAGGTAGTGTATTACACTCCATTTTTCAATTGAAACCTTCAATTAAATCCCGGCAAAAGTATTAATCATACAGCTTTAAACTAGTAAACTTTTTTACAACAACCAGCGACAGAGACATAGTGTAAGAAAACAGTAAAATAACAAGTAATTATTAAAGTTTTGAAACCAAGAATACTCATTATAGATCAATACCATATCTCTAGCTCAAAACTTAAAAAAAAACTATTGCAAAATAATTTTGAGGTATGCATAGAAAATGATAGGCTAAGCGGACTGCAACGGGTTAAAAACGGCTATTACAATTTATGCATCATAGATTCTAATACAATTATGACCGGTGATTTTTTGATAATCGAGAAAATAAGACAAGTTGATAGTCAAATACCTATTTTCTTTTTCAGTTTAGAAAAATCAAAAAAAGCAATGTTAGAAGCTTACGCTGCTGGTATAGACGATTATTTCGCTAAACCTTTTGATTTAGAAATTACATTGATAAAAATAAATAATATCATAAAGAAAACATCGAGATACATTAATGAAAATTATGATTTCGAAGTGGGAAAATTCCAGTTTAATTACAAATTCAGAACGCTAAATTTTCAAAACAATAGTAAAGTAATCTTAACCCCTAAAGAAAGTGAATTATTAAGGTTATTAGCCAGTAACATTAACGATTACGTTAGTAAGAGTTTTGCACTTAGACTAATATGGGAAAAAGAGGATTATTTCACCGCAAAAAGTATGGATGTTTATATATGGCGATTAAGAAATCATTTAAAACAAGACTCAAATATAAAATTAGAAAACATTTACAGTAGTGGGTTCAGACTTACTCACAATAACCTATAAAAATGAAAAAATGAAAACAATAACCACAATCATTGTCATTGCTGCATTTCAATTCAACAGTGCACAGGAATTTCAAGGAACAGCTACCTACTTCTCAAAAACCTCTGTTGAAGACATAACCGCAGGCATTGAGAGTAACAACGAAATCCCACAGGAAATACAAAAAATGATGAAGGAAAGAATGAAGAAGATGTTTGAAAAAACATTTATTCTAACCTTCAATAAAAACGAATCAATCTACACTGAGGAACAGCAGCTCGAAAGCAATGATAATCCGGGAGCTAGAATGATGTCTTCAGTAATGGGAACCTATGGAAAACACTACAAAAACATAAAAGACAAACGGTATATTTCTAATAAAGAGTTTTTTGGGAAAGAGTTCCTTATAAAAGATACGCTGCCAAATCTTAAATGGAAAATCGGAACTGAAACTAAAAAAATTGGTGACTATAACTGCTACAAAGCAACAACTATAATAACAATTAGCGCCACTGACGTAAGAAATGCAAAGTTCCCGGTGCCAAATAATAGAGAAGAGAAAAGCATCGTTTCTGAGAGCCATCAAACCCCAAAAGAAACAACTATAACAGCATGGTATTGTTTAGACATTCCAATAAGCCAAGGGCCTGAAAACTATTGGGGACTACCGGGTCTTATTTTAGAAATCAATGACGGTAAGACAACTATTTTATGTACAAAACTAGTGCTGAACAACAATGAAAAGCTGGAAATTATTCCAGCTAAGAATGGTAAAAGTGTAACTCAAAAAGAGTTTGATGAAATTGTAATTAAAAAAAGAAATGAAATGAGTGAAATGGGAGACTTCAGACCACCGGGACCCGGAGGATTCAATTCATTTGGCAGATAAGAAGTGTACACTTTGAATATATTTTAATCAGTAGTATAATGAAGCAAAAAATCTTTCTCTTTATTTTCTTATTGTTCACAGTCTGTATGGTTTCACAAAATACCCGCATTGAAGGAACAGTAAAAGATTCAACAGGCATAGCTATAGAAATGGCCAATGTAATTGTATTAAATAAAAATACAAATACTATGGAAGGATATGCTATAACTGACAGCAAAGGAAAATTTTCAGTTACTGTAAAAATAAACAACAACTACACCCTAAAAGCAACTTATTTAGGATTCCAGCCTTTTGAAAAAGAAATTAATGTAGAAGATAAAAATATCATTTTACCAATTATATTAAAAGAAGGTATTCAATTAGACATTGTAGAAATTGTGAGAGAAATGCCCGTAACTATTAGCGGAGACACTATCTCATACAAAGCCGACGCCTTTAAAAACGGAACGGAAAGAAAACTGGAAGATGTACTAAAGAAGTTACCCGGAGTTGAGGTCAATAAAGATGGTGAAATTGAGGTTGAAGGAAAAAAAGTTCAAAAAGTAATGATTGAGGGTAAAGATTTTTTTGATGGTGATACTAAAATAGCTACAAAAAACATTCCGGCTGATGCATTAGATAAAATACAAGTTTTACGTAACTATAATGAAGTATTAAACCTAAAAGGACTTGGCAATGATGAAGAAAATATTGCATTAAATATAAAGCTGAAAGAGGGTAAAAAGAATTTCTGGTTTGGTGATTTCAGTGCAGGTATTGGAACCGGTAATGATGAATTGCGCTCTGTTATCAATCCAAAACTATTTTATTACAGTCCGAAATACAGCATTAACATTATTACCAATTGGAATGATATAGGTGAAATGCCATTAACAGCTCAAGATTATTTTAAGTTTACCGGTGGCTTTAAAAACTTAATGAAAAAAGGAGGCACTGGTTTTAACATTACATCCAACGACTTGGGAATCTTAGGATTACAAAACAATCAAGCGGCCAAAATAGAAACTTCATTTGGCGCTGCAAATTTTAGCTATAACCCTTCAAAAGCCTTAACAATTAGTGGTTTTGGAATTTTTATGGGTAGTAAAATCAACTTAATCACAAATACAACCTCAAACAGGACTGACAACTTGCCTGATGGAACTGTACAAAATATAACAGAAATTGCGCAGGAGAATACCAATCAAGACAGCAAACAAATAATGGCTAAGCTGAGTTCCAGTTATGTCCCATCGGAAAAACTACATGTTGACTACGACATTTTAGCCAAGTACTCTAACCAAACTGAAAAAAGCACCAGCTACTCAAGCTTACTCTCTGATATTTATACAGAAAAAGAACAAAATCCATTTTCAATCAATCAAAATCTCAACTACTATTACACGCTAAACAATAAAAACGTCATTGCTTTAGAATTACAACATCTTTATCAGGAGGAAGACCCATTCTATAATGCTGATTTAGAAAATCAACCTTTTGTTTTAAACGGGTATAACGAGACACAAAACAGAAATATCATTAATCAGAACAGATTCACCAAAACCAACAAGGCAGACGCTAAACTTGACTACTACTACACTCTCAATGCTAAAAGCAACATAAACCTAACATTGGGTAACACCTATTCTTACCAAAATTTTAATTCTTCTATTTTTCAAACTTTAGATAACGGTTCCCAAAATGATTTAACGGCAGACGAAAATAACAATACTGTTAAATACCAATTTAACGATGCTTTTTTGGGAATACATTACAGATTTTTATTAGGTAAAGTTATCGTTACTCCGGGTTTCAGTTTTCATAATTATAGTATGAAAGATGAACAACTTAACTCTCAAAACAAAGTTTCCTTCACTCGGTTTCTACCCGGAATTAATGCCTTATGGCAGATTAAAAAGTCTGAAACTCTATCCTATGATTATTCACTTACTAACAACTTTACCGATATCAATAAGCTTGCAGAAGGCTACGTTTTTTCTAATTACAATAGCTTATTTCGTGGCAATCGAAATTTAGAAAATGCTACTTCACAAGTTCATTCCATTCGCTATTTTAAATACAATATGTTTAACTATGAAAATATATTTGCTAATCTTAGCTACACCAAACAAATTGAGGCAGTTAAAAACAAAACATTACTAACAGGGGTAAATCAAACCTCAACTGCTGTAAACATTAACTCCAATTTCGCAGAAGAGACGATATCAGGATCAATCAATTATGGACGGTCATTTTCAAAATATTACAAAGGTAATCTTGGCATAAGGGTTAATTGGAATAAGTTCAATAACATTCGCGTTTACCCGGATAATGATAGCAATCCCCAAAATGATCCAACCGAAATCCAAACCACCGAATCGGTCAGCCAAAATTATACTTTAGGCTTTTCAACCACCTTTAAAAAATATCCAAATCTTGGATTTACCTATAATTATACTGTAAACAATAACTTTTCAGACACCATATTTACCGATAGTCCAACCGTTAATTTAGAGTATTTTTTTCTGAATGCTTTTTCTTTTACGGCAGAGTATAGTTTATACCACAATTACAATAAATCAAAAACCATTGATAGTGAATATGACTTCTTATCGGCCAGCATAATTTATCAAAAGAAACAGAGTAAATGGGAATGGAAATTATCGGCTACGAACCTTTTAAACACCAAATCACTTAACACTAATAGCTTTAGTCAATTGGGGGGTACAAGTAGTTTTTCTGCCTACACGGTTCAATCCAGAATAGTACTCTTGAGCTTAAAATACAACATATAGTTTCTATTTAACTGAACATTAAGAAAGAGTAGTTTTATCTATTTGATAATGAGTTATATGAAAATTATGGAAGTTCATGGATAAAAAAACCATGTCAGTATAATAAATTTTAAATCAATCCAAAGCTACTATAACTTAGCAACTCAATCCTTTACAACAACACATCATATTTTGCAACTTTTCTGTTTTAGCTATCACGAATTATATTAATAATAACAGACTGTATAAAGAGATTGTAATATGGCTTGTTATTTTAAATACAACTAAAATGAAAAAAATACTTTTATCATTGGTTTTAATTTTTGGTTATTCATGTTTTTCTCAAAGTGGAATGCCTCTCGGCGGAACGCCACCGGGAGGTTTACCATCAGAGGGAATACCTGCCGAATTCAAAAAACCGCTGTCTACTGATGAGATGCTTGCAAAAATGACAACCGAGCTAAAACTCAATGAACTACAACAACTTCAAGTGAGGGAGATTTTAAAAACCTTCGAAAAAGAAAACACTTTTGACCCAACAAAAATCAAGCCCGAAGAAAGACCCGATTTTCAAACTATCAAAGAAAAGATTGAAGCGAAAAAGAAACTCCTTACGGCCAAACTATCAAAAGTGCTAACAGTAGAGCAATTAAAGAAATTTCATGACGAAAGTGATACTTGGAAACCTGAAAAATAGCAATGATGATTTTAATTTCTATGAATTTAATATGCCGCATTGTATAGAATTCAATAGTATATAAATATCAATAAAAGTAAGATGAAAAAATTAATTATAGTCAATGCTTTGGTTCTGCTACTCTTTTCCTGTGATAGCGGAGGGACTTTCAATAATAATAATCCCAATATCCCTAATTATTCATTTAACCTCGAAATTGATATGAGCTTACCCGGAAATAGCAACTTGCAATTCGCTAGTAATCATATCATAAACTATAGTGTTGGTGCTAGAGGTATTGTTGTTTTCAATACCGGTAATAATTTTGTTGCTTTTGATTTGGCTTGTCCAAATATCCCTTTTGCTAATTGTGAATCACCAATGGAGATTGATGGCATAGAAGCTATTTGTGACTGCGATGACACTACATACAACCTTTTTTCCGGTCAAAGTGTGGGACAAGAATATGGCATGAAACAGTATCGGACATCGGTTGAAGGCAATATTGTTATGGTTTATAATTAAATCCAAGAATCACTACAAATACCATTATATTCAAAGCCAAAATTCATTTTTTAAGTTAGATTTTTTCATGGGGTGACCTCATTATGTATTGTAAAATCATAATGAGGTTTTTGTATTAACATGGATTATTACTGACTAATTATCTTTAATTTAAAAAGATTGATAACCATTATCAAGAACTTATCGAACATTTTTAATTGCGTTTCGGAATTGTAGATAATTAACCTTGATTGATAGACCAAAAATAAAGACAAGTATATTATAATTTCATTTTTTTAATAATGTAAATACTTTTGAATCAATACCCAAGCATTTAAAAACAATCTTATATATGAAAAGCAAAAGTACATTATTGGTCTTAATTCATCTTATTTGTATTATCACCTATAGCCAAAACAGAACAGGTAAAGTAGTCTTCGGAGAAAAAATCGAAAACTTCAACTCATCACGCAATAAGGTTAGATGTGTTACCACTGAATATGAAAAATTCTTAGCAAAAAAATATCCCAATCGTTCAAACACCAAGCAATTCGAGAAATGGATAGCCCCTAAAATTGAGGAAATCAAAAAAAACAAATCCAGTAATCGAGAGACAAATGCAGTGATAACTATTCCAATTGTAGTCCACATTATTCATAACGGTGATGCCATTGGAACCAGTGAGAATATTTCCGATGAACAAGTACAATCACAGATAACCATACTCAATCAGGATTTTCGCAAAATGATTAATACTCCGGGATACAATACCAATAGTGTTGGAGCGGATATTGAAGTTGAGTTTTGTTTTGCACAACAAGATCCCGAAGGAAACGCAACTAACGGTATAAATAGGGTAAACTTAAATACAGAAAGCTGGGGAGAGACAGCAGTAGAAAACACTTTAAAACCCCAAACGCAATGGGATCCGACAAGATATTTTAATATTTGGGTTTGTAAATTCGGAGGTGATTTAGACGGAGTACTCGGATATGCTCAATTTCCTGATAGCTCAGGCTTGGGCGGGATTAATACAACTAACGGAAATGCTAATACGGATGGTGTAATCATAGGGTACCAATTTTTTGGATCTTCCGATATCTATCCAAACGGAACTTATGAAGCGCCTTACGACAAAGGCAGAACTGCAACTCATGAAATTGGACATTGCTTTGGACTAAGACACATTTGGGGTGATAATTCCAGTTGTACTGTAAATACAACTGATAGCAACAAAGATTATTGTCCTGATACTCCGGCCGCAAACACTGCGCATTACGGCTGTGAAACAGGTTCCAATACTTGCACCGCTGCTGCAGGAAATGATATGGTAGAGAACTATATGGATTATAGTGACGATAGCTGTATGAACATCTTTACGCAAGACCAAAAAACCAGAATTTTAGCCGTATTACAAAACTCTCCCAGAAGAGCCTCCTTAGCCACCTCAAATGGCTGTACAGCTCCCGAGGTATATGATATTGATGGATCCTTAAAAATTGAATCCTTAAACACTGCTTGTCAAACTTCATTCGCTCCAATAATAAAACTTGAGAATAAGGGCAACAATGCTATCACATCAGCTGTGCTGACTTATAATGTTGATAATGATATCAATCAAGTTTATAATTGGAGTGGGAATTTAGCAACTAATCAATCCGCAATCATTACACTTAATACAATTTCGCCGGTGGCAGGTGAACATACTTTTAATGTTGCGATACAATCCGTTAATAATACAACTGATCAGAACACTTTTAATAACAACAAATCTCAGGCTTTTAGTATCACATCCAGTTATAACACAACACAAGTGATTCTCAACTTGCAAAGAGACCTATATGGTTCTGAAACAACTTGGTCAATTACAAATCAATCCGGAACTACAATTGCATCCGGAGGCCCATATACAGATACTTCAAGTTTACCGGCACTATTAACACAAAATATAACTGTTTCTAACGGCTGTTACACATTTACGATTAATGATTCTTATGGAGATGGCATATGTTGTGACTACGGAAACGGTTACTATAACTTAAAAACTGCTGGCAACACAACAATTACAAGTGGAACAGAGTTTACAGACACTGAATCAAAAACATTTATAATAAATACTTCCCTTAGTGCTGAAGATTTTGTTGTTAAAGATGCCATAGTAATTTACCCTAACCCTGTTAACGATAATTTGACTATTCAAATCTATAATACTGAACTACCAAGTTCATACACCATTTATAATACTCTTGGACAAGTAATTTCAAGAAAAAAAATAAATTCAATTGAAGATTTAAAAATTCATACCGAAAGTTTATCAAATGGAATCTATGTTATAACAATAGAAGGTCAAGATAAAAACACAACTATAAAAAAGTTCATTAAAAATTAGTTAGTACCCTTGTTGTTTTTATTAAGAAATTACATGCTTTTTTAGTTGATTAGTAAACCGGGGTTACTTAAAGTGCCCCGGTTTTACATTAGATTCTAATAAGTTGTTTAAAAAAATCAAAATTCTTTAACAACTTATAAAATAGCGTTTAAACTATTTCTTCACTTACTCCAAATATACTTCTGCTCAAAATTAAGAAACGCCACCACAACAATTACCTACTCTTTAGTCACCTCCGGAAATTGGTTCGTCTTTATTCCTCATTCATCAGAAGTATCACTTGATAACAAATTAGTAATTGCTCCAATTTAATCAAGATTTAAGGCAATTCAATTACTGCATAAAATTCAAATGTTTTTTTGTGGATTGCAACGGAATAAAAATTGACCCAAGGCTTCTACCGAATTGAGCAAAGCACACGAGGCGAAGCAGGCTGCCGAAGAAAATCGAGGACCATTATCTTTACAGCGCTTCCAGCTTGCACTAAGTTCGCTGCGCTCGGGTCGATACAATTTATAACTAAAAAAACTAGCGTTTCATAGTTATAAATCACTCGGAGTGACGTGACAAAGTCGTGTGATTGAATGGGCTTTAATTAAAACTACAAAACAAAGGTTTCCACTTTATAAGATAAAAATCAAAATAAATACTAAATTTACCTCTCGATCAAAATCATGGACACCGAAAAATATTACACTCTCGCCAAAACAGCCTTGTTAATTCCCTTTATAGCCGGGTTACTTACTTTAGCCGAACAGTTTTTACCGCTCCAAAAAATGGAAACAGTGGTCGAGTACAAACACACCAGCCGCAGTGCCAAACTAGGCAATACCACCTACTCCATCGATTTTGTGAACAACAACGACCAATTCACCGAAGCCATTTACAACAAAGTAAACGAAGGCGACGAGGTTACTTTACAGGTGCTTTTTTTTACCAAAGAAGTCAAAAACATCCAACTGCCTAACGGACAAGTACTGGAAAACGATACGGCTGAAATCTATTTCTTACTAGGCTTAACACTCGTCTTTTTGGGTTTTAGTATCTTCTTTTGGCGTAAAAAATATTATACGATAAAACAATACCGTTACATTGTCATTCTTTGTTTGATGGGGCTTTTTAGCCTAATCCGAATCATTAACGTAAATACCTAATCTATGAACTTAAGCAAAAAAGAATGGTTAGTGGTACTAACTATAATCATCATCTGTTTCTCTATAGACCCGGTGTATGCCGGACCCGGAGGCACAGTAGCCAAAGCCTTTTTCAGAACTTGGTGGGGCAAGTTAATTTTGATACTGCTCACCGTTATCTTCTTACCGCTTATCATTTACATGCGATTGATAGAATACCGCAAAGCACGAGAAATAAAAAAAATACTGTCACAACTAAGCAAAGAACACAAAGCCTTTCATTGGTTGCAATTGCAAAAAGAATTCCACAACATCATCAGAAGGGTTTACCAGGCTTGGCAAGAGGAAGATTTAAGCCGTGTAAAACAATACGTTAACCATTGGTACTGGCAAAACCAACAGGAAGTTTTTTTAGACCGATGGAAAAAGGAGAACCTCCAAAATATTTCCCGTCTAAAAGACATCACCAAAGTAAGACCTTTGTATTTAGAAATCAGCGAAGAGCCTAACTTTGAAAACTCGCGCATCGCCATAGCTATCACTGTAGTAGCCGAAGATTACCTCGTTGATCGCGATACCCAAAAAGTAGTGGAAGGCAAAAAAGGCTTTGACGATTTAGACTATGTATGGTTCTTAGAATACACCGATGGCCAATGGTTGCTCGACGACATCCAAGAAGGCGCTATGGCCATTGACATAGCTAAAATGCCGAATGAAGTACCGGATTACCTGGGTATAAAAGCTTAATGCATCGCTAACTTAGTCTTAAATGGCTTACCGCTTTTTCGGAAGGGGTCTTTCAATTATTTACAATGCCAATTAAAAATGAAAATCATCCTCTTAACCCCTATGGATATTGAGCAAGAAAAAGCACTAAATGCTTTGGCTCGAATTCCCAACTTGCAAAATGACTACGAGGTAATCGTGTCCGGTATCGGCCGAGAAAGTACCGCTAAAGCCTTAATGCAGCTACCCCAACACGATGTGTGTGTGTTATTGGGCTTTGCCGCCATAGTGGGTAAAGAAAATAATTTGCCCGACTACTTGGGGTTTGGAAAACCAATAGAAATTACCACAGCTACACTATACGGCTATGAAGGAGGCTTATTTGAAAATGGCCAACCCCTTCACGCCGAACCCAAGACCAAACTGGTCACACTAGCCTCACTAACCTCCGATAAATTCGTGAGAACCACCGATTTGGCGGAGCAAACCGTAATCAATATGGAGGACTACACCTTCATGTACTTAAAAAAACCACAAGACTTTATCCTACGCATCATCTCGGATTTCCTTCCGCATGAAACCGAAATAGACTTTTTTGAAGCAGTGAAAAGCATTGACTTTTTGGAGGCAATTAAGGTGATTGAGGAAAGCTTAGTTTGAAAACAACTTGAAGAGATTAAACAAGGACGTACTCTTTTAACAAACCATATAACCTATTAACAAATCACCTAACGCAACATAGAAAAATGCGAGCGGAAAGTTTGCCACACTCTTTCTCCTTTGGCATTGTAATCGTTAAACTCAACCATAAACCAATAGTCGGTTGACGGCATCATCTTACCGTTATAAGTACCATCCCAACCCGGGCTTTGTGGGCTTAATACAGTTAACAGTTTGCTGTAACGATCAAAAATATAAACCCTTGCGTTAGGCTGTGTATCAAAATAATAAATATTCCAAAAATCATTAACACCATCTCCGTTAGGGGTAAAGAAATTGGGATAACCTAACACCATCACATTTTTTGTAACATCGGTACAATTGTCAATATCGGTGAGCGATACATGATGTATCCCGGGTGTCAAATTATAAAAAACATTAGATTCTTGAAATGGGCCGTTGTCTACTGCATACAAATATGGTCCTGTTCCTCCATTCACTACTACAGTCATACTGTTGTTTTGGTTAAAAGTATCGGTTACATAAGTGTAAAAATCTTCCACCGTAACCGTTGTAGTAACCGTTGAGGAAACCGAGGGTGCCACACATCCGGTTAAATTATTGGTCACAAGCACCGAATAAGTGCCGGGAGCAGCTACCGTGTTTATATTTGAAGTAACAGGTGGTGTTACCGGTGCGCTATTCAAAAACCATTGACAAGTGTAAAGTGAATCACTTAATCCTGTATTCAATATAGCCGGACGGAATACTTGTCCTCTCGGATCTTCACAGATAGCAAAATTAGCCAATTGAGGTGTCGGTAAAGGATCTATTCTAACGGTGGTGGAAACAGTTGCCGGTGTACAACCGCCAACAGTAGGCATTGTATAAGTTATGGTATGTAACCCTGCTATACTCGAACTTGGTGTAATGCCTCCGTTGCTGCTATTGATGGTTACACCGCTCGGTGCAGTATAAGTACCACCCGTATAAGCTGCAGTACCTGAAAGGGTAACCGCTTGCGGACTATTCAAAGACATACAAAAAGGGTCGGCATAACTAATGGCTGCTGTAGGCATTTCAGTAATAGTAACTGTTGCGTACTCATTTACTGCCGGACAACCTCCTGCCGCCGGAATGAGATAAGCAATGGTGTAATTACCAACTACTGACTGGTTGGGAACTATAGCACCCGTATTGGGATTGAGCGATAAGCCCGAAGGAGTCGCGGAAAAAGTACCAGAAGCGTAACTTCCTGTTCCTGTAACTGTAACCGACTGTGGCACAGCAATCGAATTACAAAAAGGCGTGGCATATTGCAACACTGCCGTAGACAAAGCAATAATGGTTACTTGTGTAGTGGCCACAACGGCACTACAAACACCGCCCACCGGTGGCGTGGTATAAGTAACCTGATAAACCCCGGCCACACTACTGGATGGTATTATTTCACCATTGGTGGCATTAAGAGTTAAACCTGCGGGTGTAGCGGTATAAATCCCACCTCCTATTTGCCCTACACCGGTTAGAAAAATCGATTGTGGCCAATTGAATGATTTACAATAAGCAGCAGATGCATATTGTATAGTGGCAGAAGGTGACTCATATATGGTAATGGTAATGGTAACCGGTGGTACTGTACAGTTGTTGCTGGTAGGAATGGTATAGGTAACTTCATAAGTTCCCGGGGCGCTGGTACTGGGGGTAAATTCGGCCGTGACCGGATCAAAGCTCAAACCGGTGGCCGGAGATACACTATAGGTTCCGCCTGTATACAAATCGGTTCCGGTTAAAGTTATCGTTTTGACCGCAGTATCTGAAGTACAAAAATTAGCTTGCCCGTAAGAAATTTGGGCCGTAGGCGCCATATATACCGTAACAGCTTGTGTTTTGGTTACCGAGCAGCCAAAAGCATTAAAAGTGGTAAACGTAACATTATATGTTCCTGTAGAAGGAAAAGCATGCGTCGGGTTATGCTCTGTGGAAGTCGTACCATCTCCAAAATCCCATAAATAGCTGTCAAGCAAAGTACTATTTACCAACACCGTAGTATCTTCAAAAACGGCATTGTTGTAACAAGTATTGGTTATTGCGAAATCCGCAATGGGGTCTTCCAACTGCAAGACCGTTGAAATATCAACCGTACAACCGGTAACTGAGGTTAAGGTGCAGGTGTATGTTAGTCCGCCGTTCGGATTGGTTACTACGATAGATTGTGTTGTTTCCCCGGTATTCCAAAGATAGGTAAAACCTATAGGTGCTGTTAACTGTGCCGCAAATGAAGTACTACAATACGTGGCGCCAATTTGCAAAGGGGAACAATAGGCATCTACATAAGCATACCCAAAATGCGCTCCGGGAGAACAATCGCCGGTTTCAAATTCAACAGTAATACTCTGCCCCATGTAGGCACTTAAATTAAGTCCGACCGTTGTCCAATTTCTATAACGAACTTCTCCGCCGGCTACAGGATTGGAACAAGTTTGAAATCCATCCAAACCATCCGCAGCTACTACTGTGTAAACACCGCATAACGGATCAATTAATTGCCCGGCAGCATTGAGAACCCTTACTTGAAAACGAGGCTGCTCTGAAGGACTATGACCGGGATCTTCCAATACAACAGCATATTTATAGATAAACAATGAAGAGGATGGTGTTACCGTCATAGTATAAGACAAGGTTTCGGCTTCTGCACCGGAATCTGAATTTCCAACACGGGCTGAATACAATCCGCCGGGAGCTACAACAGGAACTACATCGCAAGTATTTGGATCGGTAGCGGTGCCAGACATTATGGTATGTCTTCCGTTAACAATCCCTGAAGGAGTTGTAAATATCGGGCAGCAATTACCGGTTTTTCCTTGCCAACCGGATAAATCGCCTAATTCAAAATCGGAGTTGGGACAAGAACTTTGGGCAGAAGTTTGTAATGCACTAAAACCTACTAAAACCAGTAGTAATAATCTAAATGTCTTCAAGGGTAATATTTTTTTTACTAAAATAAAAATTAAATACTAAATTCCTACAATATATTAATTTATTTATTTTTTTCGATTTTACCTCTGAAATGATACTAACGATTCAATCTCATGAATGTTAAAAAAAGTTTCGCCTAATGCCATTATTTCACCACCGATACAAGGATAAAATCTCAATTTATTTTTGTAACAATCAGCTTCATATGGCTACCTATACTCCGAAACTTAAGGATGTGACATGTTGGTAAACAAAAAAATATTTACAGATACACAGGGAAACGAATTGCGTTTGTCCTTGGTCAACCAAATTGAACAAGAGGTGAAGTTTAGCGGATTTTCGGCTAAATATGTAGTCTCCGGCAGTGAACTTTACACCTTAAACCACAAAAAAATTAATGTCAACACCGGTGAATATGTGATTGGCAATTACAATACCACCTCTAAAGTACTCATCGACAGTACAACATCTGTAAAGGGTATTTGTATTGATGTGGCCAAAACACTACTCACCGATGTAATGGCATACAAGTTTGAAAACCCCAATGCTTTTTCCGGCTTTTTATTTGAACAGGAATGGATGGTTCAAAAATACAATGGTCAAAACACTACTCTAGGCTATGCCCTGCAAAAACTATCGGACAATTTTGAAAATTTATACCACGGAAATGCTGCCATCAGTAACGAACTCTTTTATGCGGTAGCCGAATGCATTGTAAACGATCAAAGCGAAATCTTCCAACGCTTTAATCGACTAAAAGCGGTAAAACAAGAAACCAATGGGCGACTGTTTAACTTTGTTTACGATGCTAAAAACTACATCGACCAAGCCTTCTTGGAAAAAATAAACCTCGAAAGCATTGCACGGGAAGCCAAACTATCGGAATACCATTTTTTGCGTTTGTTTAAAACCGTATTCAACATAACGCCTTACCAATACATCCTAAAAAAACGATTGGAGTATTCTAAAATACTATTGCAGCAAAGCTACCCTATTCAAGACATTGCGCTTCTAACCTCTTTTGCCGACAGTGCTGCTTACAGCAAAGCTTTTAAAAGCGCTTTCGGTTGCACGCCTAAACAGTTTGCCGATAAAAATTAGCAATTTTTGACAATAGCGTTTTTCTTTTAGTCGATAATTTTGACTAACTAAAAAAACTAAGCTATGACAAAAATTGTAATCAAAGCTTCGATACTGATCATCTCTTTGATCAGCGCAGCTGTAGCACAGGAAAACACTTGGAAAAAACTCAATACAGAGGCCTATCCGGGCAAACAAGACGACATAGTGTTTGTGGATGAAAACACCGGCTGGTATGTTAATGGCTATGGGAAGATATACCATACCAAAGACGGTGGTACCCATTGGGAGAAACAATGTGAACAAAAAGGGACTTTTTTCAGAACTATTGCTTTTGTTGATAAAAACGTTGGCTTTGCCGGTACAGTAGGTACCGATTACTTCCCGAATGTTACCGATACCATTCCGCTTTATGGCACCAAAGACGGAGGCAAAACTTGGAAGCCTGTTCCTTATAAAGGTCCCTATGTAAAAGGGTTGTGTGCGATAGATGTAGTAAAAGAACAATACATTAACCACGGAAAAATTGATTACAAGACCCATTTGTTTGCCGTAGGTCGTGTGGGAAGTCCGGCCAATCTTATGATATCGCACGATGGTGGTACAACTTGGATATCTCGCAGTATGAACAACGATTGCAAAATGCTGTTCGATATAAAAATGTTTGATAAAAACAATGGCATTGTATGTGCCGCCAGCAGTGAAGACATTACCCAATCTAACGCCTTAATCCTAACCACTGACGATGGCGGACAAACTTGGCAGAAAGTGTACCAATCAGCCCGTCCATTTGAAACCACTTGGAAGGCTTCATTTCCAACACGAGACGTAGGTTATGTGACCATTCAATCGTATAACCCCGATACCAATGTGAAACAACAAAGGGTAGCCAAAACTATCGATGGTGGTAAAACATGGACAGAAATCAACTTGGTGGAAGAGGCCGGTGCGCGCGAATTCGGGATTGGTTTTATAGATGCCAATCATGGCTTTGTAGGCACCATGAACTCGGGTTACGAAACCAAAGACGGCGGTACTACTTGGACGAAAATTGATTTGGGCCGAGCCTGCAACAAAATCAGAATTTACAAAGACGAAAAAGGCAAAACCTATGGGTATGCCATTGGAGTTAATGTTTTCAAACTTTAAATCAAACAATATGAAAACACCTTATACCAAATATATCTATGCAGGTTTTGTTTTATTGGCGGTGTATTACACTTTAGTCCAAAAAGATTATTCTTCTGCAGCAGTACAATTGGGTATTGCTTTAGCTTTTGATCCGTTTGACCAAGACCAAAAATGGAACGACAGACCTTTGTGGCAAAGGGCTTGGCTTATTATACATTTGGGCTTAACAGCAGCTTTATTCGGATTGGCTGTGGGTTTGGGAGATAAAATATAGTGTAGTACTCAACAAGCTTTTTTTGCTTTTGAATACCACTTCGTCAGTTCGAGTGGTTTTCACAGAGTGTAACGGAATAAAAATTGACACGAGGCGAAGCCGACTGCCGAAGGAAATCGACTCGAGCGCAGCGAACTGAGCGTAAGCTAGAACCGGTACCGAAACAACGTAGCTCATTTTCAATCCCTTTTTATATCTTAGCCTAATCAATTTTAAGAAAATGATTCGCAAAATAGTTTTAGGCTTATCTGCCTTGTTTGTGTTGAGTTGCCAAAACAAAGGTAATGAACTCCCTCCAAAACCACCCAAAAATGCTTGTGGTTGTACCCTAACCGATGAGGAAATGATTACCAAACTTCCCATTACAGCTAAGGGCGACAGTATAGTGGTGTGCAAAGTAGGCACCATTTCAGTACCCGGAAGTAACTTGGGCACTATGAATTGGCTTCAGTATTTGCAAAGCGAGTACAACGGTGGCGAAGGGGAAATATACGATTGCGTAATCAACCAACCTCTAAAATCATTGTATCCGTCGCGCGTTTTAAAATACAAAGACAAAAAATTGGTATTGGATTACCGTTTTCCGATGGATGTATATGACGCTTACAACAAGGTTTGGTTAGATTTAGAGATTCCTGTTTACCGACAAACCATTTATGCCAAAAACAATCGGATTTATTATTCTGCTGTTACCGTTAATTTTGACATTCCCCAACAAAAGCAAGCTGCCTTTGCTGCTGCCGATAAAGCTTACCTGGAAGAAAGCCAACGACCGAATCATTACATGATTTCGGGGGTAGTTAAAAAATTGTTTACCGCTGCTCTCAACGGAGATCCGGTTGCTAAAACACGCTTTGAAAATATCACTATAGATTTTAAAGATTACTACAAAGACCACGATGACTCTTATAAAATTTACCAACAATACCGCAAATTATACGACGATTACAACCAATATTTGGCCAAAGGCGGTGAGGTAAACTACTATGATTTATCCATCTTTCCGTATTTCAAAAATTTAACCGATAGCGGAAAGTCTTATTTGTAATGCATCTCATGGAATCCTTGACTTTCAGAAAACTGACATTTCCCGAATTTGAAACCTTAGTGAGCTGGGCAGCCCGTGAAGGCTGGAATCCGGGTCTACATGATGCGGAACTGTTTTATGAAACTGATCCGGAAGGATTTTACGGCTACTTTGAGCAAAACACCATGATTGGAGGCGGCTCTATTGTTTCCTATAATGGCGAACTGGGATTTATGGGCTTTTTTATAGTACATCCGGAGTATCGGGCAAAAGGCATTGGCAATGATCTTTGGTTGCTTCGAAGGGATACACTTTTAAAACGATTACAACCCAACGCTGCCATAGGAATGGATGGCGTAGTGGCCATGCAACCCTTTTATCAAAAAGGCGGATTTTCCATCGCTTACCGAGATGAACGCTACGAAAAAAAAGGAGAACACTTTCCAGCAAATCCATTGGTACAATTAGCTACTGCAAAAGACGAAGCTGCGCTATTTGCACTCGATTTGGAATGCTTTGGCGTGGAAAGAAAAAAATTCCTGAAACTTTGGCTTAACCCAACCAAATCCAAAACCTTTACCTATACTGAAAAAGATACGTTATTGGGATTTGCAGTAATGAGAAAATGCCAAACCGGTTTTAAAATCGGTCCGCTGTTTGCCGAAAACGAAAAGGTAGCAGAAGCACTCTACGAACGCTGTCTGACGGAAGCCATTGAGGAACCCGTATATCTCGATATTCCTTTAAATAATAAAGCGGCTTTGAGTATGGTAAATAAGTACAAAGCCGGCTATGTATTTGAATGTGCGCGAATGTATTATAACATACCGCCCAAAACAGCCACAGCCAAAGTGTTTGGCATTACCAGCTTTGAATTAGGCTAAAGCTTCTAAAGACAATTTATTAGTTTACATGTGTTTAATACTATAAAATCCTTAATTTTTTAAGATATAATCATATTTTTAAGCAATACAGGTTATTTTTTTTTATAATTCGCAAAAATACTCTCGGGATTATTTTTGGTTTTTTCTGACAAGTATTTATTCTATATTTGGTCATTTCAACCTATTACTACAAAATGAAACGTCTCTTTATCTCGTTGGCTTTCATGGCCACAGCTTACTTAAGCGCACAAACCGATTACTCAGCCGTGTACAACGGTAAACTATTTGTACAAAACGGAATTCAATTGTACGAAGAAGAAAAATACGATGCCGCAATAGCAGAATTCCAAAAGGTGGATGCACTCGACCCGGAATACGGCACTGCGTTGTATGAAATAGCGTTAACCCTTTCAGCTCAAGAAAAAAAAGAAGAATTAAAAGCGCATTTCGAAAAGGTGTATAAAACCAAATGGATGAAAAAACTCCCTACTCTTTATACTTTATACGGCAGCTTTTTGAGTGATGCAGAGAAATATGAGGAGTCTGAAAAAATATTCAAAGAAGGATTACAATTTATCCCGAACAATACCAACCACCAATACAACTTGGCCATTTTATATTACCGCGCCAAGAAAGTACAAGAATGTATTGATATCCTGAAAAAAATTATAGCCAATAATCCTAACAGTGCTTCATCTCACTATTTATTGGGCGCAGTGGCACTTGAAAACGGTAAAATTGCCGAAGGAAGTATGGCGCTTCTATCCTACTTAATGATTGCTCCTACCGGTAAATTTTCCAAAAATGCAGTGTACAAACTCAACGCTAAAATGGGCGAAAACTATTTGGAAAAAAGCAAACTGGTTTTCTCTAAAACCGGTGATAATTTTGAAGAATTGGAAACCATCCTTCGCAACCAATTGCCTTTGCGCAGTGCCTACAAAATAGAATCAAAGATTGACGATGTTGTTACCCGACAAGTTCAAGCCATTTTAGAATATACCCAAACCCATAAAATGGGCGATGGCTTTTTCGAAACCACTTACTTGCCTTGGCTAAAATCGGTAGCCGATAAAAAACAAATCGAAGGTTTCAGTTATTACATCTTAATGGGATTGGAAGAAGAACTGGGAAAAACTTTATTGGCACAGAAAAAGAAAATCCTGCAATTCAGCGAAGACTACATCGGTAAAGACTTTTGGAACGTATTTGCCCGCAGAAAGATGAACTTGTTTGGAGAAGATAAAGAAGTAATCATTTACTTAGATGAAGGCTTGCCTAACTTGATTGGAAGTGTAGTAAACGGTAAAAAAGAAGGTAAATTCAAACTCTTAAATGAATTTGAAAACCTTGATGGTGAATTGCAATTTGTGAATGACGAACTTAACGGCTTGCAAAAATATTACAACGAAGAAGGTAAAGTATATGAAGAAAAAAACTTTGCTAATGGCAAACTTCACGGCAAACGCACTGTATATTATCCGAGCGGTAGTTTGAGCTTAGAGGAAAATTACAAAGACGGCGAACTCGACGGTAAATCGACTTCTTACCACATAGCCGGTGGTATCAATTGTGACGGTACTTTTACCAATGGAGAAATCAACGGGACTTTAACCTGCTACTACCCAATAGGTACTAAGAAAAACGAAAGTTCTTATGTGAACGGAAAATTAAACGGGGTGTACAACACTTACAATAAGATGGGCGACTTGACTTCAACCGAAACTTACAAAGACGGTGAATTGGAAGGTAAATACACCAAATACTACGGTGGCAAAACCATACAAGAAGAAGCCGAATACAAAGCCGGCAAAGTGGTTGGATCTTTCAAAAAATACTACACCAACGGAAAGTTGGAAGAAGAATTTGTGTACAAAGACGGCAAAGTAAGTACCTCATCGGAATACTATGCAACGGGAGTAAAATCGGGTGAATCCACTTATAATGAAAAAGGCGAATTGATGGCCACCACCTACTTCAACCCTTCCGGAGAAAAATATTATGACGAGGTTTTCAATTCGAAAGAAATCAAACTCATCAGACAATACAGCCGCGATAATGGCAAACCTACCGAAATTAACTTAGCCCGAAAATCATTTGAAATCAAAACCTTAGACGGCAAAGTGGTAGCTACCGGTGCTTTTGAAAAAGGCAGAAGAAACGGTCAGTGGAAATTCCAAACGGCCTCTGGCAAACCGGAAACGGAAACGGCATTTGTAAAAGGCGAAAGAGAAGGCATTACTAAAAATTATTCCAAAAACGGTTTAATCAACTCTATCAGCTATTATTCAAAAGACACGCTACAAGGCCGCAATGAAGTTTATACAGACAGAGGTTTAAAAAGAATTTACAATTACCGCAAAGGTAACTTAAACGGTCCGTATAAGGTGTTTTATTCTGATGGCAGTATCTTAAATGAAGGGTTTTATGATGAAGACGAATTGGAAGGCGAACGCAAAACATTCTCTCAATCCGGACAAATAGTAATGATTGACCACATATTCAGAAACATTACCTTATCGAGTGACTACTATAATAGCAAAGGTGAAATAGCTTCTACTGTTGAGTACGACCACAAATCGGGTTCGGTAAACCAAACCATGAACAATGGTGCTTACACTTCGGTATTTGACCTTAAAAATGGTTACTTAGACGGCAAATACATCCGCAAAGACAAGTTCAGCCAACCGATGATTGAAGGAGAATACAAATGTGGTTCGCCGGTAAACTTGTACAAAGAATATGGTCCGAATAACACTATTTTATTGGAACAAACTTACTACAACGGCTTGATCAACGGTGTGTCTAAAAACTACGATTTAACCGGACATTTAAAGATTACTTCCGAATACAACTTTGGGGTAGAAAACGGCAAAACCATTCGCTATTACCACAACAAATCGAAGATGTATGAGTACAGCCAACAAAACGATGTTAAAGAAGGCGACTTTACCTACTACAACTTAAAAGGAGAACCTTTAATGACCATTTTCTTCCTGAATGATGCGCCGCAGTACTATATCAAAAAATCGAAAACAGGCGAACTGAGTGAAAAAGTGATGATAGTGAATGAAACAGGAACGCTAACTTCTAATTATCCTAACGGCAAAATTGCTTTGCAAATCACCTTCAATAAAGGCAATAAAGAAGGCGAGTTTTTCATCAATAATGAACAAGGCAAACCGGAGTACAAAGCATTTTACAAAGACGATGTAGTGCACAACGACCGTATTGAATATTACGCTAATGGCAACATTTACCTGAAAGAGCACTTTGTAAGCAACGATTACGAAGGGGTTCAGGAATATTTTAAAGAAGACGGAAAACCTTGGATTAAAGCCGAATACAAAAACGATGAATTACACGGTAAAACACAAATCTTTACCAATGGTGTATTAACATTAACTAAAAAATATGACTCAGACTATTTGGTGGAAGTTATCAAGTAAGGCAATAGTTAGCCTTGCTGTTGGGCTGAGTGCAATGGCCACAAACGCCCAAAGTAATTTCGAAACGTATAAAAAACAGTATCCCGACTTTAATGAGTTGATTGTTAACAATACTACTTCTTATACCATCAGTATAGTAGATAAGAAGTTAAAGGTAATTCAGGACAACCAATACGAAGCAATGATACTGTCCGACAACGGTATTCAAAACAACAAAGAAAGTTTTTCGTATTCCGATTTTGTCAAACTGATTTCCTATGATGCTTATACCGTAGTGTCGAATGGCGGTAAAGAAAAGAAAATCAAAGTAACCCAAGCTTTGGAAAAACAATCACGTGGCGGTTCGGTTTTTCATGACGACGTAAAAGTGAAACAAATGTCGTTCCCGAACTTAGAAGCCGGCGCCAAAAAAGTGTATGAATACACCACCGAATTCACAGATCCGAATTTGTTGCACAAGTTCATCTTCGGTGAAGTTTTGCCGGTAAAAAACTCAACCTTGGAAATCAAAGTCGATAAAAATGTCAATATAGGTTTCAAATTGTTCAACGATCCGAACAATCAAATTGTATTTAACAAAATTGAAAAGAAAGATTACAACTTGTACCAATGGACATTAACCGACGGTAAACCCTTTAAATTTGAAGGAAATTCACCAAGCATTTTGTACAGTGTACCGCACATCATTTTTTACATTGAAGATTACACCGCCGATAAAAACAAAGTAACCTTATTGGGCGATATCCAACGCATGTACACTTACTACAGTAGTTTTGTAGAAAACCTGAACACTAAAGAAGATGCTGCATTAAAAGAAATATCGCAAAACATCACGGCAGACAAAACTACGGAAGAGGAAAAAGTGAAAGCCATTTTTTATTGGGTAAAAGACAACATCAAATATATTGCCTTTGAAAACGGTTACGAAGGTTTTATACCTCGTGAAGCGGCCTTGGTCAACGAGCGCAAGTTTGGCGATTGTAAAGACATGGCGAGTATCATTTCGGCTATGGCCAAGTATGCAGGCGTTTCCAATGTGTATTTGGCTTGGATAGGCACACGTAACATTCCGTATTCGTTTAGCGAAGTGGCTACGCCTTCTACCACCGATCACATGATAGCGGTGTACAAAAAAGGAGCTGAATACATTTTTTTAGATGCTACCGACCAAGAAACAGCCTATGGTTTGCCTTCTGCCTTTATACAAGACAAAGAGGCGCTGTTGTACAACGGTGACAAATACCAAATTGTAAAAGTTCCGATTACACCTCCTGCCAAAAACTCGATCAATGATTCGGTTGTAATCAACATCAATAACGAAAAAATTACCGGTTCGGGTTGGTTGCAAATCACCGGATACAACCGTACCAATACTTTAGGGCAATTGGGCGATGCTACCAACAAAACCCGCTTTGAAATGATTAAGAGTTTGGTGCTGAAAGGCAACAACAAGTTTACCTTAAACGATTATTGCGAGGCGAATTTGAAAGATCGTGACAAAGCCTATGAAGTAGGTTACGATTTTGATATCGATAATTATATTGTTAAGGTGGATAAAGAGTTGTACCTCAATTTGGCTTTCGACAAATACTATGAAAAATCCAATTTGGAAAAAGACCGTGAGGCTAACTATGATTTCGATTACTTGAACCAATACATTTCTTCCGTAAGTTGTGTAATTCCAAAAGGCTACGAAGTAAAATATGTACCGAAGAATTTTGAAATAGACAATGAACTCATCAAAGTGCAATTGGTTTACCAACTACAAGGCAATACAGTATCAATGAAAGCCACTTTAGAAACCAAAAAAATCATGTTGGAGAAAAAAGATTTTGCCTTGTGGAACGAAACAGTTAAAAAACTCAAATCGGGCTATTCTGAAACCATCATTTTAAAAGAAAAATAAAATTCCTAAATACGAATCCATGAAATTTAACATTGCCCACAGGCTTACAGCGTTAGTTGCAGTATTGTTTTCAATGTCAATCAACGCACAAGATTTCAGCTTCCAAAATTACCATTGGGACGATAAAAATACCGTAATCGATATACCGGCTCAGTATAAAAACGAACCTGAAGTAGTACTCTCTCGCGTAACCAAAATTGAGTTAGCCTCCAAAGGAAAAGGGGCAGCCCAATATTATTTGGTTCACGAACGCACTTACATCAATTCCAACGATGCTGTGGAACGCAACAATAAAGTGTATATTCCGTTTAAAATGAATGAAAGCGTAATCGAAACGAAAGTGCGCGTTATCCAACAAAACGGCAAAATAACGTTGTTTGACAAAAAAGACATCAAAGAAGAAGTAGATGAAGAAAAACAGCTCAAGTACAACTACTTCGCTATTACCGGTTTGGAAAAAGGCAGCGTAATCGAAAAAATATTCATGTTGGAAGAATTCCAGGAATTAGACGGAAAAACGATGCGTATGCAATCGAGTGTTCCTATAGTGAGCAACGAATTCCAATTGATTTATCCGCGCCATTTGAAGTTCAAAACCAAATCGTCTAACGGTTTACCGGAAGCTGTTGAAGAAACGGCAGCAGATACTTTGAAAAAAACATTAACCGTGAAGGATACTAACATTGCGGCTTTGGAAGACGATGAAAAATACTCCAACCGCGATGTACACTTGAAATTATTCCGATACAAATTGGATGAAAACTTTTATACCGGTGCTAAAAACATCAACAGCTACGCTAAATTTACTTCCAACTTTTACGACAGAATCAATCCGCCATTGGATAAAAAACAACAAAAATCGGTAGAAGATTTTTGCAGTCAAATACCAAAATCCAATGACTTACAGGAGCAAATTTGGAACATCGAAAACAAGGTCAAAAAAACCATTACATTCAATTTGTATGCAGACAATGCTGAAAGCATAACCGATATCATCAAAAGCAAACAGGCTAACAGAATCGACATGCTCAAATTGTACTCGGCGGTTTTCCGTCATTTTAAAATTGAAAACAAAGTGGTACTAACCTCCAATCGTTTCGAAATACCGTTTGAAAAAGATTTTGAAAGTTATGAGAACTTAGATGAAGCTTTATTGTACTTCCCGGCCATCAAAAAATACCTGACACCCAGTGAAATTGAATACCGCATTCCTTTGTTTCCTGATGGTTTAGGAAACAACAACGGTTTGTTCATCAGTGAAAAAATCTTTGGTGGCGTTGGTATGGGCGTGAGTGAAATTAATTTTATCGAATTGCCCGGAGTGGAATTAACCACCGATTATATGGTGATTACAGCCGATTTTACAGAAGATATAGAAAATCCTAAAATAACCACTGCTATCGATTTTGGTGGGTATACCGCTATGAACTTCCAACCGATTAAGGATTTCACTTCGGCAGAACAATACCAAACTATATTAAAGAACATAGCTGAAAACTACACTATTAATACCGAATATTCTTCGCTTAAAACCGAAAATGACGGTGTGGAAAATATTGGTAAAAAACCTTTTGTAATGAAGCTAACCTTTGACGGAAAAGACCTGATTCAGAATGCCGGAGGCAATTATTTGTTCTCTGTTGGAAAATTAATCGGCTCTCAAATGGAATTGTATCAGGAAAATAAAAGAACACTTCCGGTTGAAATAGACCATCCGCACGCCTACCAAAGAACCTTAAAAATCATATTGCCCAAAGGTGTTACCGCTAAAAACTTGGAGAAGTTCAATATGAATTTTAAAACCGACCTCAACAATAAAACGGAAGCCGGATTCGTAAGCAGCTACACCGAAAAAGACGGTGTGATTACTGTAACCAATACCGAATTCTATAATGTGGTGAACTATCCTTTAGAAAAGTTCAACGATTATAAAAACGTAATTAATGCAGCAGCCGATTTTAATAAAATTGTCATCATGCTGTCCAAAATATAACCAATTTCGTTTTTCGCAACAAACCTCTTCCCTAAACCGAAGAGGTTTTTTTATGCCTATATGACAATTGTCATTTTAATTGGGCCGCTGTCGTTATACATTTGCTATTGAAAAATTGCATCATGACAGTTTCATTAGTCCAAAAATATAACGTTCCGGGGCCGAGATACACTAGTTATCCGACAGTTCCTTATTGGGACGAGAGTTCATTTTCTAAGGAAAAATGGAATAAAACAGTATTGAAAAGTTTTGCCGAAAGCAATGCTTCAGAAGGCATCAGCTTGTATATTCATTTGCCTTTTTGCGAAAGTTTGTGCACCTTTTGCGGTTGCCACAAACGCATTACAAAGCGTCATGAAGTAGAGCATCCCTATATACAAGCAGTTTTAAAAGAATGGAATTTGTACTGCAATACCTTTCCGGAAAAACCCGTCATAAAAGAAATTCACTTAGGTGGTGGAACGCCTACTTTTTTTGCGCCCGAAAATTTGGAACAACTCATCAACGGTATCTTTGAACGAGCCGTGAAAGCCAAAGAACACGAGTTTAGTTTTGAAGGTCATCCTAACAATACTACCAAAGTGCATTTACAAAAATTGTATGACTTAGGTTTCCGAAGGGTTAGTTTTGGAGTACAAGACTACTCTGAAAAAGTACAAACCGCCATTCATCGTCTGCAACCATTTCACAATGTGGCTAAAGTTACTTTTTGGGCCAGAGAAATCGGATACACTTCCATTTCACACGATTTGGTCTTCGGATTGCCATTTCAAACCTTAGACAATGTGATTGATACCATTGAAAAAACCAATTCGTTAGCACCCGATAGGATCGCCTTTTACAGTTATGCCCATGTGCCGTGGATTAAAGGAAACGGGCAACGCGGTTTTAAAGACGAAGATGTTCCTAAAGATGACGAAAAACGCAAACTTTACGAAGTGGGAAAAGCTTTGTTGGCTGAGCGTGGTTATCATGAAATTGGAATGGATCACTTTGCGCTGAAAGAAGACAGTATGTACCAATCGTTTGAAGAAGGAAAATTACACCGCAATTTTATGGGCTATACAGCCTCCAAAACCCAATTGATGGTTGGGCTGGGTGTTTCTTCTATAAGTGACAGTTGGTATGGTTTTGCCCAAAATGAAAAAGAACTTGAAGCTTATTATGATAGGGTGAATCGTGATGAGTTGCCTGTTTTCAGAGGCCATATCTTAACGGAGGAAGATTTGATCATTCGCCAACACATCCTTAATTTAATGTGTCAATTCAAAACCACTTGGCATTACAACAACGGTAATTTTAAGGAACTGCACGAGGTACTCGACAGCTTACAAGAAATGAGCCATGATGGTTTATTGATCATCAAACCGAATAGTTTGGTTGTAACCGAGAAAGGGAAACCTTTTGTGCGTAACATTTGCATGGCATTCGACTTGCGATTAAAACGCAGAACGCCTCAAAATCAGTTGTTCTCCATGACTGTTTGATACCATTACCCATAGCAAATTCTTCTTGCAAAACTATTCCGTTTACTACCTAATTTTTTACCACTTAACCGAAAAATTAGGTACGAATAAATTTATTTTTTAAATTTTTAAAAAAACATTTTATCTTAAATTTCAATCCGTTTAAATAATTATTTGTACCTTTTAACTTATTTAAAAAACCGTTTGTCTAATTTTAACATTTCACCTTTCATATTCCTTTATTTTTGAGTAGTACTTAAACCTAAAAATTTGTATGAAAAAAATACTTCAAATATTGCTGATAGAAGATGATACTATAGAGGTCATGAAATTTGTGAAGGTAACGGAGAATACAGGTTTAAAGCATCAAATCATAGAAACTCGAAATGGTGAAGAAGCCTTGAAATTTTTAAACAATACAAAACAATTGCCCGATATTATTGTATTGGATTTAAATATGCCTAAAATTAACGGTATAGAGTTTTTGAGCACTTTGAAAAAGAGCAAACATTTAAAACACATACCCGCCATTGTTTTAACAACATCCAATAATCCTAAAGATATTATTGAATGTTACAAAATAGGCATAGCAGGTTATATTATTAAGCCTTTGAAATATGAAGACTATGTGGTTCGTGTAGAAAGAACCTTAGAGTATTGGAGCTACAACGAGTTGATTAAGATTTAAAGGATGTACGGGATCGTTAATAAGGCCATAGAAGATTTGGTTACTACCAATTATGGCGCTGAGCAATGGGATATAATCTTGAAAAAAAGCGGTATTGAGGAAAATTTCTTCATCAGTAACGAATCTTATGATGATGCCATCACGTTTAAATTGGCCCAAACTATATCTGAGGAGTTGCATATTGATTTGGAGGAGGTTCTGATTTCTTTCGGGAAATGGTGGGTTTTAAAAACCACTAAAGACAAATATGCAGGCTTGATTGAAGCCGGCGGCAATAATTTAAGAGAGTTTTTAATCAATTTGCCGGTTTTTCACAACAGAGTGATTTTAATGTATCCGAAACTAACACCTCCGGAATTTAAAATCAGTCATTTGAAAGAGAATAGCCTTCATCTTCATTATATCTCTAAAAGAGAAGGTTTGCAAGAATTTGTGAGAGGTTTGATTATGGGGTTAGGTGAATTATTTGAAACAGAAACGACTATTGAGTTGATTGCCTCAAGAAACCAAGGCGATAACAACGAAATATTCAAAATTAAATGGATATAGTTTAATATATGCACAAGGATCAGTTTACATTTAGCGAGGCTTTTTTTAATAAAATATTCCCGTTCTATATTTTATTAGATCACAACCTACAAGTTAAATATTATGGAAAAAGCATAGCTAAACTGGTTCCTAACCTGAAAGAAGGCGCTAATTTTGACGATATTTTTAAAATCATTCGGCCATATGTAGAAACGTTGAATCCGGAGACTTTTCGCAATAATTTAGACCAATTGGTCATTATAACAGTCAATGAACCAACTGAAATTACCTTAAGAGGCCAATTTGAAACTATAGATGAAGGTTTCTTATTTTTAGGTTCCCCTTGGTTCGTTTCTATTAATGATGTAATAGACAACAACTTAACCTTAAATGATTTTGCTTTTCACGACCCGCTATTAGACATTTTACACATTTCTAAAAATCAGGAAATTAACTACAAAGAACTCAAAGAGCTTTTAGAAACGGTTAACCAACAGAGAAATGCCTTAAAGAGAGACAAAGAAGAACTCAATAAATTATCCTTAGTGGCCAGTGCCAATAAAAACGGAGTGGTACTGTTCTCCCCTGACGGAACCATTTTGTGGTGTAACAATGCCTATTTGGATATTGTATTACTCAAGAAAGAAGACATCATTGGTAAATTTGTACTCGATTTCGGGCCTTGTAAAATAACCGATAAAGATAAAATCCAAGAAGTTCTTGAAGGCTTCAGACAAGGGCAAATTTTTGAAGGCGAAAAAGCCAATTTGATCCTCAACAATAAAACCCATTGGTACAAAACCACCAAACAACCGGTGCGAAATGAAGCCAATGAAATCATTTATTATTTTGCCATCATTGAAGATGTTACCTTAGAGAAGGAGCAAGAGGAAAAACTGCGATTACTTTCTTCCATAGCCGAAAAAAATACCGCGGCGGTAATTATATGCGACAATAAAGGGCGAATTGAATGGATCAACCAAAGTTTTACCGACATCACCGAATACACGCTTGAAGAAGTGATTGGCAAACAAATTAAAGACGTACTGCAAGGTCCTGAAACCGATAAAAAAACAGTAGCGTTTTTGTCCAAACAAATGGAAAATGGTCTTCCTTTTAATTGTGATATCATCAATTACAAAAAATCGAAAACCAAATATTGGTCTAATGTACAAGGCCGTTCTTTGAACGACGAAGACGGAAATGTTCTGAAATATTTTACCATACAACAAGACATTTCCAAGGAAAAAGCGTTCAACCAACAAATTATTGAATCCGAAAACCGATTGTACTCCTTAATCATCAATCTGCAATCGGGTATTCTTTTAGAAGATGTCAATCGAAAAATATTAATTGTCAATAAAAAGTTTTGTGAACTTTTCGGTATTCCGGTGGATCCGGAACTGTTAACCGGCTTAGACTGTGCTGAAACAGCCGAACAATCAAAAGTTTTATTCAAAGATCAAGAGAATTTCTTGAAACGAATTGACGAAATATTAGCCCAAAAAGCCACCGTTATAGCCGAAAACATTGAAATGGCAGACGGGAGAATAGTGGAACGCAGTTTTATCCCCATATACCATGGCGATAAATATGACGGCCATTTATGGAGTTATGAAGACGTTACCATCAAGAAAAAATACGAGCAAAGCTTAGAAGCCGAAAGAGAAAAATACAGTAATATCATTGCCAATATGAACATGGGATTATTGGAAGTAGATTTGAATGACCGCATTCAGTTCATCAACCAATCTTTCTGTGAACTGAGCGGTTATACCCCGGACGAACTTATAGGGAAAAGAGCTTCCGAAATCTTCTTAGATAAAGAAAATAAAGAGATCCTCAATTCCAAAGTAGCGGTACGAAAAGACGGCATCTCCGATTCTTATCAGATCAAAGCCAAGATGAAGTCCAACGAAGAAAAATATTGGCTCATTAGTGGCGCACCGAACTACAACCTTAATGGTGAATTAGTAGGTAGTATTGGGATTCACCTCGATATTACCGAGCTCAAAAAACTGGAGATTCAAAAAGAAGAACTACTCAAAAGTTTAGAGAGACAAAACGAAAGTTTGAATGAATATGCCCAAATTGTATCTCACGATTTAAAATCACCGTTAAGAAGTATTCATACTTTAGTTACATGGATTAAAGGGGAAAAGGAAAATGTTCTTAATGAACAAACCCAAAAATATATTGGTCTGATTGAAGAAAAAGTAGAAAAGATGGATTACCTCATTGAAGGCATTTTAACCTTTTCTAAAATTGACTCCTACGAGACTACTAACGAATGGGTTGACCTAAACGAAATTATTGAAAACATTATTCGCATTATTGATATCCCGCAACATATTGAAGTTACTATTGCCAAAAAGCTTCCGGTAAAAAATACCAATCGCTTCAGGATGCAACAGTTGTTTCAAAATTTAATCAGCAATGCGGTTATTCATAACGACAAAGAAAAAGGAACGGTAGTTATCGACTGTACTGAAGACGAAGATTTTTACACCTTTTCGGTCCAAGATAACGGCCCGGGAATCTCAAAAAAATTCAGGAATAAAATTTTCCACTTGTTCGAATCGTATTCCTCCGACAATAAATCAACCGGTATAGGTTTATCTATAGTGAAAAAGATAGTAGAAAAATACAATGGTAAAATTTGGATTGAGAGTGAAAAGGGAATTGGAACCACGTTTTACATAAAAATGCCTAAAGAACATGGAACAACCTAACTTAGACTATTTTGAAAAATTATCGAATAATAATTTGAATTTTAAACAAAAATTAATCGATATTGTTAAGTATGAATTTCCGTTAGAACTTTCAGATTATCAGAATTTTATGCTTAAAAACAATTTAAAAGAAGCCTCTGAAACGGTTCATAAGCTCAAACATAAAATTGGGGTTTTCGGTATGTATAGCTGTTATAACGATGCAGAGACTTATGAACATAGTTTAAGAGAAGGACAAAAAGAGAAGCAAATCGAATTTGAAGCTACTATCAAGACCGTAAAAAAATTTATAGACCAATTATGACTACAAAGATGAAAAAGTGCATAATCATTGACGACGAATTGATGTCGAGAACCGTAATGACCGAACTGATCAGTACCAAACCTGACCTTCATTTAGTAGGAGATTTTCCTGATGCCATAGAAGCCTTGAAATACTTAAATCATAATGAGGTTGATTTGATATTTTTAGACATTCATTTGCCCAACTTTAACGGCTTTGACTTCATTAATACTATCAATCAAACCATCAATGTCATTTTAGTGACTTCTGACAAGAACTTTGCGATAGAAGCTTTTGAATACAATTGTATCGTTGATTATTTGGTAAAACCAATAACACCGGAGCGCTTTGATAAAGCCATGACACGTTTGAAAGAATTTGATGGCAATCAAAGAAAAAAGAAAACCAGCCAGACCAAAGAAGATGATATTGAAAGCTCCAATACCTCTGAATTTTACATCAATAACAGTAAAAGATTAATTAAAATTGATGTTAATACCATATTGT
Source organism: Flavobacterium mekongense (assembly GCF_047038255.1). Lineage (GTDB taxonomy): Bacteria > Bacteroidota > Bacteroidia > Flavobacteriales > Flavobacteriaceae > Flavobacterium > Flavobacterium mekongense. The sequence goes on from NZ_CP174374.1 coordinate 2,562,324, forward strand.
ATTTCAAGGCCAACGGTGATTATGTTTTTATTAAAACAGAAAACAACAGCTATACCATACACAATACTTTGAAAAAAATTGAGAATAAATTACCTAAAGATTCATTTTTTAAAGTCCATCGCTCCTACATTATCAACACCAAAAAAATTGTAGATATCGAAGACAACAGTGTTTTAATTGGTAAAGACGTAATCCCAATCAGCAGAAGAAACAAATCAGAATTAATGAAGCGAGTGCACTTGCTGTAACACATAATAACTACCCAATACAACAACCCATTCGGCACCTTTGTCCGGATGGGTTTTTTGTTTTTACTTCTCACCCATACCGGCAAATAGCGATTTTTAGACAAACGGTTTTAAAAATGTTAAAAAAATGCATTTTGTCGATATTTTATGCATTACAAAGAGTTTTTTACCGTTCGTCTAAGTTAAAAAACCTCTCGTCTAAAGACCGAGTGTTGTTATCTAATTTTTGAAAATTCAATCTTTATTCTAACAATCTTTGTACTACAATAATGTCCAAATCTATCATAAACAAAATCCTGAATTATGAAAACTATTACACAAATCAGCAAAAAGTTAGCCAGCTTTAAAGGGCTACTTATAGTAGTATTATTATTGGCATGCAAAAACACTGAAGCCTCAAATGTTGCTTCCACTCAAACTACAGCAGTTGAAAGACATCGCGTTTGGATAAATGTAACCGACAACACAACCGGTGCTTTTTCACAAACTTTATTTGGCTACAGAACCGGAGCAACAGACGGTTTTGATCAAGGATTAGACGGCGCTTATTTTAACGATGGTGTTGTGGCTTTAACTTCATTGATTGGCAACGACCGTTATGCCATTCAGTTCAGAGGATTAAATTACAGTCCGAATGACGTAATTGCGTTAAGTTTTAACAGCACTTATGAAGGTAACTTCACCTTTGCTTTAGACCATGCTGACGGCTTTTTCTTGAACACTAACCAACCGGTTTATATATTAGATACTGAAACCAATGTTTATACTAATTTAAAAACATCTAACTACACCTTTAATTGTCAAGTAGGAATGTATAACGATCGTTTCAAACTGGTTTTCTACAATCCCGGCCAAACTTCAAGCTTAGGCAACACCGACCACCAATTTGCCTCCAACAGTATTTCGGTTTATCAAGACCAAGGTGATATGTTCATTCAATCGAGCTATGCCCAAATAAAATCGTTAGCGATATACAATTTGAATGGGCAGTTGATTTATCAAAACAACAATGTAAACGATGTTAGATTGAGCATCTCGGGTTTAAATACAAATCATCAAGCCTTGTTCATCAAAGGTCTTACAGTTGACGGAATTCCGGTAACGAAAAAATTCTTAGCTGTCAAATAAGAACTATCCCTTTATTGCCCCAAAACCCGACTTTCCAAATACCGATATTTTAATGTCACTGGTCTGCTGTTTTAGTATGCTCACCGAAATCTGTCGGGTACAAATCAAACTATCTATAAATTTACGTCAGTAAGTGACAAACCCCCAAATTTTAACATGCAAAATGATTACTATAACCCGATAGGATTAATCTTTGACGGTCATATATACATAAATAAAAAAGACACTCTAATCAGATTAGAGTGCAAACAAGTAAGAAATGTTTATTTCAAAAGGGAAAAAGTATTATCAAACAACATCAGACTTTTAACCTTAAGTCTGGTTTTTTTTGTGGCTTTACTCCACTTTGGAAATAAAATTTCTTCAACATATGAAATTGCCGGCTATTTAGTAGCGTCAGTCATGACTTTATCGGCTTTGTTAATTAGGTATTATAATTATAAAATCATTATAACCACCAAAAACCAAGATATAATTAAAACAAATATAGAGCCGGAATATAAAGATGAAGCTCGGGAACTGATATCACATATTAAACAAAACATCAAACCCCAAGAGCCTATTCTTAGAGCGATATAAGAAGAAAAATTATAAAGATGTTGATAGTCTGTTCAAAAGAAAAACTGAATGATTTTTACCAACTTTCCATCGACAGCAAAAGAGAGTTAATCGTTTTCTTGGAAGACATTTCTCTGATAAAGATTTATAATAAAAGAGGTTTTCTGAGCAAGTTCCTGAACTTTATTTTTAAAAAAGAATATTTATTGGTCATTTTTTTTAACAACGATAAACAAGTCGAATTGACATTTAAAGAAAATAAATTCGATGAAGTGATGACTTTCAAAGGTGATATTGAAAAGCGAAAGTTAAAATAAGAATCAGACCTATGCAGGAAAAAATTTTGGTGTTTGATAGCTCGATAGGATATGCCAAATACTTTGAAAAAATTTACAGTAGTAAGTATGAGGTAGCATCGGTATTTGGTTTTAATGATTTGAGAAAAGTAGATCTGTTTCATTATGACACCATTATTTTCATTATTAATGAGATAGAGGAATTAAAGTTGTTTTCAAAGATACATTCGTCTTATAAAGGAATAAGACTGTTTTTGGGAGTAACAAAAAACAAAATAGCCGCAGATGTTTATGAATTAAACTTGAATAATATTTACAACATAAACATCGAACTAAACAAGACCGATATGATAGAATATATCAACAGTAAACTTAAATTAGAACTAGCTTAACCAACCACTTAATTACCAAACTATTTTCCAATATTGGGCAATGGAAGATAGTGTTCATGTTTTTTGGTAGAAAACCGCCTTTAACCGGGCGGTTTCTTTTTTTAAGAATGTGAAGCTCAGAGAATTATAATCGCAAATTTCACTTCAAAAAAAACCACACTTTTCAGTGTGGTTTTCAATCAATTACTTAACTCAATAACTACTTATTCAAGTGGGCGTATAATTCGTCTTTTAGGAACAATAATTTGGCTTTTAATTCATGCAGATAATTATCATTGGCTACTTCAGAACCCATGTTAATTCTGTGAATCTGGTGTTCAATTTCATGATACTCATCAAATAGCTTTCTGAAATGAGCATCAGAGACCTTTAGTTCGTGAATTTTTTCCTGGTATTGAGGAAATTCGTGTAATAAATCGTGTTTTTCCATGGGTTTTAGTTTATAATTTGTTTGAAATGGTTGTTTTAATTAATGACAATTAGCACTGGCTTGAACGAATAGATTCATATTACTTGGAGAAATGTAAGCTATGTCCAATCCCATACCACGCAACACAAACAATATTCCTATTACAACAGTAACAATAGGAACAGCCTTTTGCAGTTTGTTTCTGAAGGGCAAAGACAATAATGAACTCACATACACTACAGCACTCATCATGGGAATAGTGCCTAAGCCATATAATACCATATAAGCAATGCCCAAGGTTACATTTTGCATAGCTATGGCTCCGAATAAGGCCGCATAAACCAATCCGCAAGGTAATAACCCGTTAAAAAGTCCTATGGTAAACAATGCGTCCGGTGTTTTTCTTTTGAACTGTGCTCCCAAGCTGCTTTTAATTTTGGTAATCAATCGGTAAATAGGCTTAGAAAAATTATAACGCGCCAATATTTTTTCAGGAACTACGGCCAAAAGAATCATGCCTATGCCTACAGCAATGGAAAGTTGTTGTTGTATTCCTGCCATATAAAATCCTCTACCCAACAAGCCAAATACTAATCCTAAAACACCATAGGAAGTTAATCTTCCCAAATGATATATCAGGATTTGAATGGCTTTTTTAGATGGGTTTTTATGATCTACCGGCAACATCATAGCAATCGGTCCGCACATGCCAATGCAGTGCAAACTGGAGATTAAACCGAATATGATAGCCGTGTACAACATATCAATATTAGATATTAGAAATAAATTTCTTCTTTGTTCAAATACGTTTTACCATCGTATTCCCACGCCACAGTAATACCCCATAGACCGCCAACCAGATTGTTTTTAGGTATGAGCAAATCGGAACCGGACAATGAGATGAGGGTCTCAAAATCCAGTTTTTGGTTGGACGGTCTGTATAGGGATACTTTTCCTTTTATTAGTGCTGGGTCTAAAGAATCCGGGAAGCTAACCATCAAACCTTTATCGGTTTTGACAATGGCTACTTTCACGTTTAAGTTATTAGCATTTTGTATGCTTTCAATATTACCCTGAACCAGTTTCTCTTTCTTGTAGTATTCTTGAGTTACCAATTCGTTGTCGTATTTATCATCGGATTGTACTTTGATTACAAAATACAGTATAAAGCTCATGAACAACACAAAAGCTATAACAATTCCTTTTCCCCAATTGATATTCATAATCATTCGTTTTAGTTAAAATTTCTAGGTCCTAAAAAGTTAGTAGTGGCTGTTTCAATCACTTTTCCGTCATTGTAAACCTCAATTTTCAAGACTACTTTTTCTTCTTTCAAATCGCTTTCTTTGATTTTTACAAAGAAAGTACCTTTGGCAGCCCCTTGCTTAGGCACTTTAGCAAACGGACTCCCTACCAATTTAATTTCTCCTTTAGGCTCCACAAGCTTGAAAGTTACATTATTGAATTCGCGCTCCGTTTTATTGATGATGTCGTAATTGTAAATATTACTGATAACACTGTTATCTTCTCTTTGAAATAATTGTCCCGGCATATGCAGGATAGTGGCTTCCACCTCATTTCTCAAGAACAACATCCCTATAAATACGCCAATCAAGATAGACAAGACCGCGATATAACCTTTCATTCGAGTGGTTAATTTGAAAGGCTCTTTCTTTACAATCTCATCTTCACTGGCATAGCGAATCAAACCTTTGGGCAAGCCAACTTTTTCCATGATGGAGTCGCATTCGTCTATACAAGCTGTACAGTTAATGCATTCCAATTGGGTACCGTTTCTGATATCAATTCCGGTAGGACAAACGTGTACACAAACTTTACAATCTATACAATCGCCTTTCCCTAAGGCTTTTCGATCTTCGTTTTTGTTGAATTTGGCTCTTCCGCTTTCCCCTTCTCCACGAACATGATCATAGGCCACATTAATGGTTTTATTGTCTAATAACACCCCTTGCATTCTGCCGTAAGGACAGGCTATAATACAAACCTGTTCTCTGAACCAAGCATAAATAAAGTAGAATACCGCGGTAAAAATCAATAAGGCAATTAGTGTTTTAGCGTTTTTGGTTGGCCCTTCTTCAATAAATCTGATCAACTCATCACTTCCGATTAAATATGCCAAAAAAACGTTAGCAATGATAAAAGAGATAATGAAAAAGATAATCCACTTGGTTAAGCGCTTTCTGATTTTTTCGGCATCCCAATCTTGGTTTCTCAAGCGAATTTGCTGTGCTCTGTCGCCATCAATCCAGAACTCTATGCGGCGGAACACCATTTCCATAAAGATGGTTTGCGGACAAAACCAACCACAAAAAATACGCCCGAAAGCAACCGTAAACAATGCCAATCCGACCACCCCAATGATCATTGAGATTACAAACAAGTGGAAATCCTGTGGCCAAAACGGAAAACTAAAAATATTAAAACGTCTTTCTAAGACATTAAACATTAAAAATTGGTTGCCGTTAATTTTTATGAAAGGGGCAGAAAATAAGAACGCTAATAAAAAATAACTCAATATTTTTCGCTTATCATAAAACGGTCCGGAAGGCTTTTTAGGGTGTATGAACACTCTTTTCCCTTTGGCATCAATAGTAGCAATACTATCTCTAAAACTATCATCAGGAAGATTTGTTGCCATTTTACTGTTGCATTAAATTGCTAATTTGTAAGATTTAGAAAGGTTTTGAGTCTTAACCCAAAACCTTTCTTTTGATTATTATTTTGCTGCTACTGTTGTAGTGTCTGCAGTTGCCGGTGCTTTTTCAGCGGGTGCAGCTTCTTCGACCCATTTTTCCCCTTCAGGTGCTTTTCCTCCTGCAGGTTTGGTTCCTTGTAAGCTCAACACATAACTGGCTACTTTTTGAACTTCAGTAGTTCCGAGCGTTTTAGCCCAACCCACCATGGTTGGATTATTTTTACTACCCTCGGCAATCAACTTGAATACATTTTTGATGCCACCACCGTTAATCCAATATTCGTCGGTTAAGTTAGGTCCTACTACTCCACCGCCATCCGCTTTGTGACAAGCGGCACAAGCATTGGTAAAAATTTCTTTCCCTTTGGCCAAACTTTCAGCATCGGTTAACAAGGTTACTTTGTCTAAAGTAATTTCTTCTTTTGGGGAATTGGCTTTGTTCTTTTCAATTTCTAATTGGGCTGCCGCAACTTCCTGATCAAATTCTTGGTCTTGGTTGTAATCTCCTACTATGTGGAATCTTACCAAATAGATTGCTGCGAAAATAATGGTAGCATAGAACAAATTCACCCACCAAGGCGGTAAAACGTTGTCCAACTCTTTGATACCATCGTAATCATGGTCTAACATTACATCGGCTTCTTGCTCAATAGATTTTGAGCGAGTCAAACTCTTCACAATACCTTGAACCCATTTACTCTCTGTAAAAGAAACAGATTGCGCTTCTTCTAATTGCTTTCTTTGTTCATCGGTTAGCATGTGATAAGTTACCCTATCCACTGCATTGATGACGATTTCAATGGCTACCAACAAAAAGAGGAAAACCACTAAGAACAAGGCAACCATAGGATGCTTTACAAAAGCCGGACGATCGCCTGAGTCAATAAAATATTCCAAAGCCGCCATTACTATGGCAAAAATCAGCGGAACTCTTACGTATGATGGAAATAATTTTTTCATTTTTTTACTATTTAAAAGGTCATTATTTAGTCTTCTAATGGAAGATCACTCACTTTTTTGATGGTTTCCTTACTGTAGGTCATCGCCCAAACGGTGAACAAAACAAAAGCGGTAAAGAAAATAGTCAGTGAGATTATCGGGTAGATTTCTACACCGGCAATCGTTTCCAAATTGTGTTTGACAAACTTCAACATGACTGTTATGGTTTAGATTTAACTTGCGTATCGGTTCCTAATCTTTGTAAATAAGCAATCAAGGCTACAATTTCTCTGTCTTTTAACGGAGCGGCTGTATCACTTCCGAAAGCTTTTTTGATATCAGGATTCGTTAACAATTTGGCTTCAATTTTAGAAGACTGCGCATCAATTGATTTCATAGCATCGGCAATTTCCTGATCGGTGTATGGAACGCCTAAGGTTACCATAGTTCTCATCTTATCTTGGATAGTCGAATTGTCAATAGTGTTTTTAATCAACCATTGGTATCTTGGCATTACAGATCCCGGAGAGATACTTTGCGGATCGTACATGTGGTTAAAGTGCCAAATATCATCTCTACCACCGTTGAATGGTTTGCCGGGAACACCTTCTCTGTGTAAGTCCGGACCGGTACGTTTAGATCCCCATAAGAATGGATGGTCGTACACATATTCTCCGGATTTAGAGTAGTCACCGTAACGTTCAACCTCTGAACGGAATGGTCTGATTAACTGTGAGTGACAGCTCACACAACCTTCACGGATGTACAAATCTCTACCTTGTAATTCCAATGGTGTATAAGGTTTAACGGCAGCTATGGTTGGAATATTAGATTTTACCAAAATGGTTGGTAAAATTTGGACGGCACCACCAATTAAAATGGCTACGGTAGTGTATAACATAAATTGCACCGGTTTTCTTTCTAACCAAGAGTGCCATTTTTCACCTTTCAAACGATTCGGACTGATAGCAGCTAAAGCCGGAGCTTCCGCTGCATCGTCTTCAATTGCAGCCCCTTGTTTGATAGTTTTGACAATGTTGTAAACCAATACCAAAACCCCTACCAAATATAAAGTACCCCCAACGGCACGCATCCAATACATAGGGATGATTTGGGTTACCGTTTCTAAGAAGTTACCGTATTGTAGCGTACCATCCGGTTTGAATTGTTTCCACATAGAAGCCTGAGTAAATCCGGCTACATACATTGGAAGTGCATATAAAATGATCCCTAAAGTACCAATCCAGAAGTGGAAGTTGGCTAATTTTTCAGAATATAGTTTAGATTTAGTCATTCTTGGGATCAACCAGTAAATCATACCGAAAGACAAGAATCCGTTCCATGCTAAAGCCCCAACGTGTACGTGAGCAATAATCCAATCGGTAAAGTGCGCAATAGCATTTACGTTTTTCAAAGACAACATTGGACCTTCAAAAGTGGCCATACCATAACCGGTAATGGCTACTACGTAGAATTTCAACACGGCATCAGTACGTACTTTATCCCAAACGCCGCGTAGGGTTAACAAACCGTTAATCATACCACCCCAAGATGGTGCAATCAACATAACAGAGAAAACAACCCCTAAGTTTTGAGCCCAGTCCGGTAAAGCAGAATACAACAAGTGGTGTGGTCCTGCCCAGATGTAGATGAAAATCAAAGACCAGAAGTGGATGATAGATAATCTATAAGAATACACAGGTCTGTTAGCGGCTTTAGGCACAAAGTAGTACATCATTCCTAAAAACGGAGTGGTCAAGAAGAATGCCACCGCATTGTGACCATACCACCATTGCACTAAGGCATCTTGTACACCGGCGTAAACAGAGTATGATTTCATTCCGGAGAAAGAAACCGGCAATTCTAAACTGTTGAAAATATGTAATACCGCTACCGTAACAAAAGTGGCTATGTAGAACCAGATAGCAACATAAATATGACGCTCTCTTCTTTTGATGATGGTTCCGATCATGTTGATTCCAAATACTACCCAAATCAGAGCAATAGCAATGTCTATTGGCCATTCTAATTCGGCATATTCTTTAGAAGTAGTGTATCCTAACGGTAGCGTAACCGCTGCAGCTACTATGATTAATTGCCATCCCCAAAAGTGCAGTTTGCTTAAAAAATCACTGAACATTCTGGCTTTGAGCAAGCGTTGCATAGAGTAATACACTCCGGCAAACATGGCATTACCCACAAACGCGAAAATTACCGCATTGGTGTGTAGCGGTCTGAGTCGTCCAAAACTTAAGAAGGAAATTCCGCTGGTCACATTGGGAAATAAAAACATAAATGCTAATATTAACCCAACTAACATACCAACTACACCAAAAACTATACTGGCGTAAATGAAGTTCCTTACAATTTTGTTGTCATACTGAAATTGTTGCATTTCCATAATTATAATTGTTTTTCTTCGGTTATATTAATTTGATTTTTGTTAGTTTCCTTTACTAGCTCGTCGTCAAAAAGCATTCTGACGGATGGCGTATAATCGTCGTCATATTGTCCGCCTCTTACCGCTTTAATAAAAGCGTAGAGAAAGAAAACAGCCACTACAATACTTATCGAGATTAACATATAAATGACACTCATACCTCTAATTTGTGTTAGACAAAGTTACTTTTACCCTATTGCTTAAAATATGACATTTGTCATACTTCGATTATTATTTCTTTGCAGCGAAAAGATTGCTCATTACCGTTACAAAACTCACGATGGTTACAGTGCTCAATGGCATGATAATAGCCGCCACTATAGGCAATAAATTCCCGGTTACAGCATAGCTCAAACCGACTACATTATATAACAATGACAAGCCAAAACTCATATAAATAGTCAGCATAGCGTTTTTAGAATACTTCAAAAAGAAAGCTATCTTGTGAAACTGACTTGCATCTAAAATCCCATCGCAAGCCGGCGAAAACACATTCACATTTTCTGAGATTGAAATCCCTACATTACTTTGTGCCAAAGCTCCGGCATCATTCAACCCATCGCCTATCATCATCACATTTTTTCCTTGATGTTGTAAATCATCGATATAAGCCAATTTTTGCTCCGGTTTTTGATTGAATACTAATTGTGTACTGGCCGGTAACATCTTTTCCAAAATCTTACGTTCACCATCATTATCGCCCGACAAAACAATCAATTGATAATTTTTAGCCAACGCTTCAAACAATTGTTCTAAACCTTGTCGGTATTGGTTGTTAAATACATAACTACCTTTGTAAACACCGTTAATTTCAACGTGCACTTTGGTTTTTTTATGGGTATTCTCGCTCATGTGTTGCAGGAATTGAGAAGACCCTAATTTCACCGTTCCGGCTTCCAATTCGGCAAAAACACCTTTACCGATGACTTCTTCAAAATGCTTGACTTCTAATTTTTCCTGAGGTGGAATAAAATCGTACAATCGGCGACTTAATGGATGATTCGAACCTCTGAGGGCATTTTTCAAGAGTCGCAATTCAGCATCATTTAAAGCTTCACCCTCATAAGTGATGGCTGTTTTTTTGTTGGTAGTTATGGTTCCGGTTTTATCAAAAACTATGGTATCTACTTTGGACAGTTGCTCAATTACTATAGCATTTTTTAGGTACAATTTTCGATTCCCCATAATGCGCAATACATTCCCCAAAGTAAAAGGAGCCGTCAAAGCCAAGGCACACGGACAAGCCACAATTAAAATTGCCGTAAATACATTAAAAGCTGTAGGAACATCTAAAAACACCCAATAACCAAAAGCCACCACTGACAGTAATAGTAATGCCGGTGTGAAATAATGACTGATTTTATCGGTAATTGATTTGTGCTTTTGATCTACTCGTTTTTGGAAGACATCGTTGCTCCATAATTGGGTTAGATAACTTTGAGAAACCGAAAACAGGACTTCCATTTCGATGATTTTCCCCAATTGTTTTCCTCCGGCAAAAATTTTATCGCCCGATTTTTTTTCAATCGGTACCGCTTCACCGGTTACAAAACTATAATCGATAGACGCTTTTTCGGAAATCAAAATCCCATCAACCGGAATCAACTCTTGGTTTCTGATAAGTAATCGGTCTCCTTTTTTAATATCATAAACCTGCACGGCTTCTTCATTACCATCGGGCAATACCTTGGTAATGGCAATGGGGAAATAAGACTTGTAATCGCGTTCAAAGGATAAGAAATCGTAGGTTTTTTGCTGGAATAATTTGCCTAACAACATAAAGAAAATCAACCCACACATGCTGTCAAAAAAACCTTGACCATAATCAAACATGATATCAACAGTACTGCGGATAAACATTACCACTATCCCTAAGGCAATCGGAATCTCAATATTGAGCAATCCTTGTTTCATGCTTTTCCATGCGGCCACATAATAACCGGAAGCCGAATAAATAAAAGCCGGTAAGGACAATACAAAAATCAACCATCGGAAAAAACCTTTGTATTGCTCAATCCAAAATTCGCCGACTTCAAAATATTCGGGAAACGATAACAGCATAATATTCCCGAAAGAGAAAAATGCCACTCCTAATTTATAAATCAGGGTGCGGTCGACTTTCTTTTTGCCTTCAGTGTAGTTTTCTAAACTGATGTAAGGTTCGTAACCAATAGCACAAAGCAACTCAACAATTTCTTTGAGATTGGTTTTTTCAGGATGGTAAGTAATGCGGACTTTCTTGTTGGGGAAGTTAACTTGAGAAGCTATTATTCCCGGTTGAAGCCTTTGTAGATTCTCCAAAATCCAAATACACGAACTACAGTGTATATGAGGAATGTACAATGAAACAATGGCTGTTGCATTTTCTTGGAAATCGAGGAGTTTAGTAACAATCTCTTCATTGGCTAAAAAATCATATTTGCCTTTAATATCGGGTGGTGTAGCGCCTGGCGCTGCTTGAAAATCGTAATAACAAGACAAATCATTCTGACTGAATATTTCATAAACTGTTTTACAACCGTTACAACAAAAACTCTTGTCGTCAAAAAGGATTTCGTCTTTTTTTACAATCTCATTACCACAATGGAAACACTGTGACGGATTCATAACTTAATTGATTTGCTCATTTTTACCTGAAACAAAGGTCAAATAAGTGTGAAAATTAAAATATGATATTTGTCATACTTTAAATATATTTGTAGTGACCAATAAAGAATACCATGAGTAAATGTGAACAATGTATCGTTAGACAATTCAGTTCGCTCAAAGCCTTAACTAAGGATGAACTATTGAGAATGGCGGATTGTAAAACCTCTTACACCATAAAAAAGGGGGAAACCATCTTTGAGGAAGGCGAAACTACTCACGGCATTTATTGTGTCAAGGACGGTGTTTGCAAAATGACCAAGCTCAGTGCCAACGGTAAAGACCAAATTGTAAAATTGATAAAGCCGGGCGAATTGTTAGGACAGCGCTCCATGATTAGTGAAGAACCGGCTAACCTAAGTGCCGTGGCCTTGGAAGACATGGAAGTTTGTTTTATTCCGAAAACAGAAATCATGCAGTTCTTTAATCAGAACAACAATTTTTCCATGAACGTTATGAAAACCATTTGTGGAGATTTAAAAGAATCAGACGACCACATGGTTTCTATGGCACAAAAAAGTGTTAAAGAAAGATTGGCAGAAACCTTAATATACTTAGAAGACAATTTCGGAAAAACTGATGACGGTTGTTTAAAATTACAACTGTCTCGTGAAGAGTTAGCCGGAATGATCGGAACTGCTACCGAGAGTTGTATCAGATTACTTTCAGAACTCAACAAAGCAGGTTTAATTGAACTCGACGGTAAGCGTATCAAAATAATCGACAGAAACAAACTCCGCAGATTAGCTGATTAAAAAAAACCACCTGATTCCGAAGAATCAGGTGGCAGAGTTGATAAGATAACAGGGTTAGTTATTGTATCAACAAATTCTTTTGATTTGTTTATTACTATAAATGTATTCAGAAGTAATAAGTATTCGACCATATTGTCGACATCTGACCAAAAAATCTGTTAAAAAACCAACAGCTGTTTTTTTGTAATTCAATTCACTAATCGTTAATTCTGAAATCACTCAGTACTTAGTGAGGCAATTTATCTTTGATTAAACCATACAAAAAAGTACCAAAAACCGCTCCGAACAATATCAATCCGGCACTCATAAATCCGGAACCCAAAAGAATAAAAATCGGTCCGGGACAAGCGCCAACCAAAGCCCAACCCAACCCGAAAAGGATACCGCCTATCCAATAACGCACATTTCCTTTTTCTTTATCTTGTATGTAAATAGGATTTCCGTCTATATCTTTAAGCTGTTTTCTTTTGATAATTTGGATACCTATCAGACCCGTAAGAATGGCAACGGCAATAATCCCATACATATGAAACGATTGAAATTGGAACATCTCATAAATTCGGTACCAAGAAACAGCTTCCGCTTTGGTCAAAACGATACCAAAAACAAAACCTACTATTATATAACGCAATAAATTCATAGCTTAAAAAATTAGAGGCAAGATAAAATGTGACATCAACAAACCGCCGATAAAGAAACCAATAACCGCTTTTAAAGAAGGCAATTGCAAGTTGCTTAATCCTGAAATGGCATGACCGGATGTACAACCACCGGCATAACGTGAACCAAAGCCAATGAGTACGCCGCCCAATACTAAGATAAGAATCATTTTTGGGGATTGTAAAGCAGCAGTACCAAAAACGGAATCCGGTAATAATTTGCCGTTGGGAGCTTCAATACCCATAGCCGTAAGTTGTGATACCGTTTTTGGATTTAAATCAACATTCGAAGCATCGCTCAAAAAATGTACGGCCACAAAACCACCCAGCATGGCACCGGCCACTACGGCTAAATTCCAACGTTGCGATTTCCAATCCCAGTCGAAAAAAGGTACTTTTTTTCCGATTCCGGTCATGGCACATAAAGACCTCAAGTTGGAGGACATCCCAAAAACTTTACCGAAATAATTGAGTGTCAGCATGACCATTCCAATCAAAAAACCGGAAATAGCCCAATGCCAAGTTTGACTGATAAATTCCATATTTGCTCATTTTTACGCAAAAATAGAAATATAAATGTCGGAAAGATGAATTTTTATCGAAATGAAGTATTTTTGAAATCAAATTGAACATTGACATGAAAAATTTCAGCATAGAAATAAAGTGGACCTTACGTTTTATATTGTTGGTTTTGGCTTGGGCCATAGGCGAAAAATTCTTGGGATTGCACGACCAACATATTGACAAATACGCCATTTACACCAATCTCTTCGGTATACCTGCTTTGTTATTTTATTTTTTAGCCATAGCCGAAAAGAAAAAATACTTTTTCAACAATCAAATGACTTGGACACAAGGCTTTGTAAGTGGTGTCGTTTTGTCTTTTTTTATAGCGATTTTAATGCCTGTTGCACAATTGGTGATTTACAAAAGCATTACACCTCATTTTTTTGAAAGCATCATCGAATACAAAACCAAAAGCCCTCTCCTAACCCGACACATCGCCTTAAAAGACGCTGAAAGTTATTTTAACCTAAAGAGTTTTATGATACAAAGTGTATTCAGTGCCCTGTCAATGGGAACCATATCCGGTGCTATTGCAGCTTTATTTTTGAGAAGTAAAAAATAATTGCACGGTTATTGCAAGCGTTAAAAAAAACATTTTTCATTATGAAACGAGTGTATAAAATTTCATCGGTAATAGCAGTAATAGTCCTGTTTTCTTCCTGCATCAGCACCAAATCTACTTTAAAAAACGTTGACGATAATGCGCCAATTCCAACGCTCTCTAAAAACAACACTTTTGTTCTGACAGAATACAGTAAGGATAAAAAATACGGCTACGATCCGGATTACCCGATTAATGTTTTTTACAAAAACACCAAAGATGAAAATTTGAATGCAGAACGATTTTTAAATGCCTTAGCCGGTCCGAATGGTGAAAAAATAACCTTTACCAAAGTAGAAAGTTGTTGTCCTTTTCCTTCCAAAAGAACCGAAATGGGCGCTGGTTTTTTAGACGTTTACGAATTGCATTGGGAAGGACAAACCAACCCGATAAAATTGTATTTGAATATTTATGAGCGTGGCCATTTATTGGTTCCTGTAGGCCTGAGTATCAAAAAATAAGTCCGAAAATTATCTGTTCAGAGTAAGTAAATTATTCATAACTTAGCGGTTTTTAAAAACCTAAATTTTATGAATATTAATACCATTCCACAGATCAAAAATACTGATAGTGGAAATTTCTTTGTACTTGCCGGTCCATGTGCCATTGAAGGCGAAGAAATGGCATTGCGAATTGCCGAAAAATTAGTTGCTATCACTGATAAGTTAGCCATTCCTTATGTTTTTAAAGGTTCTTTCAAAAAAGCCAATCGCTCCAGAATTGACAGTTTCTCGGGCATAGGTGATGAAAAAGCTTTAAAAATACTTCGAAAAGTTTCCGAAACCTTTCACATCCCAACAGTAACAGATATCCACACTAATGAAGATGCAGATAAAGCCGCACAATATGTTGATGTCTTACAAATCCCTGCTTTCTTAGTAAGACAAACCGATTTGGTAGTAGCTGCCGCCAAAACCGGAAAAACGGTCAACTTAAAAAAAGGACAATTCATGAGTCCGGAAAGCATGAAACATGCCGTTCAAAAGGTATTAGATTGTAACAACCAAAACGTAATGGTAACCGATAGAGGAACCATGTTTGGCTACCAAGACATGATTGTAGATTTCAGAGGTATTCCAACCATGCAACAATATGCAACAACTGTTTTAGATGTTACCCATTCTCTTCAACAACCTAATCAAAGCGCCGGTGTAACCGGAGGCAGACCCGATATGATAGAAACTATCGCAAAAGCCGGAATTGCTGTTGGTGTTGACGGTATTTTTATTGAAACTCATTTTGATCCTGCCAATGCCAAAAGTGATGGCGCCAACATGCTTCACCTAGATTATTTTGAAGACCTAATGACCCGTTTGGTAGCCATTCGAAAAACTATCAATTCTTTTTAATTTTAATTATCCTAAGCCTTGAAAAATTTATTTTTATTTTCACTACTGTCTTTCTGTGCCTTATCTCAAACCATTTCAGCGCAAGACCAACAAGTTAATCCAAGTAAATATACCGCTCATAATAAAGGAAAAATGTACATTTTCTGGGGTGGTAATCGCGAAAGCTACTCAAAATCCGACATTCATTTTAAAGGAGAAAATTATAACTTTACACTGAATGATGTTACAGCCAATGATAAGCCTAAAGGTTGGCATATCGACTACTTCAATCCGGCTAGAATGACTATTCCGCAAACCAATCTTAGGATTGGTTATTTCATTTCCGACCACTACAATATTTCCATTGGCGTTGATCATATGAAATATGTAATGAATCAAAACCAGGTGGCTACCATTAACGGTACTATTAATGAAGGTGGAATGTTTGATGGAACTTATAATAATGACGAAATCGTACTAACGGAAGATTTCCTGACTTTTGAACATACCGATGGTTTAAATTATATCAATACTGAGTTTAGTCGTGTTGATGACATTTCTAAATTCTTCAAAATCAATAATACTGATGTATTCCAAATCAATTTGACAGAAGGAGTTGGCGCCGGAATTTTATATCCGAAAACCAATGCAATGGTTATGGGTAAACAGCGTTACGATGATTTTCATATATCAGGATACGGACTTTCAGCTAAAGTTGGTTTGAACTTTACTTTCTTTAAACATTTCTTCGTGCAAACCGAAATCAAAGGTGGTTATATCGACATGAACGATATCAGAATCACCCATGATAAAGCAGACAGAGCTTCTCAAAATTTCTTCTTTATGCAAAGAATTATTACCATAGGAGGCATTTTTAAAGTCTGATTCTCCCAACCGCTATTACCCTCGACCAAATACCACCCTTTATGAAAAAAATTACAATATTATTAATGACTTTTCTGATGTCATTTTGTGGCTACTCACAAATGGCTTTGGAAGGATTCGAATCAACAACAGGTCCGGATGCGCTTCCTTCAACCAACTGGACCTTAGGAACGGGTAATTGGGCCGTTTTTGACAATGGTGTCGGAACCGTTCAGCGATGGGGAATCAATTCAACAGTGGTTACTCCGCCAACGCCGCCGATTGTTTATCAAGGCACTAACGCTGCTTATGTAAATCGTGAAAATATCGGGCAGAACAACACTTCTGAAGATTACTTAGCGACACCTTTGGTAACCATTCCTACGAATGGTCAGCTTCGTTTTTACACCAGAAGTTTTACTACCGGGAATCAAGGAACGCTTTATCAAATTAAAGTGGCTCCTGCTACTGCGTCACAAACCAATCCGGCTGCTTATTCCTTGGTTCAGCAATGGGATGAAACAACTTTAACAGCTACTTATAACATCTACGAAGAAAAAGTAGTGAGTCTTTCTGCTTATGCCGGACAACAGGTTTATGTATCATTTGTAAAAGTGTACACCCAACCTTTAACTACTTTAGATGGTGACCGTTGGTTGATTGATGATGTGAGAATTGTAGAACAATGTTTAGATCCTACGAATTTAGCGGCAGGCCCAATAACACAAACTTCAGCGACCTTAACATGGGGTAATCCGAGTGGAGCAACTTCATGGGAAATCGAAATATTGCCTTTTGCTGATGCACCAACCGGAGTTGGAGTGATTCACAATGGAACGCCGTCTTATGTAGCAACTGCAACAGCCACGGGAACGCCATTTACTCCAACAACCAATTACAAATATTATGTAAGAGCTTTGTGTGCTAACGGTGTCAGCAGTCAATGGGTAGGACCGTTTGCATTTTCAACCTCATCACCCGGATTGAGTTGTAGTGCTCCAATCGTAATTTCTTCTTTACCTTACACCACTAACGATAACACTGCTAATTATAGTGACAACACTGCAATTGAGGGAGTTCCTGGTAATTCCTGTGGACCTACCAATAGCTATTTAAACGGAAATGACGTAGTTTATGCTTACACAGCTACAACCAATGGAGTTGTTAATGTAAGCATGACACCCACCGCAACTTACTCGGGTATTTTTGTGTATAATAGTTGTGCTAACATCGGTGTCAACTGTGTTGCCGGTGCTGGAAATTCGGGAACAGGGGTTAGAACATTTGATTTAGCTGTTATTGCCGGCACAACTTACTATATTGTGATTTCTACTTGGGCTTCACCACAAACTACAGGATACACTTTAACTTTACAAGCCGTAAACTGTCCGCCTCCAACAACCCTAAGTGTTTCGGGAATCAATCAAACTTCAGCCAATTTGAGTTGGGCCAATCCGGGAGGAGCTACTTCTTGGGAAGTCGCTGTACAAACAGCCGGTTCTCCAATGCCATCGGGTTCAGGAGTACAAACCAACAGTAATACCAATTATCCAGCAACAGGTTTAGCCTCCGGAACTAACTATCAATTTTATGTTAGAGCAGACTGTGGTAACGGGACATTTAGTGCTTGGGCCGGACCTTTCTTATTTACCACAGCAGCCAATTATTGTGCCGGTAATCATTTTTATGATACGGGAGGTGCTACAGGAACTTATAATGACAATGCCAATGTTACTACTGTTATTTGTCCAAATTCTCCCGGTGACCAAGTTACAGTAATTTTTAACTCTTTCAATCTTGAAAGCGGTTACGATTTTCTAAAAATTTACGACGGTAACAGTGCTACCGGAACGCTATTAGGAAATTTTACCGGTGCAACTATACCACCATCATTTACTTCCAGTGCTGTTAATGGATGTTTGACATTTGTATTTACCTCAGACACAAGCATAACAACTACCGGGTGGGACGCCACCATTATTTGCGGACCACCGCCAACTTGCCCGAAACCAACTGCATTGAATATTAGCACTGTAGGACAAAATGGTGCTACTGTAAGCTGGACAGAAGTAGGTACGGCAACTACATGGGAAGTAATATGGTTACCGGCAGGTTCACCGATTCCAACGGCTACAGCAACAGGAGTTATAACCACAAGCAATACTTATGTTATTAGCGGATTGAACTCAGCTACTTCTTATGACGTTTACGTACGTGCAATATGTAACCCTGCTGATATTAGTTTGTGGTCAAATAAAATATCTTTTACCACTTTAATTGTCAATGACGAATGTATCAATGCTGTAAATGTTCCTGTAAACCCTACCACAACTTGTACCTCTGTTACGCCGGGAAGTATTTTAGGAGCTACAGCTTCAGCTCAAGGAAATACTTGTAACGGTACGGATGATGATGATGTATGGTTTCAATTTACAGCAACTAATACTCTTCATATTATTTCATTACTCAATATAGCAGGAAGCACAACCGACTTGTATCATGTAGTTTACACTGGAAGTTGTGGCGCATTGACGCAATTGTATTGTAGTGATAATGAAAATAGTACTGCTAGCAATCTAACTATAGGTCAAGTATATTACATTAGAGTTTATTCTTATACCTCAACCGCAGGACAAACATCTACCTTTAATGTTTGTATAAGTACTCCGGTTCCGCCTCCAAATTGCATCAACAACCAACCGGCAGGAAATACTTGTCAAACTGCAACGCCAATCTGTAACCTTAACGGATACTGTGGAAGTACTTCATCTACTTACACTGCCGACTATTGGTCACAATTAAACAGTACTTTTTGTGGTTCAATAGAAAACAACTCGTTCTTAACCTTTGTTGCTACTTCTACCACCATTTCTTTTGATGTTTGGGTAACAAGCTCTGTCGATAATAATGGTATTCAAATAATGATTTTCAGTGCTAACAATTGTGCCGGAGCTGTAAACAATTTAACTTGTTGGAGTCCGGGTTTAGTCCCAACAGGCTCCACTAATATATCTGCCAATGGATTAGTAGTTGGAAATACCTACTATATAATGATTGATGGATATGGCGGTGACGTTTGTGACTATGTAATTGCAGCCAATACCGGTATTCAAACACAAGTAAACACGACCGTTTCGGACAATCAAATTTGTTTGGGAGAAACAGTAACTCTCAATTCTACCGGTGGTAACGGAAGTTACAATTGGACCTCAAACCCTACTACTACCGGCCTGAGTGCCACAACAGGTAGTACAGTAACTTTTACCCCAACCACTGCCGGAACTTATACCATTTCAGCAACTTCAACTGATGGTAATACTGTTTGTCCTCAAGATGTAACAGATAGTGTGACGATAGTTGTAAATGATAATGTACCGCCTTCATTTGATACTTTTGGGCCTTACTGTGAAGGAGCAACTGTAGCTGTTTTACCAACCACCTCCAATAATGCTATCAACGGAACTTGGACACCTGCAACCATAAGCAATACACAGTCGGGTAGTTATACCTTTACCCCTGAGGCAACTTCATGTGCTTCTCCTTCAACCATCAATGTAACCGTAAATCCAAACATAACTCCAACATTTAGTGCTATCGCACCACTGTGTAATGGTGAAACCGCGCCGATTCTACCATTGGTATCTACTAACAATATTAATGGAACTTGGTCACCATCCATAATTGACAATACTCAGTCAGGAAACTATGTATTTACTCCGGATGCTAATCAATGTGCTTTGAGTATTACTCAAAATGTAGTGGTAAATCAGGTCATCACTCCTACTTTCCTATCTCCTGCTCCTATTTGTAGTGGAGATACAGCACCAATATTACCTACTACTTCATTGAACAACATCACCGGCACTTGGTCTCCGGCTGTAGTAGACAATACTCAAACGGCAACCTATACTTTCACGCCTGATGCCGGTCAATGTGCCAATCCAACTACCTTGGTGATAACAGTTTATCAAAATTGTTCTTTCGGAAGTTTTGCCAGCGCCGTTTGGTTGACCAACTGTGAAGACAACAACTTCTTTAACACTGTAGGTTCAGGAGCTTCGATTATAGGACCGGCTCAAAATATTTTCCCTAACACCGACTTCGGAACCTATTTAACCAATTCCGGTACCTTTAAACTGAGAGGTGGAGAAGTCAAAACATTCAAAATTGCTACCGCTAATGTTTGCAGTGCCAGAATGAACTACCGCATTTATCCTGCTTCCGGAACACCGGGTGCATTCACTGTTTTAAATTTACCTTTCTTCAACGACTGCGTTTCCGGTTCATTCCCAAGTGGCGGCCCTTGTAGTCCCAGTGATCAAAAGTGGCAAATGGTTTTAAACGACAGCCAGTCGCCTGTTGATTTGACGGCTTTTCCTCCGGGAGACTATGTTATTGAGGTATATTACGATATAACCGGTGATATTAATTCTACAACTCAATGTGATGATAGTGTTGCAATCAATAATAATGGAGCCAACTTCATAGCTACTTATACGCTACAAGCCAATCCGAATTTCACCGCTGTCAATCCTTCTGATTGCAGTACAGCTGACGGAAGCATTACCATAAGTGATTTAGCACCTAATACAACTTATAATTTAACTTATAATTACAACACCGTTCAAGTTGGGCCAAATGCAATTACAACAGACGCTACCGGAAACTATACCATTACAGGATTAAGTATTGGCGCTTACAACGGTTTTGGTTTTACAGTAAATGGATGTAGTATTAGCGCTACCAATACCATAACTTTGAATGCACAATCTACTGTTTTAATTTCAAGTACAAATCCGTTAACTTGTAACGGCAACAGTGGAACAATAATAATTAACGGACTCAATCCAAATCAATCTTACAGTGTAACTTATACTGATGACACCACTCCAATTGGTCCGTTGAATTTGAATTCGGACAATAACGGCCAAATTATCATAACCGGTTTAAATGCCGGTGCATATGCCAACTTTAATTTGACAACAACTTACTGTACATATGCATCAAGTCAAGTAGTTACTTTGACCAATCCTAATGCACCGGTTGTGACCGTTAACAGTGAGACAATCTGTTTCAACCAATCCACTACAATAACCGCCACCACACAAACTCCGGGCAATTACATCTATTCATGGACTGTACCTTCAGGATTTGCAAATCCGGGTAATGTGGCGAGCTTTACCACTACTGTGGCCGGTACTTATACAGTAACTGTAACTCCTGTAGGCACCAATTTCTGCAACGGAAGTTTTGAAAATCCGGCTACTTCGGGTGCCTTTCCTAACATGTTAAATGAAAGTGCTGTACCGTGTTGGGAAACCTCAGCTCCCGATGGTATTTTAGAAGTTTGGCCTCAAGGATTTGAAAGTGCTGTGGCCTACCAAGGAACACAACTCATCGAAATCAATGGGAATTCTACTGCTACCGTTTTCCAAGATTTTACTACTTATCCCGGTGCCGAATTACAAATTTCATTCGCACACAAAGGCCGTTGGGGTAATGATGTGGTTCGCGTAGAAATTGGTCCTGTTGGCGGACCTTACACTTCTTTAGGTCAGTTTAACGATGGTAACGCTGCTTGGGTATTTCATACATTAAACTACACTGTTCCAACCTCAGGAGGCAGTAACTACTCCTTAAGATTTGTATCAGTATCAAGTTCAGGCGGAGATCCAACTGTAGGGAATCTTCTGGATGCGGTTAGTGTCACCTCAACCGAATGCTCTTCTACACCGGCTTCAGGAACTGTAACGATAACACCGGCTGTTACCCTGACTTTAGATTCGGCTAACAATACCCAAAACGTTTGTATCGACACTGCCATTCAAAATATCTTGTACACCGCAACCAATGCCACTAATGTAACGGCAAGCGGATTACCTACTGGAATTATCGGTGCATACGACAATACTACCGGAGTGTTTACTATTAGTGGAACACCTACGGCATCAGGTATTTTCAATTATACCGTAACTACTTCTGGTGGCTGTAATGTAGTGATAGCCAATGGCACTATCACAGTTAATGCAACTGTAGCGGCTACTTTCAACAATATCGTTATTTGCCAAGGTGATGCTGTAAGCTTACCAACAACTTCAATCGAAGGATTTAGCGGAACTTGGTCGCCGTCGACTGTAAACAATACACAAACCGGCACTTATAACTTTACTCCGAATGCCGGTCAATGTGCTACAGGCGGTAGTTTAACGGTAACTGTAAATATACCGAATTTACCAACGTTTACAGCAGTTACTCCTATTTGTAGCGGTGGCACTTTAAATGCTTTGCCAACCACTTCGAACAATGCCATTAACGGAACTTGGACACCGGCTTTAAACAATACGGCTACTACAACCTATACTTTCACTCCTACCGGCGGACAATGTGCAAGCACAGCAACTATGACTATAGTGGTAAATCCGAATGTAACGCCTACTTTCACTCCTATTGGTCAATTGTGTATAGGTGAAAGCGCGCCATCTTTACCAACTTCTTCCTTGGAAGGAATTAGCGGAACTTGGACTCCGGCTGTGATTGACAATACCGTTTCGGGCACTTATAGTTTTGCTCCGAATGCCGGACAATGTGCCACCAACGGTTCATTAGCCGTAACCGTTCAAAGTGGTTTCGATTTTGAAATTAATGGTAGTTGCGTTGACAATAACTTTATACTTGAAGTTACAGCGGTAAATGACACTTTCAACACTGACAACGCGAGCTATGCTTGGTACAACAGTAACCTGCAATTAGTAGGATCGAATGCTACTACTTTTAACGTAACAGAGTACATACTCTCTTTATCTTCAGTGCAAACTTTACCGATAACTTTCTCCTTAACGGTTACAACACCTGATGGTTGTTGGAGAAATGAACCGATTACCTTGGATAGAATTTTCTGTGGTATCCAAAAAGGTATTTCGGTTAATAATGACGGTAAAAACGAGTTCTTCGATTTGCGTTTGTTGGATGTTAAAAACTTAACGCTATTCAACCGTTACGGTATGAAAGTTTACAGCAAAAACCAATACAAAGACGAATGGAAAGGCCAATCAGACAATGGCGATGACCTTCCGGACGGAACGTATTATTATGTCATCGAATTCAACAACGGCAGTGAAGCCAAAACCGGTTGGATTTATAAAGCAAAAGAAAATTAAAAATAAAAAGTCCCGAATTTGATTCGGGACTTTTTATTTAATATAATTTTTCAGCCTCCAGAATAACTTGAGTCAACACATTGATATTTATCGATTCTATAGAAATGTATCGCAGGGATTTTATCGTATTTCTGCCGTTATCCGCTATTAAATGATCTAAGTGATTTTGTAATTGGAATCCTTTGGCAAAGCCAACATCTACATATTGCTTTTTGTGACTCGCATTCAAATAACAGAAAGGTTTTCTCTTGTAATAAAAATAAGGTATACCCCATTTGTACTCTAAAGTAGCTTCGGGTAAAGTTTGTTTCATCACATCAACTATACTAAGAAGAATATCTCTGTAATGAGATGGTTGATTGATGATATAATGTTCAGCAGGTTTCAATTAATCAATCCCGTATTGGTCAAACAAATACAATAAAGAAGCCATAGTGGCAGCGCCTAATTCCAATTCTCTTTTGTTTATAGCATCAAAAGTATCATTAGCTGCGTGGTGGTAATCAAAATAGCGTTGCGAGTCGGGACGCAAACCGGCTTTGACAATTTTCTCTGAAGTTAACGGATGAATGTCGGCACCCGTATATCCTTTTACAAAAAGATGTATTAAATAAGGTTCGAATAATGGCATCCAGCTTTTGACTTTAGCAAAATTCGCATCATCACATTCCAACGAAAAGCCTCTCGGAGTAAAGCCGCCGGCATCGCTTTCTACGGCAAAAATATGGTTCTCATTATTGCGTTTGGACTCTGCTTCATATTGTTTTCCGCCTCTACCACCGTTCTCTTCATTCATATACAAAACTACTCTGATAGTATTCTTAGGTTGGTATTTCAGTTTTTTAAAGAGTTCCAAAACCGCCATACTTTGTACACAACCGGCACCGTCATCGTGTGAACCATCGGCCAAGTCCCAAGAATCCAAGTGACCGCTCACTACCATAATTTTCTCCGGATGAACCGAACCTTTGATTTCGCCAATAACATTGTAAGACAGTACATCCTCGAATAATTGACACGATTGTTTGAAGAAGAAAGTCAGCTTCGGATTTTCTTTCAACTTTTTACTCAACAATTCCGCTCCGTTGGTACTGATAGCGGCAGCCGGGATGTATTGCGATTTTGGTAAACTGCCATAACTAGTCGCTCCGGTGTGTGGAAAATCGTCTAATCTTAAATTCAGAGAACGCACTATGGTTCCAACAGCGCCAAATTTGGCTGCTTCTGCAGCACCGGCATACCTTTGATCGCCGCATCGACTGTAAGACACAAAGGTATCAATGTTGTCCGGTTCCATCGGACGATTGAAAAAAACAATCTTACCTTTGATTTTGGCTTCGCCCAAGGTTTCTAATTCTTTTAGGCTATTGACTTCAATCACTTCAGCAGTAATCCCTGATTTTGAGGTAGCTATCGATCCGCCTAAAGCGCAAATCGGTACCTTAATTTTGGATTTAGTATCAATGATAAACGCAGTTTCTTTTTCACCTCGCTCCCATTTAGGCACCATTACTTCTTGTAGAAAAACACGGTCTAAACCCAAAGTTTCCAATTGTTGTTTGGTGTAAAGTACGCCTTTTTGAGCACCTTCGGAACCTGATAAACGCTGGCCTACTTTGTTCGACAAATCGTCTAACCACGAATAACATTGGGAATTCGTTAAAGCGGTTTTGTATATAGATTGCAACATTTGTTCGTCATCAGATTGTGAAAAACCTAACGAAGTCAATAACAATAAGCCACCGAAAAGTACTTTTTTCATGCGATTAATTTTTCTCAAAAATAATTGAAAAAACATTTGGTCACCGAAAAATATTTCATTTACTTTGTTTTTCAAAGTACTTTAAAATGGAAACAAAAGATTATTTGAAAGACATACAAGACATCAAACAGATGATGGCGCAATCGACACAATTTATCTCCTTAAGCGGATTGTCGGGGATATTAGCCGGATTGTATGCTTTGTGTGGTGCTGTAGTGGTTAACTTTTTAATCGACAATCATCATGCTGAATTCATAACTTTAGAGAGCACTACTTTCAAACAAATCATAGCGGTAGCCATAGTAGTTTTGGTTTTGTCCTTGATAACTGCCTATTTCTTAACCGCAAAGAAAGCTAAAAAAGTAGGTGAAAAAGTTTGGAATCCATCATCAAAAAGACTGTTAATTAATTTTTGCATCCCGTTGTTCACCGGAGGTATTTTGGCCCTACTTTTATTGAGACACGGTGTATACGGGCTCATAGCACCTATTACATTGATATTTTACGGATTGGCTTGCGTTAATGCCAGTAAGTATACATTGCGTGATGTGCGCTACTTGGGAATCACCGAGATTATTTTGGGATTGATTGCCGTAGAATATTCCGGTTACGGCTTGTATGTATGGATAGTAGGATTCGGAATTTGTCATATCGTTTACGGCGCCGTGATGTATTATAAGTACGATAGAAATTAAGTTGAAAAACCTTATTCAAAATATCAACAAAGCTTTTGATCACCGAATCCGTTTGGGGATTATGTCGGTATTGATGGTCAATGAGAGTGCCGATTTCAACATGCTCAAAGAACTATTGGGCGTTACCGATGGCAATTTGGCCAGTCATACCAAAGCGTTGGAAAACGAAAACTATATTATGATTGAAAAACAATTCATAGGAAAAAAACCAAATACCCGCTACATTGCCACAGCCTCCGGAAAAAAAGCCTTTCAAGAACACATTGAAGCACTTGAAAAATTAATACAGAAAAGTTAACCCTATTTTTTTATCCAAACACTTTGAAATACAAAGTACTTTTAAATTAAAACATGAGAGATTTAGTCATCGAAAAAATGTACGAATGGAGCAAAAAGCCCTATCAAAAGTTCTTTAAGAAAAATGAACCTTGGCCCATTACCTCCAAAGATTTGATAAGATATCCACCGGAAAGTTTGGGCTTTCACATGGGTTGCTTCTTATTGAAATACCATTTTGAAATCCAACCCAAATTGGAAGATCACGATGTTTTTCACGTCTTAACCAATACAGGTGTTTCGGTGGTGGAAGAAATCGGAATGCAATACTATTTATTGGGAAATGGTAAAAGAAGCGCTTATCAATTCGCCGTTATAGCTATCGGCACAATCTTTTACCCTATGCAATGGAAAGTCTTCCGCCACTTTTACCGTCGTGGTAAATCGGCGCATCAATTTTACGATTTACCCTTTGAAAAAATGCTGTTGCAACCCCTAAAAAACATTCAAAACTCATTTAATATCAAATAATCATGGAAACCTTAGCAGAAACCTATTCGGAAAACGAAAGTAAATTCACTACCTACATCGCCTTAGGCTCTTTTGGCATTGGCTCGTTGCTTTTTATAGCATACTTACTAAAACCAAGCGCAACCTTACTCTTCGCAGGCTTTTACTATGTAATGTGCGCGTTAATAGTTAATGGAGCTGCCTTTTTAAGTTTGGTTGTTGATTTGTTTACCCATTGGGAAAACCGAGAAAACATTATCATAAAAATACTCATTATGTTGGCCAATATTCCGATAACCTTACTGTACCTCTACATCATATTCAATAGTAATCACTTTTAAAATCAATAACATGGAAAATCAAGAAATTCAAGGCAACGAGCCGAAATCATTTTTACAATCCAATACTGCCAAAATAATCATGGTGGGATTCTTAACACTCTTTTTACTCATTCCGTTACTATTTGTTCAGAATTTGATTGAGGAACGCTCTGAACGAAAAAATGAAGTCGACCAAGAAATTGCCACCCTTTGGGGAAGCGATGTCACTTTCTACGGACCAATCCTTCGAATTCCGTATCAAACGTTCGAAAACTACAACGTAACCGACACCAAAACCGGCGCTACGACAATTCAGAAACGGGCTTTTACCCAATATGCTTACTTCTTCCCTAACGAACTGATTAACGTTTCCACGGTAAAGAAAAACGAATCCCTAAAACGCGGTATCTTCAATCCGATAGTCTTTACGGCGAATATGAAGTTCAACGGGAATTTTACAGCACCGAATTTGGCCAAACTCAACATACCCGAAGCCAACGTACAATGGGAAAAAGCGGCTATAGTAGTAAAAACAACCAACTTAAAAAGCATCAAAAGCGAGTTGTCTATCAAACTAAATAACGAAAAACTACTTTTCGAACCACAACCTGACGACAAAAGTGACTATAGTGTTTTAGCTACCAACTTATTTAATTATAGTGATTTGGCTAATGGAAAACCGATACAGTTTCATTTCAACATTCAGTACAACGGCAGCAATAGCATCAACTTTATTCCGATTGGGAAAATTACTAAAGTAACCATGGACTCCGATTGGGAATCGCCGAGCTTAGAAGGCTCATTTGCTGCCAATGATGCTACTAAAGTAGTCAACAAGGATGGCTTTCACGCCGATTGGAAAATACTCGATATCAACAGAACATTTAGTCAACAGTACGCAAGTGCTCTGCCTAACTTAGACGATTACAAATTCGGCGTCAAACTAATTGATACGGTCGACGAATACCAGCAAAACGAACGCGTATCCAAATATGGCTTTTTGGTCATTGGTTTGACTTTTCTGATTTTCTTTTTAATCCAATCTGTAAGTAAAATCAACATTCACATTTTTCAATATTCTATGATTGGCATCGCACTCATCATGTTTTACACTTTGCTCATTTCGATTACCGAACACAGCAGCTTTAGTTTGGCCTATGCTATAGCCGGAACTGCTGTAATTGTAATGATTGCTTTGTATTCGGTTTCTATACTAAAGAATAAAAAATTTCCACTCTTTATTGCCTCAGCACTGACCGTTTTGTACAGTTTTATTTATGTGATTATCCAATTGGAAGATTATGCGCTCTTGGTAGGAAGTATAGGCTTATTTTTAATCCTCGGAGCCGTGATGTATTTCTCCCGAAAAATTGATTGGGGAAAATAAAACTCTGTGAATCTCATTTTTTCTTTGTGAATCTCTGTGCAACTATAAAATCACAGAGATTCACAAAATTTTATTTTGATAAAGAGTGATTAAATTCGATTAAAATCAAAGGCCCACTCGAGTTCATTTAGATACCAAAGTTGGCCTTGCGAAACTTGTAGCGGACTTTCAAAATTATTGGTATACAAAGCGCCCGTACCCAAACCTTGCGGCATTGGATTATTTTGCAAATAGGTAAACTGGGCAATCGCATTCAACCCAATGTTGCTTTCCAAAGCCGAAGTAATCCACCAACCGATTTGATATTTTTCGGCCAAGGCAATCCATTCGGAAGTACCTCGAAATCCACCAATAAAACTCGGCTTCAAAATGATATACTGAGGTTGGATTTTTTGCAACAAAGCTTCTTTATCAGCCAAAGAAAAAACGCCTATGAGTTCCTCGTCTAAAGCAATGGGTAATTGGGTGTTTTTGCAAAGAACTGACATCATGTCAGTCTTGTTTTTTTGTATCGGTTGCTCTATACTATGAATTTGAAAACCAGTAATTTGATTAATTTTATCTAAAGCTTCATTTTCAGAAAAAGCGCCATTAGCATCGACCCTTATTTCCATCGTTTTTGCATCGAAGTTTTGACGAATAAAACGCAATAAAGCCTTCTCTTTTTCAAAATCTATGGCACCTATTTTCATTTTGATGCAACGAAAACCTTGTTCAATTTTCTCTTCAATTTGACGTTTCATAAACGCTTCGTCTCCCATCCAAACCAATCCGTTTATCGCAATAGAAGCTACTCCGGAAGCAAAATTTGAAGGCAACAAAACGAAAGGATTTTCACTTCGCAACGATAAAAAAGCCATCTCAACACCAAACTGAATCGAAGGAAATTCCATTAATGCTTCCCATAATTTTTCAGCACCGAGGTGAATATTGTCGCAAACCCATTGTAGTTTTTCTTCATAATCCGGTCGGTCATCTGCTGAGAGTCCTCGCAAAATGCCGCACTCGCCTATACCCTTTTTTCCATGCTCTTCCAGGATTAAAAACCAAGTTTCTTTATCAGTTAAAACACCTCGTGATGTCCCGGATGGTTGCTTAAAATGCAGTATATATTTGTGATAAGTTGCTTTCATAATTAATTGAAAAGACGCAAAATCTTTTTGAAATTCACTGTATCAAATCCGTTCTTTTCGAATTGTTGGAAATCGGCTTTGGTTTGTTCTGCCCAACTTTTACCGTCTGATAAATGATTGTTTTGGTATTTTTTATGGAGGTCTTTGGCTTTGCCCAATTGGTCGGCAAACAAGTAAACATGCGCTAATTGCAATTGAAAATACAAGTCCGTTTTATCCAAGCTAACCGCTTTTAAATAGGCTTCTTCCGCTTTAACAAACTGCTTGGAAGACAAATACAAACTACCTAACAATCCATAATCCGCTGCTTTAGCCCTTTTTTTATCGATAATTTCCTTTTGAACTGAAAGAATAGCATCTTGGGTTTTATTGCTAAAACGAAGTTGTTGTGCTTCTTTTCGCAGACTTTCAAGGTAACTGTTGAGTTGTCCCGATGCAACCAAACTTTCTTCAATAAGCATTTCTGTTACATTAGTTTTTTCAACAGTCAATAATTTCTGATAATCCGTATAAGTATATTTCTTGGTCAAAGCTGTTAAAAAAGCACCTAAAAACATGTCTTTGTTAGCCACTTTGAGTGTTACATCCGATTTTTCAATGGTTTTCAAAAGGCTTTTTTTTGCTTCAACCGACCAACCGCTTCTCAAACTGTTATTAACCCAAGGCACTACTTCCAAAACAATCTTTTGTTTCATCACCCAGTTCTCACTCTGAAAACCAAACCATAAGTTTTTGGGGTTAGCCGACATGCATTTGGAATCCTCTGTTAAGAGTTTGGCCGCCTTATTAACCGGTTCTTCTTGAGACATACAGGTATTTTTAACGATTCCCGATTTTTCATAGTTTAAGGCATCACTCTCATTGGTAAAAACATAAAATTTACACTTGTCATCACCGGTAATTGTTGACAGCAAAAACACCGCTCCAGCTGTACCTTGACTGATTCCGCTTGGATCCGGAATTGCCTTTAAAAGCGACACCAAACTGGCACTTATTTTCTGATTGTCGTCTAAAAGAGAAATGCGAAAAACCACCTCAGTGGTACCGACAGGCAAATCAGACGACTTGACCGCTTTGCGCTTTCCGGCCTCTAAAATAATGGTTTCGTTGGTGGTGCGAATATTGTCCCAATAGCCTTCATTATTTTGAGCAAAAACAAAATTGGCAAAAAGGAAACAAATAGCTACAATAGATTTTCTCATAGTTTTTTTTCGTTTACAAAACAAGAAGAGTGCCAAAAATGACACTCTCGTTTAGCAATAACATTAGCTGTTACAACTGTATACTTTCACCGATTTCGAGCAACATTAGGTCTTTTCCGGCGTCGAAGAATTTCTTTTTGGCTTCATCATGATTAATTACGATGTAACCGAAAGTATCGTAATGACAACCCAATACCTTATCACAATCTACAAAGTCGGCTGCTATAATGGCGTCTTCAACATCCATAGTGAAATTGCTGCCTATCGGGAAAATAGCCAAATCTAATTGGGTACGCATCGGAATCAATTTCATATCCATATTTAGAGCGGTATCACCGGAAATGTAGATGTTTTTGTGTTCGCCTTCGATGACAAAACCACCGGGATTTCCACCATAAGTTCCGTCGGGAAACGAACTGGAATGAATAGCCGAAACATATTTCACTTTACCGAAATCAAACCCCCAACTTCCGCCGTGATTCATAGGGTGATTTTGAAACCCTTTATTACCGTAATAGGAAGCAATTTCCCAATTGGACACGATAACCGAATTGTTGTTTTTGGCAATGGTTTCCACATCTAAAATATGGTCTTGATGAGCATGAGTAAGCAAGATATAATCTGCTTTTAAAGCACTCACATCAATATGAGCGGCTTTTGGATTTCCGGAGATAAACGGATCAATAATAATATGTTTACCGCTGATTTCTATGCCGATGGTCGCATGACCGTAAAAAGTAATTTTCATAGCTGCAAAATATATTGATTAAACATAATTAACTACAACATCCGAAATGAAGAATATCAAACACAAAGCCAATAAAACCGCTAATAAAAAAGTGCTAATGGCTAACTTTTTCAATTCGGGGTCTAATAATTTCGGATTTTGGTTTTTATACACGGTAATCAAATGACCAATCATAGGAAAATAAGCAACTACAAAGATGTATTGATCAAAATGAAAATCGTTTAACACCGCAAAAACCACAACTAAAACCATGGCTGAAATCACCAAAAAATAATGGTATTTCTTGGCCACAGTTCCACCCATTTTTACTACTAAAGTAAGCTTACCTGATTTCTTATCACTTTCCTCATCGCGCATGTTATTAAGATTCAAAACACCAACACTTAAAAAGCCAATGGCTGTTGCCGGCAGTAACAATAACCAATCAATGTTTTTGGAAAACATAAAATACACACCGAAAGTACTCACCAAGCCGAAGAATACAAACACAAACAAATCGCCGAAACCACGGTAACCGTAAGCGCCTTTTCCAACCGTATAGCGAATAGCCGAAGCTATGGCCAATATTCCCAAAACAAAGAAAATGAAAGAATACAGCAAATAATGGTCTTTGAAAGCAAAGTAAATCAGCAACACGGCAAACAACAAGGTAATTGCTGAAGTCAGCACCATCGCTTTCTTCATAGCGGCAGGTGAAATAACACCGCTTTGTATGGCACGCATCGGCCCAACTCGGTCTTGATTGTCAGTACCTTTTACACCATCGCCATAATCGTTGGCAAAATTGGACAGTATTTGCAAACCTAAAGTAGTTAGCAAAGCAAACGCCACTATATTCCAATTAAACATGCCTTGTGACATGGCATAAAAACTCCCAACAATGATTCCCGATACTGATAGCGGTAATGTTCTGACTCTGGCGGCTTCAACCCAATGTTTCATAATAATTTTAAATATTAAATTTTAGATATGATTTGTTATTAATCTTGACATTAGATACTTTACATCTGACATCTAATATTACTACTACATCCAATTACTGTTAGAGGTTTCAATTTCATACAACCAAAGATTAACATAATCATTAATCTTATCGAATTGACCCAAATGAAAAGTAATATTCCCTCCGGCGGTATGCATGGTCAATGAACCTATATTTAAGCTTTTATGCCAAAACAATTGCGAGGTTGTTATGGCTTGTATTTTATCGATCTGTAGGATTTCTTGATCAACATCCCAAGCGCCACTTTGTTTGATAATGTGATTCTCACTGACAAATAATCTATAATTCCTAAATCCGAATAACAGCAACGTTAACATCAACAAGACATAAATTAAAGCCAAATTAGCATAATGAAAAGCCAGAGGTTCTATCCATTTTCCAAACGTAAAATAAGCGGTTAAAGGTAGTATTATTATCAGGAAAATTGAAAAAATGAGTCGGCGAAAATTAGGCAACAGCATTACCCCTTTTTGAGGTAATTCATGAAACAACAGCTTTAAGATTTCATCACCTTCTGATCGGTTACAACCCGGAATTTCGATTAGCGATTTGCTGTCTTTCTTCTCACCACTAATGGCTTGACGGATTTTGACTTCGAGTACATTGAGCTTTCGCTGGAAATAATTTTCTGAAACCTTAACTATCTGAACCTTTTCGGGTTTTAAAATGGTACTTTGAGTAGAAATTAAACCGTAAGTCAGCATCAAAGAGCCTTTTTGTTTGGTGACTGTGTAGTCGAAAAACTTGATTAGAGTACGAACCACATTAATCACAAAGATAATGGTAAACATCGTTAGCACAAAAATCATCAGCGTGTAAAGTAGCGAATAATCATCAACCAAAACTTTAATGCGATCTGTATCGACCAAATCTTCAGCACCGGCTTGGTGTAGATTTTCATATATGGTAAAGAAGAATGTCAGGATTAAACCGATGCTTTTCACATAATTCGAGGTAAATCCGATTTTGAGTAAACTCACCAAGTTGATTTTCAAAAATGGTATCGTGGTTTCGACTGCTTGAGCGACTTCAGTCTCGGATTCCTGAATTACCGCTTTGCCTTCATTTTCCATTAACTTCGATTTTAAGGCCAAAGCCAAGGCATGCGAGACGGCTTTGATGTTACCTTCTTTCTGATCACTTCCGGCAGTATCAACATCCATGGCGTAAACACCTATCAAGCGTTGGATAAAATTTTGCTTAATGTTCACTTGCTGAATTTTATGCAATTGAATGGTCGTCTTGGTTTTATTAATAATACCGTCATTGATCACAAATTCATCGGTATTGTCATCAATATAAAAGGTAAAATTTCGGTATTTCAAAAAAGAGTAAACGCCGAAATAAACAAAAATACCCAGTGCAATCAGCAGTCCAACCCAAACCGATTTACCTTCGGCTTTCAACAAGGTAATCACTACAATCGGCCAAATATTTTTGAGCAAGACGAATACCATCTCTAAAAAAATCACCAAAACTCCGATAGCAGATTGTCGTTGCGGCTGATTAAAATGGGTTTCCATTACAGTTGTTTTTGAATTTTACCCATTAATAACTGTTTGATCTTTTCGGCTTCCGCTTTAGCAATACCTGGAATCTCCAAATCACTCGAAACACCTCCGGCGGTAAAAATTTCAATTTTAGCCAAGCCAAAAAAGCGCGCAATCCAACCTTCATGAAGTGCTACGTGTTGCACTCGGTTATACGGAATTACCATTGTATTAGTAGCGATAATACCGCTTCGAAAAATCACATCGTGGTTCCTGAAAGCGTAGGCTTTTTTCTTGTATGCCATGCGAGAAAAGAAAAGTAGTATCACCACAAAAATCACAAAACCAGTTGTGACCAGCCAACGATACCCGACTAATTCTTCAATAAAAATCATCGCCAAAACCAAGGCAACAGTCAATATCAAGACCATCAATCCTCTGGAAACCAACAATTCTTTCCAGTAATTCGGATGCAATGAAGTTAGTGTCACTGCTTCATAACGAGGCAGTTGAGTAGTGTCGATTTTTTCGTTGGTGAAGTCTGTCATTTAGAAAAGTAATTTTAATATGGAAAGCTGTTTACGGAATCCATTTGTTCTTTCCGAAGTTCGGCTTTCTTTTCTCCAAAAAGGCATTTCTTCCTTCAATGGCTTCATCGGTCATGTACGCCAAGCGAGTGGCTTCTCCAGCAAAAACCTGTTGTCCAACCATGCCATCATCGGTTAAATTCATGGCGAATTTCAACATCTTGATTGAAGTTGGCGATTTTTCCAAAATCTCCTGAGCCCATTGATAAGCAGTAGTTTCCAACTCTTCGTGAGGAATTACGGCATTCACCATTCCCATATCAAAAGCCTCTTGTGCTGAGTAATTTCGACCTAAAAAGAAAATCTCACGGGCTTTCTTTTGTCCCACCATTTTGGCTAAGTAAGCAGAACCGTACCCTCCGTCAAAACTGGTCACATCGGCATCGGTTTGTTTGAAAATGGCGTGTTCTTTACTGGCTAAGGTTAAGTCGCATACCACATGCAAACTGTGACCACCGCCAACAGCCCAACCCGGAACTACTGCAATAACCACTTTAGGCATAAAGCGAATCAGGCGTTGTACTTCCAAAATATTCAAGCGATGGTAACCATCTTCGCCAACATAGCCTTGATGACCGCGCGCTTTCTGATCGCCGCCACTGCAAAATGACCAAATACCGTCTTTGGTGCTCGGTCCTTCTGCGGAAAGCAAAACCACTCCAATGGAGGTATCTTCCATAGCATCATAAAACGCATTATACAATTCACTGGTGGTTTTTGGACGAAAGGCATTGCGTACATTAGGTCGGTTAAAAGCAATACGCGCTACGCCGTCGCACTTTTTATAAGTGATATCTTCATATTCTTTGGCTGTAACCCATTGGATTGTGCTCATAATAAAACTAGCTGTTTTTAATTTTTCATATAATTAGTTAAAAATAACAGTTAGCCGAGGAAAACCATTATTTTAGCGTAAAAATAAATCATTTTTCGGGTTTAACCTCAATACTAAACATATTCTTATGAATAAAAATTTTATAGCTGTTTCAGCGTTATTTGTGACTTTAAGTGCTTTTTCTCAAAAGTATGATTTTCAAATTGTTAAAGAAATAAAATTTACTCCTGTAATTGCTCAACAAAATACGGGGACTTGTTGGAGTTTTTCCTCAACTTCGTTTTTAGAAGCAGAAATTATTCGCAAAACCGGCACTACAGTCGATTTGTCTGAGATGTACACCGTAAGAAATATTTACCTTGACAAAGCTGAAAATTATGTCATGCGACAAGGAAAAGCACAATTTGGAGAAGGCGGCCTGAATCACGATGTAATGAACAGCGCTTTAAAATACGGCTTAACCACACAAGCGGAATACTCAGGAAAAATTGATCCTGCCGCAAAATATGACCATTCCGGCTTGGTTGCTGCTTTAGAAGACATTGTAAAAAAAGCCGTGACACTTACTCCGAAAGCTTATCCGAATTGGAAGACCGACTACATTGTTGCTCTAGACAAATACATGGGCGAAATTAAAAACATCAAACCCATGACGGCGGAAGATGTGGCCAGAAATTTCAAAATCAATTTCAACGATTACATCACCATCACTTCCTTTATGCACCAACCAATACACACCAAATTTATTTTGAATATTCCGGACAATTTTTCCAACGGATATTTCTACAATTTAACTTTAGATGAATTTATTCAAAATATTGATAATGCTTTAGATAAAGGATTTACTGTAGCTTTAGATAGTGATGTGAGCGAAACCACCTTTTCAAGCACAGCGGGCATAGCCGTTATTCCGCAAAACCAAGCCGATGCCGCCAGTATTTTAACCGAAATCAAACCGGAGAAAGTGATTACGCCAGAATACCGTCAAGCGGAATTTGAGAATTACAACACCACCGATGATCATTTAATGCATATTATAGGTAAGGTCAAAGATCAAAAAGGAAATATTTACTACAAAGTCAAAAATTCCTGGGGTGCAACTTCCGGCAGAGACGGATTCATTTACATGAGTGTTGCTTATATGCGATTGAAAGCCATTTCTGTTTTACTACATAAAGATGCCTTAACCGCATCAACCAAAAAGGCCTTAGGGTTATAAAAAAGGAAGCTAATGCTTCCTTTTTTTATCCGATTTTTACTGAGGTCATTGTTAAAGAACCGCCAACCGCTTTATCATTAAAAAAATCAATGGAATCTGTTTTCTCTTGTAGCCCCAAAGTGTACAAGAGGGGAAAATAATGATCAGGTGTAGGAATGGCTAATTTTGCGGCGCTGCCCAACTTTTCATATTCAATTAAAGACTTGATATCTCCTGAAACTATTTTATCTTTAAAAACACGGTTGATTTCATGTGCCCAATCATAACCGTATTCAGGTTCACTTAACTTATCCCAAGCAACCATTCCTAGGTTGTGTACCATATTACCACTACCGATAATCAAAACGCCTTTTTTTCTCAATGAAGCCAGTTCTTTGGCTAGATTATAGTGGTATTGTGGTGGCTTACTGTAATCAATGCTCAATTGTAATACAGGAATATCAGCTTTGGGGTACATATGCCTAACAACGGTCCATGTGCCATGATCCAAACCCCAATCGTGATCTAAACCAACTTGGGTTGAAGCAATCATCTTCGAAGTTTCTATGGCCAACTCCGGACATCCGGGCGCCGGATATTGCACCTCAAAAAGTGCTTGCGGAAAACCGCCAAAATCATGTATGGTCTTTGGCGCATCCATAGCGGTAATATGTGTACCATTAGTTAACCAATGGGCAGAAATAACCAACACAGCCTTAGGCATTGGTATTTTCGTTCCAAATTTTGACCAAGTCTTTGAAAACTCGTTGTCCTCTATCCCATTCATGGGAGAGCCGTGACCTATAAACAAAACCGGCCATCTTTCATCTGTTGATTTAAGCTCTTTTGACCAATTATATAAAGGATTTAATGCCATCATTGTTGTTCCTCCTATTGCTAATTTGATGAAGTCACTTCTATTCATCGTTTTAATATTTGTATATACAAATGTAATGCATTTATCGAAGTGAAAACCGAATTATAAAAAAATTAACAGTCAAATAAAAAAACCTATATATTTGATTTTAAATGCTTCATTTATGCAACACTTCACACGCCGCGAAAAGTTCAAACATATATTCGGATTCCCTGTAATCATAGCTTCTTTGGGATATTTTGTAGACATTTATGATTTATTATTGTTTGGCATAGTTCGCATACCAAGCCTTAACGACATGGGGTTGGAAGCCGATGCGGTAGGAACAATGATTTTAAACTACCAAATGGTTGGTTTGGTTTTAGGTGGCATTATTTGGGGTGTTTTTGGGGATAAAAAAGGGAGACTGTCTGTGCTATTCGGCTCCATTATTGTTTACTCATTGGCCAATATAGCTTGCGGATTTTTACCCCAAATGGATTTTGCAGATAAAGGGATGATTTATGCCTGGTTACGATTCATAGCAGGAATCGGGCTAGCAGGAGAATTAGGCGCCGGTATAACATTAGTTTCAGAAACTTTACCTAAAGAGCTCCGAGCTATAGGCACTTCAATTATTGCAGGATTTGGGGTATTAGGCGCTGTAGTGGCACAGTTTACAGTAGAATTAGCCGGTAGCTGGACTACCGCATATTTCATCGGTGGAAGCTTGGGTTTGATGCTATTAGTTCTCAGAATAAGCGTGGCGGAAAGCGGCATGTTCCAAGCAGTGAAAGAGAACAACGAAGTTAAAAAAGGGGATTTTTTGGCCTTCTTTACCAACAAAACTCTTTTTATCAAATACCTAAAATGCATTCTAATAGGGGTGCCCATTTGGTATTGTATCGGAATTTTAGTCTTCATGGCCAACCAATTTGCTCCAGAAATGGGCATCAAAAGTATCGATCCCGGAAAAGCCATTATGTGGGCTTACATCACAACTTCCGTTGGGGATTTTTCCAGTGGTTTTATTTCTCATGCCTTACATTCACGTAAAAAAACCATCTTATACATGCTTATATTTACGCTAATTGGAGTGATTTTACTTCTTTGTGGCGGTACCAAAACTGAAAACATGTATTATTTTTATTGCGGTTGGATTGGTTTGGGTTGCGGCTTTTGGGCCATGTTTGTAACAGTTTCAGCAGAGCAATTCGGAACCAACTTAAGAAGCACCGCAACCACCAGCATTCCTAATATGGTTCGGGGTACAGTGCCTATAATGCTAGTAGGCTACGATTATTTGAAGCAAACCAACTCAGTAATATGGTCTGCTGCAGTAGTAGGGCTGATAGCATTCGGATTGGGAATTTACGCCATCGTAACTATAGGCGAAACCCACAACAAACACTTAGATTTTGTTGAGTAAACCATCCGTTTTTTAACAACAATTTCTGAAAATAAAATCAATTATTCTTCAATCATCCTTTGTATCTTTGCAAGGCAAAAAAAGCGACTATGGAATCAGTAATCGAAAGCAACCAACCGGTTGGCAAGCCAAAGTGGTTGAAAGTAAAATTGCCTATCGGTCAAAAATATACCGAATTACGTGGTTTGGTTGACAAATACAAGCTCAACACTATTTGTACTTCGGGCAGTTGTCCTAATATGGGCGAATGTTGGGGAGAAGGTACCGCCACTTTCATGATTTTGGGTAACATTTGTACTCGCTCATGTGGATTTTGCGGGGTAAAAACCGGACGTCCGGAAACCGTAGATTGGGATGAACCCGAAAAAGTTGCTCGTTCTATCAAGCTCATGAAAATCAAACATGCTGTAATTACAAGCGTTGACCGTGATGATCTAAAAGATATGGGTTCCATCATTTGGTTTGAAACCGTTCAAGCCATTCGCCGAATGAATCCTCAAACGACTTTAGAAACGCTTATCCCCGATTTTCAAGGGAATGAACGCATGTTGGACCGAATAGTGGAAGCCAATCCTGAAGTTGTATCACACAATATGGAAACGGTTCGCAGATTGACCAGAGAAGTCAGAATCCAAGCCAAATACGATAGAAGTTTAGCCGTCTTAAAATATTTAAAAGATAAAGGCATTCGCAGAACCAAATCGGGTATCATGTTAGGTTTGGGAGAAACCGAGGAAGAAGTCATCCAAACCATGCAAGACTTGCGCGACAATAATGTGGATATTGTAACCTTGGGACAATATTTACAACCGAGCAAAAAACATTTACCGGTAAAAGAATTCATCACGCCTGAACAATTTGAAAAATACGAAAAAATAGGAAAAGAGATGGGATTCCGTCATGTGGAAAGTGGTGCGTTAGTGCGTTCTTCTTATCACGCGGAAAAACATATTTTGTAAAAAGAAAAATGCTTAAAAGTTTTAGGGTTTAAAATGCTACAATTGTTGCTCAACCATTAAACCATTGCAAACAATAATTAAACGACTTTAAACCATCTCCAACTTGAACGAAAAAACACAAATCGCCATTAACGGATTTGGGAGAATCGGCCGAAATTTATTTCGATTACTCTTAAATCATCCTACAATCGAAGTTGTGGCCATTAACGATATTGCTGACAACAGAACGATGGCACATCTAATCAAGTACGACAGCATTCATGGCGTATTGCCTTACGACGTTTCCTACAATGAAGATTCCATCATCGTGGACGGAAAACAATATGCCTTTTTCCACGAAAAAGACATTGCCGATTTGGATTGGAATGGTGTGGATTTTGTTGTAGAATCAACCGGAAAATTTAAATCTTACGCCGAAATCAGTCAACATCTCAAGGCCGGCGCTAAAAGAGTAATTCTCTCTGCACCCAGTGAAGTTCCTGAAATCAAAACCGTAGTTTTAGGCGTAAACGAAAATATTTTAGACGGCTCAGAACTAATAGTTTCCAACGCCAGCTGCACAACCAACAATGCTGCTCCGATGATTAAAGTCATCGATGAGTTGTGCGGCATAGAACAAGCTTACATTACCACTGTTCACTCCTACACTACCGATCAAAGTTTACACGATCAACCACACAAAGACCTGCGTCGCGCTAGAGGCGCCAGTCAGTCCATTGTTCCAACTACAACCGGAGCAGCCAAAGCTTTGACTAAAATTTTTCCTGAAATGGAAGGTAAAATCGGCGGTAGCGGTATTCGTGTGCCGGTGCCGGATGGTTCCTTAACTGATATCACTTGTTATGTAACCAAAGCTGTCACTATTGAAGAAATCAACGAAGCTTTTAAACTGGCAGCGACCACTGATTTAAAAGGAATATTAGCTTACACCGAAGACCCAATAGTTTCGGTAGATATTTTGGGTAATCCCAACTCTTGTCTTTTTGATGCCCAACTCACTTCTGTAATCGATAAAATGGTAAAAGTAGTAGGCTGGTATGACAATGAAATTGGCTATTCGTCTCGAATAATCGATTTAATTGCGCTGTTAAGAAAATAATTTCTTTATATTTATAGCCCTAACGATTTGTAAACTATCCGATTATGAAATGGTTTTGGCTATTTTTATTGTTACCGGCGATGAGTTTCGGTCAAAAGAAACCACTAAGCAAAGTTGACAGTACCAAATACTATATCGACCTGGCAGTTTTTAATCGAAAAACTGACAACTACAAATCTTCTTTGTATTTCTCTCAAAAGGCTATTGATTTTTCTAAGGCCAACAATAACAAAAAATCGGAAGCTTTAGCGCAATATTCTTTAGCGACTACTTATTACGAATTGAAGAAATATGAAGATGCCATAGATGTTTTTGAAAAGTGTATCAAACTTTTAAGTGCCTTTCCTCCTACTACACAACAAGCCATTTGCTATTACGATATTGGAATGTGCTACATGAATTTGGATGAATTCAATAAGGCAGAAATCTTTTTTAACAAATCACAATCTGTTTATGGTTTATTAAAGATTGACGCTTCGGAGCCGCTGAATCTTCAAAAAGCCATTTTGTACAAAAAACGCGGTAAAAATGAGTTGGCTTCTAAGCTTTTTAACCAAATTATTGCCAAACCCGACAACAAAGATATTCACAAACTCAAAGCCGAAGCCATGTACCAACTGGGCATGATTGAACGCGAAGAAAATCATAATAATTTGGCGGTTAATTATCTTAATCGAGCCTTAAAACTCAACGAAAAAGGAAACGATTTAGAACAAAAATCAGCCATAGTTTTAGAACTAAGCAAAGCCTACGAAAAACTATTAGACACCGAAAAAGCACACCAATTTCTCAAAGAGCATTTGCAAATAAAAGACAGTTTGCTGCAAAACAACAGTGCCAAATTATCGAGTGATGACTTCATGGACTTCAAAGAAAGTGAACGCATCAAAACCATTGAACAAATGACCAAAGAAAGTCAGATCCAACAAAAAACCAACAAGTTTGTCAAACTGATCAGCATTTTGGGTATCGCTCTAATTTCTATATTGTCGTTATTGAGCTTATCATTGTACAAAAACAATATCATCCGCAGAAAATCCAATGAACTGTTGCAAGAAAAAAATAAAGAACTGCAAATAGCCAAAGACAAAGCGGAAAAAGCGTCTAAAGCCAGGGCGGAATTTCTTTCTACGGTGAGTCATGAATTGCGAACGCCACTTAACGCAATCAACGGAATTACACACTTGTTGATTGAGGATAACCCTAAGAAAAACCAATTGCATTATCTCAATTCACTGAAGTTTTCGGGGAATTATTTGTTAACATTTATCAATGAAATTCTCGAAATCAACCGAATTGAATCAACCAATATCGAAATTGAATACATCGACTTTAACTTTAAGCAATTGTTGGTTGACATTCAAAACTCGATGAATGAAATCGCAGCTAAAAATGAAAATCGCTTTACCCTCGAAATCGATGATCAAATTCCAGAAAGCCTGCTGGGCGATCCGACTAAACTATCACAAATATTAATCAATCTCATCAACAATGCACTTAAGTTTACCCATCAAGGTGAAGTAAAGGTCAGCGCAGTTGTGACCGAAAAAGAAACCGACTTTTGCAGGATCAAGATCAGTGTCAGCGATACCGGTATTGGGATTCCTGAAGAGAAGAAAGAAACCATATTCGACAGTTTTTCGCAAGGTTCCATCGAAATCAATCGCAAGTACGGCGGCACCGGATTGGGATTAACCATCGTAAAAAAACTGGTCGATTTGTTGGGCGGAGAAATTTCATTAGAAAGCGAAGTAGGTATTGGAACCGTGTTTCAAGTTGAACTGAACTTGGCCAACAGCACCAAAGAAATTAAGCCAACTATACAAATCACTTATTCTGATGAGATTTTAGAAGGCAAATATATTTTGGTCGTTGAAGACAATAAAATCAACCAAATGGTTACCAAAAAAATGTTGGAAAACAAAGGCATCAAATGCAAAATCATCGATAACGGAGAGGAAGCTGTTGAAGTCTTAAAAAACCAACATTCCTTTGATTTGGTACTGATGGATGTGCACTTGCCGGGTATCAACGGTACTATTGCTACGCAAAATATCCGCGAATTTGACACCAAGATTCCCATCATAGCCTTAACAGCGATTTCTCTGAATGAGAACAGAGAAATGCTATTGTCTTTCGGAATGACTGAGGTGATTACCAAGCCTTTTGAACCGGAAAATTTCTATCGGGTTATTGCATTTTGCCTTTCTAAGCAACATTAATATTGCAGTATCAATTCCTTGATTAAGTGTCTTACATGAGGTTCTGCGGCATTAGCGGCTTTCAAAACTTCTTCATGGCTAATGGACTCCAAATGTTCTTCGCTCCCAATATCCGTAATGACTGAAATCCCGAAAGTTTCCAATTCCATGTGACGAGCCACTATAACTTCTGGCACAGTGGACATTCCTACACAATCGGCACCAATAGTTTTAACCATTTTGTATTCGTGTAACGTTTCAAATGTTGGCCCTTGCAAACCTAAATAAACACCGTCAAAAACTTCGATACCGGCTTTTTGAGCAATGTCTTTTACTTTGGCGATCATAGGCAAACTGTAAGGTTCACTCATGTTTACAAAACGTGGCCCGAAACGAGGATCATTTTTACCGCGCAAAGGATGTTCGGGCATCATGTTAATATGGTCGGTAATTACAGCAATAGAACCTACTTTATACTTCGGATTAACTCCACCGGAAGCATTAGACACTATGAGTTTAGTAACGCCGACATACTTCATTACTCGTACCGGAAATGTAACTTCCTGCATAGTATAGCCTTCGTAGTAGTGAAATCTTCCCTGCATAGCCACTACTTTTTTATCACCCACTGTTCCGAAAACCAAAGCGCCTTTATGGCCTTCAACAGTTGAAACGGGGAAATTAGGGATGTCATGGTAAGGCAAAGTAAATTCGATTTTGATGTCGTCTGTAAAACTTCCTAATCCTGAGCCTAAAATCACACCGTACTCCGGTGTAAAATTGGTTTTGTTTTTAATGTAACTAACGGTTTCCTGTACAAGTTCCCACATAATTTAAAATGGTTTCATCAAAAGTTTCAGTGCGGCTGACCAACTGACTTCTGATGGGTAAATAATATAATTGTTTTCTTAAAATTTCAGCCTCCAAACGTACAAAATCCTTTTCGGTTGTAACAATAATTTTTGAGCCTGCTTGCGCTTTTATTA
This sequence comes from Flavobacterium mekongense, assembly GCF_047038255.1. Lineage (GTDB taxonomy): Bacteria > Bacteroidota > Bacteroidia > Flavobacteriales > Flavobacteriaceae > Flavobacterium > Flavobacterium mekongense. Next base: position 2,606,703 of record NZ_CP174374.1, read on the forward strand.
CCCTTACATCTGTTTCTGTAAAGTGGTGATGATCCGGATAAGTGATAACCAAATCATTATCAGCTTTTAAAAAATCGACAAATGGTTTAGGTTTAGCTATACCGGCTAACAAAACTTTAGGTTGTTTTTTAATCTCTGATACTTCCAAACTGTCGGTTTCATTGTACACCTTGGAATCATAATCCACATAACTGAAGTAAATCGGTTTGTCAACTCCAATGCATTGCCTGATTTTTTCCTGCGCAATTTCTGTAATATCCTTGGGACATTTTGTGACAATTATCATATCGGCTCTATTTACACCGTACCTGCTTTCTCTAAGGTTTCCGGCGGGTAACATCCAATCATCACAAAACAAATCATGGTAAGTGGTGAGCAAAATATAAAATCCGGCTTTTACTTTACGGTGCTGATAGGCATCATCTAACAAAATAACTTCCGGCTTGTTTTGTAACGCCAACAACCGGGTAATCCCATTACGTCTGTCGGCATCAACAGCTACATGAATTTGAGGAAATTTTTTAAAGTATTGGTAAGGTTCATCCCCTAACAAATCGGCATTTGCATTAGCGGTAGCCAAAACAAACCCTTTGGATTTCCTTTTGTAGCCTCTGCTTAATGTAGCCACTTTGTATTTTGGAGAAAGTAATCTTACCAAATATTCAATTTGAGGGGTTTTCCCTGTACCGCCAACACTTAAATTGCCAACGGCTATAACCGGAACATCAAAAGCATACGATTTTAAAATGCCTTTATCATACAGATAATTTCTAATCGAAGTAATAAAGCCATACAAAACGGCTATCGGAAAAAGTAATTTTCGCAACAAAGTCATACTACGAAAGTAATTATTTAACACGAATGCACGAATTATTTTTTAATCTTTTATCTTTGAAGCTATAATGACAAATAACCAACTTGAATCCTATTTGATAAACCTTTTAAAATGAAAATCAAATTTATATTGTTCTTCTTTTTGGGCTTATTTCAAATCAATGCTTTCGCTCAAGAAGCAGACAATGCGGCTATTCTCAAAATTATCCTTACCAAATATTACAAAAACGAAAAAGTAATTGCCAAAGGCCGACTACAACTGTTGAGTCTTTATTGCCAAAAAGCGCCCAATAACGAAGAGGTTATTGAGGTAATCAACGGTCATTCCCTCCTGAAAAAAAATACAGCCGAAATCAAAAAACAAATCATTATTGGCTTAAACGAAGATTGGTCGACAGAATACAACCTACTCTTCAACAACCAAAATCAATATTTAAAAAGTAAAGTAAACAATTGCGTTTCACTCGAAGAATTTCAGGAAATCTCCAAAAAATTCGGCGAAAACAACCAACGTTTACTCATCATCAATAAACCGATTTACTTTGCTAAAAACCATTTTGCCTTGGTAAAAGTGGCTTTTTACAGAAATATAGAACACAACAGTGGTCGTTTCTTGTTACTCGAAAAAGTCAACAACGAATGGATTATTAAGGAATACTTGAACGAATGGGCAACGTAAATTATAACCTAATAAAAATTATTTGTCTGATAGGTGTTATGGCTTGCTTTTCGTGTAAGCAAGGCAACCAAGACATTCAGATAAACAATTCGGCTCCTAAAAGAAAAGTTCAAACGCAAAATGATTATTCTAAATCCAACTTTGATGCGTTCAAAACAGCCCTTTTTGAAAACGACTTGGTAGCGCTAAAGTCCTACATGCGATTTCCCATAGAAACCGACACTTACATGTCTTGGCAATACGCCAAAGAGCGTGATGCCGAAGGTGGTGAAGATATTTCATTAACTAGTGATGAGTATAACCTCAACATGGAACAATTTTTTCCGGAAGCTTTATGTGCCGTGATTAAAAATGTCACTTTAGACGAATTGGTAAGAAAAGAAAACATCTCTTTGTCTTACACTGATGAGGAAGGCAAAGAATATGAAGTAGAATGTATTTATGAAGCCAAACTGCACCAAATTTGTTTCCTGTACATCGAGAAAAACACCATTCATATAAGAGATGAAAACGACAAGAGTGAAACGGAATACACCGAAGCAGAAATTGAAGCTTATCGAATAAAACGGTTTGATGACATCCGTTACTTTTTCGATGTTGATAAAAACTGGCAAATTAAACTAACCAAAATTGACGCTTACAAATAAAATATGAAAATAAAAGAGATTCTCCCGATATTAGAAGAAATGGCACCTTTAGCTTATGCCGAAGATTTTGACAATGTAGGCTTACTGGTAGGCGATATTAATGCCGAAGCCACCGGAATCTTAGTTTGCCACGATGCTTTAGAAAACGTCATTGACGAAGCCATTGCTAAAAAGTGTAACTTGGTAGTATGCTTCCATCCCATTCTTTTTTCGGGTTTGAAAAAAATTACCGGAAAAAATTATGTGGAACGCGCTGTCCTCAAAGCCATCAAAAACGACATTGCCATCTATGCTGTACATACAGCTTTGGACAATCACAAACACGGCGTAAACAAAATTTTCTGCGATGCACTTGGCTTGACCAACACCAAAATATTAGTACCCAAAAAGAATTTCATTCAAAAATTAGTCACTTACACCATACCTGAAAACGTTGAACAGTTGCGCAATGCCCTATTCGATGCCGGAGCCGGAAAAATTGGCAACTACGAAGATTGTAGTTTCAACTCCAAAGGCATTGGAACTTATATGGGCAACGAAGACAGCAATCCCGAAATCGGACAACGCTTTGAGTTTGTGGAAAACGAAGAAATCAAAATCGAAGTCACTTTCGAGAAACACTTACAGTCTAAAATCCTCCAAGCACTTTTCAAAAATCATGTGTACGAAGAAGTAGCCTATGAAATCTATGAATTGCAAAATGCTCACCAAAATATCGGTTTAGGTATGATAGGCGAACTCGAAAAACCAATGGCTGAAACTGATTTCTTAGCCTTTGTGAAAGACACCATGCAATGCGGCGGAATCCGACACAGTGCCTTATTGGGAAAACCTATTCAAAAAATAGCCGTTTTAGGCGGTTCTGGGAGTTTTGCCATCGGAAATGCCAAACAAGCGGGTGCCGACATCTTTCTGACAGCCGATTTAAAGTACCACAACTTTTACGAAGCTGAAAATCAATTGGTTTTAGCCGATATCGGACACTTTGAAAGTGAAAGATTTACAAAAAATTATATTGTTGATTTTCTTAAGAAAAAAATACTTAATTTTGCCATCATTTTTTCGGAAGAAAATACAAATCCAGTTAAGTACTTATAAAATATGGCGACTACAAAAGAACTAAGTGTTGAAGACAAATTAAGAGCAATCTATGACTTGCAAATCATAGATACCAGAATTGATGAAATCAGAAACGTTAGAGGAGAATTACCTTTAGAAGTGGAAGATTTAGAAGATGAAGTTACCGGCTTGAGCACTCGTTTAGACAAATTAAAAAGCGATTTAGTTACTATAGAAGAACAAATCAAAGCCAAAAAAAGTGCCATCGAAGAGCATCAAGCGGCCATTAAAAAATACACCGAACAACAAAAAAACGTTCGCAACAACAGAGAATTCAACTCTTTAACCAAAGAAGTAGAATACCAAGAATTGGAAATCCAATTGGCCGAAAAACAAATCAAAGAATTAAAGGCTTCTATCGAGCACAAAAAAGAAGTTATTGCTACTTCTAAAGAGCGTTTGGAACAAAAAACCGCGCACTTAAAACACAAAAAAGCAGAATTAAATGATATCATGGCCGAAACCCAAAAAGAAGAAAACTTCTTGATGGAAAAATCAGCCGAATTTGAAGCCTTAATCGAAGAGCGTTTGTTAGCCGCTTACAAAAGAATCCGTTCCAGCGTTCGCAACGGTTTAGCCGTAGTATCTATCGAGCGTGGTGCCTCAGCCGGTTCATTCTTTACCATTCCACCGCAAACACAAGTGGAAATTGCAGCCCGCAAAAAAATCATCACCGATGAGCATTCCGGAAGAATCTTAGTTGATGCTGCCTTAGCTCAGGAAGAAAGAGAAAAAATGCAACAATTATTTGCTCACTTATAATAAGGAATCCCGACCAGTTCGGGATTTTTTTATGAAGAAAATCCAATACTTTCTACTCACCAAATTGGTTGGTTTGTACATCAACCTTATCAGCTTTTTTAATCCTGAAAAAGCCAAGCATATCGCCTATACCATTTTTAGCCAACCCCGAAAAGGCAAAATCAAAAACGGAAAGCTGCCTAAAACTTTGCAAAGCGCCCAACAGGAAACACTAACCTACGATGGTGAAGATTTTCAAACCTACCTTTGGCAAGGCTCCGAAGATAAAATACTCCTGCTTCACGGCTGGGAAAGCAATGCTTCTCGTTGGAAAAAACTATTGCAATACCTAAAACCTCTAGGCAAAACCATCATTGCCATCGATGCGCCTGCTCACGGACAAAGTACCGGCAAAGAGTTCAACGCACCGCGTTATGCCGAATTCATCCACCTGCTCATCCAAAAACACCAACCCCAAACCCTAATCGGTCACTCTATCGGTGGCGCTGCTATAGCTTTTTATTTAAACAAATATCCTAACGACCAAATTGATAAAATCGTCTTGTTAGGCGCGCCATCAAGCTTTAAAAAAATCAGCGACAACTTTATCAACTTGTTGAGTCTGAATAAAAAGGTACAACATCAACTCGAGAAATTTTACCACGAAAAGTTCAACATCCACATTAACGACTTTGCCGGACATTTATTTGCCCAAAACTTCACCCAAAAAGCCATCATCGCTCACGATGTAGACGATACGGTAATCAAAGTCGAAGAAGGGCGCCAATACGCCGCAGCCTGGAAAAACGCCATTTACATCGAAACCCAAGGTTTAGGCCACAGCATGCACGACAAAGCACTTTATAAAAAAATAGCCGAATTTGTCGGAGCGTAAAGGCTTGGGCATTTTTGCCGTCCATATTCCCGCTGTCCGTTCTACAAGGTGACACTTCCATCGGGGCTAAATAGCGATGGCCTTTTGCGTCAGAAAACTTTAACTTACTGACTATCAATACTCAAAAAGCAAACCATCGGAACCGGAACTACTTTTTTGGGTTTTGTTTAAAAAACTTGTCGGATAAAAACAATTATTTCCTATTTTTAACAAAATCATTACACAATCACATTACAATTCCTTTTACTTTATGAAAATTCTAAAAATACAAGCTTTACGAGGACCGAACCTTTGGAGTGTACAACGTAAAAAACTCATCCAAATGCGTTTAGACCTCGAGGAAATGGAGCAATTTCCCACCAACAAAATCGAAGGTTTTCGCGAACGCATAGAAGCCATGTTTCCCACCATGATTGAACACCGTTGCTCCGAAGGAGTTCGCGGCGGCTTCTTCTCCCGCATCGAACGCGGCACTTGGATGGGGCACGTTATTGAACACATTGCTCTTGAAATACAAACCCTAGCCGGTATGGAAACCGGTTTCGGAAGAACCCGAGAAACCAAAACTCCCGGCGTTTACAATGTTGTCTTCAGCTATACCGAAGAAAGCGTAGGTATGTTTGCCGCGGAAAGTTCGGTAGCCATAGCCGAAGCTTTAATTGCCGGGACCGACTACGATGTAGAAGCCGACATCCAAAAAATGCGTGAAATTCGGGAACGTGTGCGCCTCGGTCCTTCCACAGGAAGTATCGTAGACGAAGCCGTTGCCCGTGATATTCCATGGATTCGTTTAGGAACCAATTCCTTAGTACAATTGGGTTACGGCGTCAATCAAATGCGCTTCCAAGCGACCATTACTTGTAAAACGAGTAACATAGCCGTTGATATCGCTTGTAATAAAGAAGAAACCAAACGCATGCTCGACTTAGCTTCCATTCCGGTAGCCAGCGGCAGCATTTGTGTGGACGAAGAGGATTTGGAAAACACCATCAAAAAAATCGGTTATCCCATCGTAATCAAACCACTCGACGGCAATCACGGAAAAGGTGCTTCGATTAATGTAGTCACTTGGGAAGATGCTGTCGCCGGGTTAGAATATGCTAAAAAATACAGCCGACGCGTTATCGTGGAAAAATTCATCACCGGATTTGATTTCCGTGTCTTGGTCATCGACAACAAATTAGTAGCCGCAGCCAAACGCGAACCGGCTCACGTAATAGGCGATGGCAAGCAAACCATCCAACAACTCATCGACGAAACCAATCGCGATCCACGACGCGGTTACGGACACGAAAACGTATTAACCCAAATTGACGTTGACCGCGATACTTTAGATTTATTGGAAAAACTAAATTATACGGTTGATACTGTTCCGAAAAACGGGGAAATAGTCTATTTAAAATCAACCGCCAACTTAAGCACCGGAGGAACGTCTATAGATGTAACCGACATGATGCACCCGGAAAATATTTTCTTGTGCGAGAGAATTTCCAGAGTTATTGGCTTAGACATTTGCGGTATCGATATTATGGCCGAAAACTTAACGCAACCGTTGAAAGAAAACGGCGGTTGTATTTTGGAAGTCAACGCCGCTCCGGGCTTCCGCATGCACTTAGCACCGAGTGAAGGTTTACCAAGAAACGTGGCCGCACCGGTAATTGACATGCTCTATCCGCCGGGCAAACCAAGTCGCATCCCAATAATAGCCGTAACCGGAACCAACGGTAAAACCACCACTACCCGATTGTTAGCACATATTGTAAAGAACAACGGTTATAAAGTTGGCTTCACTACCTCCGACGGGATTTACATCCAAAACCACATGATGGAAAAAGGCGACACTACCGGACCATTATCAGCCGAGTACATCTTAAAAGACCCAACGGTAGAATTTGCCGTCTTAGAAACAGCTCGTGGCGGAATACTTAGAGCCGGTTTAGGCTTCAGCCGCTGTGACATCGCCATCATTACCAATATTCAGGAAGACCATTTAGGTTTGGCCGACATTCATACTTTAGATGACTTGGCACGCGTAAAAAGCGTAGTAGTGCGTTCGGTAAAAAAAGACGGTTGGGCCATTCTCAATGCCGAAGACGAACAATGCTTGAAAATAGCCAACGAACTAAGTTGTAATATCGCTTACTTCAGTATGGATGAAAATAATCCAACGGTACAAAAGTTTGCTAAGGAAGGTAAAATCGTGGCGGTATATGAAAATGGTTTCATCACCATCAAAAAAGGCGAATGGAAAATCCGAGTGGAACGCGCTACTCACGTACCATTAACCTTAGGCGGAAAAGCCAAATTCATGATTGCTAATGCGTTGGCAGCAACTTTAGCCAGTTATTTATGGGGATTCAAAACGGAAGACATCAGTTTGTCGCTGCAAACCTTTATCCCAAGTGCCGCGCAAACTCCGGGACGTATGAACATATTCGACTTCAAAAAGTTCAAAGTTCTTATCGATTTTGCACACAATCCTGCCGGCTATCGTGGCGTGGAAGAATTTCTATCTACTGTTGAAGCCAGTAAAAAAATCGGAATCATTGCCGGTGTAGGTGATCGTCGTGATGAAGACATTCGCGAATGCGCTACTATCGCCGCTCGTATGTTTGACCATATCATCATTCGACAAGAAAAACACTTGCGCGGCAGAACCGAAGAAGAAATCATCGGATTAATTATGGAAGGCATTAATGCTTCCGGTAGAAACGTTACACACGAAATTATTACTAAAGAAGTAGAAGCCATCAAACACGCCATCAACAGCGCTCAAGAAGGCACTTTTATCACCGCTTTAAGTGATGTAGTGACCAACGCCATCGAAATAGTTCAGGAATACTTAGACAAAGAAAACGAAGGCGGCAATTTATAAAAGGTTCATTAATAAAAATCCCAAATCCAATCAGGTTTGGGATTTTTTGAATACAATCATTATGAAAGAATTAAACGATTTATTATCCCAAATAGAAAATGCAATACCCTATTGGGAAAAACAAAATACGACCATTTCTCAAGCAACCGTAGGCTGGCAATTAGACCATAGCTTATTGGTCATTAATGGCATTATCACTCAATTAGCGGAATCGAACCCTAACCACTACCAATGGCGTCTCAATTGGAAACGCACTTACATTCAACTGAGAAACAGTATACCAAGAGGCAAAGCCAAAGCGCCAAAACAAGTTCGACCAGCAGAGTTTAATACGATGGAAGATTTAAAAAACAAACTGAGTAAAGCGCAACAAAACATCAAACTCCTTAATAGTCTGCCTAAAAACAGCTACTTTACACATCCATATTTCGGTGATTTAAATCTGAAGGCATCGGTTTGGTTTCTGCAATTACACACCAATCATCATTTGAAAATCGTTAACGACATCATAAACAAAGGATAATTCTAAGTAAAGATTGTCCTTTTTTTATACATTTACGCTCAACAAAAACTATACTTCATGAACCGTAAAATTATCCTTTTCCTCAGCTTGTTTATGGCATTGTCTATGCAAGCGCAAAAGAAAAAAATAACATTAGAAGAAGCCGTATTGCAACAAGGTCGTGCCTTCAGAGCCGATGGTTTAACCGGTTTTCAATGGATACCAAACACCAACAAATATGTCTTTTACACCGATGCTTGGACCAAAATGAAATCGGCTTCCACCACCAATGATACCGCTAGTGAATTGGTTTCTTTAGCGGATATTAATACTGCCTTAGGTACCAAATTGAAAAACTTCTTTGGATTGCAATGGCTAGATGCCAACACTTTTATAGTGACTGAAAACGGTAAATATTTCACCTATAATGTAAACACCAAAACCGGAAAACAAACATTACAAGTACCGGAAACAGCTGAAAATACCACTTTCGACAACAACAAAGTCAACTTAGCTTTTACCGAAGGTAATAACTTATACTTCGTCAACAGCAAAGGCGAAAAAATAACCGTAACCAACGAAACCAATAAAGGTGTCGTATCGGGACAATCGATTGCCAGAAACGAGTTTGGTATCAGCGGCGGTATTTTTTGGTCGCCTAAAGCTTCCTATTTGGCTTTCTATCAAAAAGACGAAACTGAAGTAGCCGATTATCCTTTGTTAGACATCACTGAAACACCGGGCAAATTGGTCAACATCAAATACCCGATGATTGGTCAAAAAAGCGAAAAACCACGCGTTGGGATTTACAATGTAGCAACAGGTAAAACTGTTTTCATTGCTCCAAAAGGAAATCAAGACGACTATTTAACCAACTTATCGTGGACACCCGATGAAAAATATGTTTTGATAGCCGAATTGAATCGCGGTCAAAACGACATGAGTCTAAACCTATATGATGCCAACACCGGAGCCTTTATCAGAACCATTTTAAACGAAAAAAATCCACGTTGGGTGGAACCGGAACACGAAGCATTTTTCCCAAATGCCAAATCGAATAACTTTGTTTGGTTTAGCGAAAAAGACGGTTTCCAAAACTTGTATTACTACACTTTAGAAGGTAAATTGATTAAGCAGTTGACCAATAACCAGTTTGTAACTCGCGATATCATTGGAACCAATACAGCCGGAACAGAAATTTATTTTAAAGCCACCGGACCCAACCCGACCAATATGTTGGCGTACAAAGTCGACTTAAAAGGCAAACAAACCCTAATCACCAAAGACCAAGGTGTTCACAACGTAGTGCCGAGTGCGGACGGAAATTGGTTTTTTGACGAATTTTCTAACCATGATACGCCATCAAAATCATTACTGTACGATAAAAACCTTAAAGCTAAAACACTTTTAGTAAGCCCGAATAAATACGAAGGGTACGAAATCGGTACAGCCGAAATCAAAACCATCAAGTCAGCCGATGGTACCACCGATTTATATACGCGTTTGATTAAACCAAGTAATTTTGATCCATCTAAAAAATATCCGGTTTTAGTGTATGTTTACGGCGGACCGCATGCGCAAATGATTACCAATTCTTTCCTTGACGGCGCCAATTTATGGATGTATTGGATGGCTGAACAAGGCTATTTGGTATTCACCATAGACAACAGAGGTTCGGACAATCGCGGTTTTGCTTTTGAAAGCATCATCCACGCCAATTTAGGCAATAACGAAATGGACGACCAATTAAAAGGTGTGGAATACTTAAAATCGTTGCCTTATGTTGACGGCAATCGCTTGGCAGTTCACGGTTGGAGTTACGGAGGTTTTATGACCACTTCCCTAATGTTGCGCAAAGCCGATACATTTAAAGTAGGTGTTGCCGGCGGACCGGTAATCGATTGGAAATGGTACGAAGTGATGTATGGCGAACGCTATATGGACACCCCTGTGGAAAACGCCAAAGGATTTGAAGAAAACACCGTATACAATTACGTGAAAAACTTAAAAGGTAAATTATTGCTAATTCACGGCACCAGCGATGATGTAGTGGTAGAACAACACAATTTATCCTTAGTCAAAAAGTTTGTGGAAGCCGGGAAGCAAGTCGATTATTTCCCTTACCCGATGCACAAACACAACGTAACCGGCAAAGACCGAGTGCATTTGATTCAAAAAGTATTGAACTACGTGATTGAGAATAATAAATAATATCAGAAGCTAATCCCGCTATTCGTTACAATCTTTTTATTGTTTTGTCACCCTGAGCGCAGTCGAAGGGCTTTTCATCTAAACAATAAAAAGGATTTCCACTACTATCGGGGCTAAAAAAATCCCAAATTCCGACACAAGTGTTGGAATTTGGGATTTCATCTTTTAAAACGTTTACCTTTAGGTTTTCTGTGGTTTCTTTCTCGCCGCAGGAAATAAAACATTGTTTAAAATCAAACGAAAACCCGGAGAGGTTGGATGTAAATCTAAAACGGTTGGCGCATCACCTACTCTATGCTGGTAATCTTCAGGATCGTGACCACCGTAAAAAGTGAAGAATCCTTTTCCTTTTTGACCGTGGATGTAACGGGCTTCATCGTTGAGTTCGTTTTTGCCCAAAATCAAGACATTCGATTTGATTAATTCGCTGTCGAAAGCCGTGGTTTGTCCCATAAAGCCTTTCACCAACTGCGTGTGGTTTTGACACAGCATACTCGGAATCACATCCCATTTAGCGGAGAATTCCATCAAAGTAAAATAATCTTTTTCAAAGGGAATACGGCGCTTCTCGGTCATATCAATATCCGAAAACTCATAATGTTCCGGTTTTCTGTCTAAAATAAAATTCTTAAAGGCAAAAGTATTGTTATAGTCGATTTGCGCTTGGTAATTGGCATCGCTGTTATCGCCATCAAACATGGGCTCGCAAATGTCCACTCCTTCCGCCGAAAGCGCAATATCAAAACTATCCGTAGCCGAACACATAGCGAACATAAAACCGCCACCAATTACAAAGTCGCGTATTTTTTTGGCCACAGCCAATTTTTCTTGTGATACTTTGCTGAAACCCAATTTCTCGGCTAAAGCTTCAGCCTCTTTCTTTTGCTCAATGTACCATGGCGCATTGCGGTAAGCTCCGTAAAATTTCCCATACTGACCGGTAAAATCTTCGTGATGCAAATGCAACCAGTCGTATAAAATGAGTTGGTCGCTTAGCACTTCTTCATCATAAACCACTTTAAACGGAATTTCGGCATAAGTCAGCACCATCGTTACTGCATCATCCCAAGGTTGTTTGCCCGGAGGTGAATAAACGGCTATCTTCGGCGCTTTCTCTAAAACTACCGTTTCCATATTTTGTGACGGACTCGAAATATCGTCTAAAATGGACTGCATTTCGGCATCTGAAATCACCTCAAAACTCACACCTCGAATTTGACATTCTTTGCGAATTTCGGGTGCATCAGGCAGTAAAAAAGCACCACCTCGATAGTTGAGTAACCAACTCGCTTTGTATTGCTTGTCGAGAGCCCAGTAGGTAATACCGTAGGCTTTAAGATGGTTTTTCTGCGCTACTTCATCCATCGGCAACAATAAAAAATTGGCCTTGGCGGAAAAGGAAAGCAATAGGAAGAAAATGTAAAGTGACTTTTTAAACATTCAAAGCAATATTTTACCCAAAGATAACCCATTTTCTGTGAAAATAATCATAAAAAAAATCCCGACGGAATCGGGATTGTTATTTTAAAACGGAACGTCGCTATCGTCGTCTTCTCTGTTGATGTTACTGCCGAAAGCCTCATTTGGTGAGGGTAAATTCTTGGTAAAAAACGGGTTGTCATCACTGTTCATGCGCGAAGGCAAATCGTCGAAACTACTGCCGTATTCTTCAAGATTGTCAAATTTACCCAAACTACCGATAAATTTGAGACGGATATTTTCCAAAGAACCATTACGGTGTTTAGCGATAATGAACTCGGCTTGACCGGCGGTTGGTGATTGTTCTTCATCGTCCCATTCGTCGATTTTGTAGTATTCGGGACGGTAGATAAACGAAACGATATCGGCATCTTGCTCAATCGCACCCGATTCACGCAAGTCGGACAACAAAGGTCTTTTGCTCGAACCACGCGTTTCTACGGCACGGGAAAGCTGTGATAAGGCAATTACCGGTACTTCCAACTCTTTGGCCAAAGCTTTTAAGTTTCGGGAAATGGTTGAAATTTCTTGTTCGCGGTTTCCGCCGCCTTTACCGTTACTACCTCCGGCTGTCATCAACTGAAGGTAATCCACTATAATCAATTTGATTCCGTGTTGGGAAGATAAGCGTCGGGCTTTTGCTCTTAAATCAAAAATAGAGAGTGACGGTGTGTCATCAATGTAAAGTGGTGCTTTTTCGAGGTCTTTTACTTTGGTGGACAATTGCTCCCATTCGTGTTTTTCCAGCTTACCGGTGCGCAATTTCTCGGAAGACAAACCGGTTTCAGAGGAAATCAAACGAGTAATCAACTGTACAGAGGACATCTCCAAAGAGAAAACAGCTACCGGTTGGTTGAAATCGATAGCCATGTTACGCGCCATCGACAAAACAAAAGCCGTTTTACCCATACCCGGACGAGCAGCAATGATAATTAAATCCGATGGTTGCCAACCGGAAGTCACTTTGTCCAATTTTTCAAAACCGGTGGGAATACCACTCAAACCTTCTTTATTGGCAATTTCTTCAATTCTTTTCTTGGCTTGGATTACCAAACTTTGAGCGGTTTCGGAACTTCGTTTGATGTTGCCTTGTGTCACCTCATATAGTTTGGATTCGGCTTTGTCTAATAAATCAAATACATCGGTCGATTCGTCGTAGGATTCTTCAATGATTTCCGAAGAAATTTTAATCAAACTTCTTTGGATGTATTTCTGTAAAATAATTCTGGAGTGAAACTCAATATGAGCAGAAGAAGATATTTTTTGAGTAAGCTGAATCAAATAGAAATCGCCTCCTGCCAATTCCAATTTCCCATTCTTTTTAAGTTGAGCGGAAACTGTTAACAAGTCAATGGGCTGCGAATCGGTGAATAACTGAAAAATAGCTTCAAAAATATGTTTATGGGCGTCTTTGTAAAAAGCGTCGGGTTGCAGGATATCGATGACCTCATCAACCCCTTTTTTATCGATCATCATGGCGCCTAAAACCGCTTCCTCTAAATCGAGCGCCTGCGGTGGTAGTTTGCCTTTTTCTAAATTGATGATGGTAGTTTTATCTACTTTAATCGGGTTAATATTTCTGAGATTTTCCATAAAACGAAAGTAACCAATTTAGTCAAATTAATAGGATTGAGTTATTCAAGAAAGATGTTTATAAGTTTACTTTTTTTGTTGATAACCCAAAAAAAATCCGAAACCATAGGGCTTCGGATTTAAATTAAATTTTGTAAGAATTTATTCTTTGAATTCGCCCATTTTGCTGTATTTATCCATCCTTTGCGACACTAATTCATCTGTTGATAAATCTTTCAACTCGTTAAAGGCTTTCATAATATACTGTTCTACTGTTTTGAAAGTAGTTTCTTTGTCGTAATGTGCTCCACCAAGCGGTTCCGGAATAACATCGTCTACCAACTTCATTTTTTTCATGTCGGTAGAAGTCAGTTTTAAAGCTTCGGCAGCTCTTTCTTTATACTCCCAACTTTTCCACAAGATAGAGGAACAAGATTCGGGAGAAATTACCGAATACCAAGTATTTTCCATCATGAGCACTCTGTCGCCAACTCCGATACCTAAAGCACCGCCGGAAGCTCCTTCACCGATAATTACACAAATAATCGGTACTTTCAATCGAATCATTTCCAAAATATTTCTGGCAATTGCTTCGCCTTGTCCGCGCTCTTCAGCTTCTAATCCGGGATAAGCCCCCGGAGTATCGATTAAAGTTACCACGGGAATATTGAATTTTTCAGCCATTTTCATCAAGCGAAGGGCTTTGCGATACCCTTCCGGACTGGCCATCCCAAAGTTGCGCAATTGACGCATTTTAGTATTAATCCCTTTTTGTTGCCCGATAAGCATAAACGACTGACCGTCAATTTTTCCTAAACCGCCAACCATGGCTTTGTCATCCTTGAAATTTCTGTCGCCGAATAATTCTAAGAAAGTACCTTTGGTTAAGTTAGTGATGTGTTCTAAAGTGTAGGGACGGTTTGGATGGCGAGACAATTGTACACGTTGCCAAGCGGTTAAGTTTTTATAGATTTTTCTTTTAGTTTCTTCTAATTTTTTCTCTATTTGTTTGCAAGTGTTCGTCACGTCTACATCAGACTCTTGACCGATTAACTGGCATTTATCTAGTTGATCTTCTAATTCCTTGATAGGGAGTTCAAAATCTAAATATTCCATAGGTTGTTAGTTTTGTTTAAACGAATAGCAAATATAAAATTTTAAATTGTGATTAAAAGCAATTCCGGCAGATTAGTTTTAAACAATCCAAAGCCAAAAAATGTTTTTATGAAACTGCTTTTTTTCTGCTTTTAATAAAGGCATTCAAGAGTACGGTTGATAAAATTATGAGGGCACCAATATAAAATCCGAAGCTCATTTTTTCCTTTTCTTCAAAAATCAATACTGCTAAAATGATCCCGTAAATTGGTTCTAAATTAATAGTCAACATAACCGTGTAAGGACTTAAAAACCTCATCACAGAAGTTGAAGCAATAAAGGCATATGCGGTGCAAATGGAACTCAAAATAAGCAAATACATTAGATTTCTCGCGGATAGATGAAAAAACTCCATTGTAAAACTATCCATAAAAAACAGTAAAAAAGAAAAAAAGAGTACTCCTCCACTGAGCTCATAAAATGAAATTACTGCTGCATCATATGTTTTTACCAATCGACTATTGATAACCGCAAACAAAGCTGATAAAAAAGCTGACGTTAATGCTGTGATTATACCCAAGAAATAATTGCCTTCAACATTAAAAATAATATATAACCCAATTACAACCAACAGTCCGAAAAACACTTCGTAAGGCACTATCTTCTTGCCATACAATATGGGTTCTATGATAGAAGCAAACAAGGCACCTGTGGATAAACAGGCCAAGGTAATAGAAACATTCGAAATTTTTATGGCATGAAAAAAAGTAAACCAATGCAGAGCAATGATCAATCCTGAGAACAAAAACTGTAGTAATATTCTGGTTGGGACTCTGAGTGACCGTTTTTGATAATAAAGATAAAGAGCTATGAACCCTACTGCAAATAACATACGAAACCAAACCAATGGCATCGCATCCAAAGTAATCAGGGCACCTAGTATGGCGGTAAATCCCCAAATGAATACAATCAAATGAAGTTGAAGATAGCTTTTTAAGTTATCGCTTGGCATTCCGCAAGAGGTAAAGAGCTAAAATTCCGAAGACAATATTAGGTGTCCAAACAGCTAACAATGGCGGTGCTGTAGATTTTTCGGCTAAAACACCGAATACCTTATCCAAAAACACAAAAGCGAAAGCCAGTACAATTCCGATAGCCAAGTTGGCTCCCATTCCACCACGTCTTTTCATGGCCGAAACCGCAACCGCAATAATGGTTAAAATAAAGGCCGAAACCGGGATACTGTATTTTTTGTAAAGCACCACTAAATAAGTGTTAATATTAGAAGAACCTCTGGCTTTTTCTTTGTCAATAAACTTATGCAATTCGTTAAGCGGTAGTGTTTCTGCTATGTAAACCACCGGTGTTAAATCTTCCAAATCGAAATTAAAAACCGTGTCTTTTTTTTCAGCCGATTCAATGATGTCTCCCATAGCTCCTACTTTACGCTTAGTGTAATTGAACAAGGAGTAATTTTTCTCCTTTTCATTCCATTTAATTCTGCTGGCAATGAGTTTGTATTTCAATTGATCCCCTTCGAATTTCTCCATAGAAAAATTGAATGCTGTCTTCGAAATCTCATTAAAATTGCTCACAAAAATATATTCGTCTTTGCTGATTTGTCGGAATACATCGGAGTTGTCTCTTACTTCATTCTGTCCGTTTCCAATGAGGTATTTATATCGGAAACTTTTGAAACCGGCGCTGGCACTCGGCACGAGAAAAATACTCATGATTAAAGCAAAAATTGAAACAATAGTTGCACCTATGATATAAGGTCGCATAAAGCGACTAAATGATATACCTGAACTTAAGATAGCGATAATCTCAGTATTGTTGGCTAGTTTTGAAGTAAACCAAATCACCGACAAAAACAAGAAAATGGGAAATAACAAATTGGCAAAATAAATGGTAAAGTCCAGATAATATAGTGCAATTTCTTTGAACGGCACTTTGTTTTCAATCATACGATTGACTTTCTCCGAAACATCAATTACAATTCCGATAGGAATAAACATCAGTAACATTACGGAGAAAGTTACCAAGTATCGTTTTAAGATGTATTTGTCAATTATCTTGAGCATAAATGATTGTTTGATGTTGTTTAAAATTGTTTTAACCTTAAACTTATAAACCCTTTTAAACTTTTATAATCTCTGGCTCATTTGTTTTACCATCATATCTTTCCAAGTTCTGAAATCACCGGCTAAGATATGTTTTCTGGCTTCACGAACCAACCACATATAAAACCCTAAGTTGTGTATGGTGGCGATTTGTTTTCCTAAAAACTCGTTTGCGGCAAACAAATGACGTAAATAGGCTTTAGTATACTCGGTATCCACAAAAGTATGGCCCATTTCATCGATGGGAGAAAAATCATCTTCCCATTTTTTATTTTTGATATTAATGGTACCGTTAGCTGTAAACAACATTCCGTTTCGGGCGTTTCGCGTAGGCATAACACAATCAAACATATCAATGCCTAAAGCGATATTTTCCAAGATGTTGATCGGTGTTCCGACACCCATCAAATACCTGGGTTTGTCTTGTGGTAAAATGGCTGTTACGACTTCGGTCATGGCGTACATCTCTTCGGCAGGCTCGCCAACTGATAAGCCCCCGATGGCATTGCCTTGTGCTCCGGCATTGGCTATATATTCGGCTGATTGTTGGCGCAAATCTTTATAAGTACTCCCTTGAACAATAGGGAAAAAAGTTTGGTCATAACCGTACTTGGCAGGCACTTTTTCCAAATGCTTAATACAACGATCCAACCAGCGATGAGTCATGTGCATCGAACGTTGGGCATAACGATAATCACAAGGATATGGTGTACATTCGTCAAAGGCCATGATGATATCCGCACCGATACTGCGTTGAATTTCCATCACATTTTCGGGAGTAAACACATGGTAAGAACCATCGATATGCGACTTAAATTTCACGCCTTCCTCCTTAATTTTTCGATTGGCTGAAAGAGAATAAACCTGGTATCCGCCGCTATCCGTTAAAATATTTCGGTCCCAATTCATAAACTTGTGCAATCCACCGGCTTTTTCTAAAATATCCGTTTGCGGACGCAAGTACAAATGGTAAGTATTTCCTAAAATAATATCGGGATTAATCTCTTCTTTAAGTTCACGTTGGTGTACTCCTTTTACCGAAGCTACGGTACCAACAGGCATAAAAATAGGAGTTTCAATTACTCCGTGATCGGTGGTAATACTTCCGGCTCTGGCTTTAGAATTTGGGTCTTGGGCTAATAAATCAAATTTCATAGTACTCTTTTACAGTCGGCAAAGATAAAAGATTTCAGATTTAGGTTTCAGGATTTAGGATTTTATTTAACAGAGATTGTTTGCCGAGAATTCAGAAGCAACTTTATTATTGAAAAGACCTTAATAACTTGTTATAAAATCATTTGCCTTCCTATAAAATTAGAATTACTTTTGAGCCATAATTATACATCCTATTTATAATGTCAAACACACAACATTTACAAGATTTTACAACCCAAGTCAGAAGAGACATTCTTCGCATGGTACATGCCGTAAATTCGGGGCATCCCGGAGGTTCATTGGGTTGTGCCGAATTTTTTACTGTATTGTATCAACACCAAATGAAACGCAATGCAGGATTTGATATGAACGGTATCGGAGAAGACTTATTTTTCTTATCTAACGGCCATATTTCGCCTGTTTTTTACAGTGTTTTAGCCCGAAGTGGTTATTTCCCTGTAGCTGAATTGGCCACTTTTCGAAAACTAAATTCCCGTTTGCAAGGCCATCCTACTACACACGAAGGATTACCGGGAGTACGTATGGCTTCGGGTTCTTTGGGACAAGGTTTATCGGTTGCCATAGGCGCAGCACAAGCCAAAAAACTTAATGGCGATGCCCATTTAGTGTATTCCTTGCACGGCGACGGAGAATTACAAGAAGGTCAAAATTGGGAAGCCATCATGTATGCTTCTGCCAAAAAAGTAGACAATTTGATTGCTACTATTGACTATAACGGACAACAAATTGACGGTAGTACAGACGATGTTTTAAGTTTGGGTAATTTGAAAGCCAAATTTGAAGCTTTTGATTGGGATGTATTAGAAATTAAAGAAGGGAACAACATCGAAGCTATCATCAATGGTTTGGCAGAGGCTAAAAGCAGAACCGGAAAAGGAAAACCGGTTTGTGTGCTAATGCATACCGTAATGGGTAACGGCGTTGATTTCATGATGCACACACACGCTTGGCATGGTAAAGCACCTAATGACGAGCAATTAGCTATCGGATTGGCACAAAATAAAGAAACTTTAGGCGACTACTAAAACTATGAAAAAATATACAAACACAGGAAGTAAAGATACCCGTTCCGGATTTGGGGCAGGAATGACCGAATTGGGGCAAAAAAATGAAAACGTTGTGGCGCTTTGTGCCGATTTGATTGGTTCTTTGAAGTTTGACGATTTCAAGAAAAATCATCCGGAGCGTTTTTTCCAAGTCGGCATTGCAGAAGCTAACATGATTGGTATAGCAGCCGGTTTAACCATTGGTGGAAAAATTCCTTTTACCGGCACTTTTGCCAATTTCTCTACCGGAAGGGTTTATGATCAGATTCGCCAATCGGTAGCTTACTCAGACAAGAATGTAAAAATTTGTGCTTCACACGCAGGCTTGACTTTAGGAGAAGACGGTGCGACACACCAAATTTTGGAAGATATCGGTTTGATGAAAATGCTACCGGGAATGACAGTAATTAATACTTGTGATTACAATCAAACCAAAGCGGCTACTATTGCATTGGCAGAGCATCACGGTCCGGCCTATTTGCGCTTTGGTCGTCCGGTTGTTCCTAATTTCACTCCGGCAGATGAACCTTTTGTTATCGGAAAAGCTATTATGTTAAACGAAGGTACAGATGTGACTATTATTGCTACCGGACATCTGGTTTGGGAAGCTTTGATAGCTGCTGAAGCGCTGGAAACTAAAGGAATTTCCGCAGAAGTCATCAACATCCATACCATTAAGCCTTTGGATGATGAAGCTATTTTGAAATCGGTAGCCAAAACCGGTTGTGTGGTTACCGCAGAAGAGCATAATATTTTAGGTGGTTTAGGAGAAAGTGTGGCTCGTGTGTTAACTTTGAACACACCTGCACCTCAAGAATTTGTTGCCGTTAATGACAGCTTTGGAGAAAGCGGCACACCGGAACAATTGATGGAAAAATACAAATTGAATCACCAAGCTATTGTAGAAGCCGTAGAGCGAGTGATGAAAAGAAAATAATTCTCCTCAATAATATAAAAAGAAAAGCCGCTAATTATAGCGGCTTTTTATTTTTTAGTGATGACAAACATTTGATACATGTCGCTTCTTTCCGTCACTACAAAGAGGAATATCCGCAAAAGGATAAGGATCATCTGTTAAAGGGTTATTGATTTCACTGGCAGTAGTAAAAAAATCACCATCATCATCAATATCTAAGAAATCAGGAATACCATCGCCATCAGTATCATCCGGATTGTCGACATCTTCCTCTAAAACTCTTACATAACCATCGGCAACACCATTAATAAGTGTTACAGAACCATCAGCGTTAACAATGGAAGAATTAATGTCTTCTAAATAAGAAGGTATTCCGTCACCATCATTATCTACTCTTTGAATTTCGTATAATTTGAAACTAAAAATTAAAGGGGAATAAGAAGGAATAGTTCCTGAAGAATTATTATAATATCCCAAACCTGAAGGTATAAACATTATACCGGCACCAAAATTTGAGTAAGATAAAGTACCATCAGGGTTAGCACTGTAACTACCTGTTTTAAATTTCGGAAATATTTCTGACCACCCTTTTATCAGCGATGATAAAGTGAGATAGGTTTCCGGTGTAATGGTCTCTTCAAACTGTTTAAGAGTTAGTGTTTCAACTTCTTCTCCGTTTACAGTTTCCGTATCAGTGTAAATATAACTACCTCTGTAAGAAGTTAAAACTTTATCAACATTACAAGGTGAATTACTTGTTGGGCCGGAACCTTGACGCAATTGTATGTAATACATTTTATATGTAATATCGTCTTGAGCTACATAATGAGCTTGAAGCGGATAATCTGTTTGATTCCATACAGATGTTTGTGTCCCGCCTTCAGGGATAAGATAAAAAGAAACGTCTTGATCTTGTGTATTCCCCGGGCTATTGTTGACCACCATATAATGTGTTTGCAAAAACTCTTCAATGTTGGCCAAATCAGTAGCATATTGTTCTGCATAATCTCGTTTTGGCGCTACCGAATTACCATCGTTTTTAGAACACGACGCTGCAAAAACAACTAAAACAAAAAACAAAGCTACTCTAAGAAAATTATTCATTTTTATTCTATTTTTGAGGTCGCAAGATACAATATTGATTTATTTTTGTGAACTATTTAACGTTGATTTTGGAAAAAAAATGAGAGTGGATAAATATCTTTGGTGTGTGCGATATTACAAAACCCGAAATATGGTCACTGAGGCTTGCAGAAAGAACCAAATTACTGTGAACGGTCAGTTAGCCAAGCCTTCTCGAGAAGTTTTTCCAATGGATAAAATTACGTTTCGAAAAGACCAAATTACCTACATCATAACGGTATTGGACATTCCATTGAATCGAGTTGGCGCCAAGTTGGTCGATATTTATCGAAAAGATGAAACCCCGCCGGAGTCATTCGCCCACTTAGAAATGCTCAGATTATCCAAAGAACACAACCGAAAATCGGGCGTTGGTCGTCCCACAAAAAAAGACAGAAGAGATTTAGAAGATTTTGAATTCGATTTTGAACCGGAGGCATAATTGAGAAACCATAATTTAAATTACTACACACAACATGACAAAAAACATCATTCTAAACCATCAGGAAATTGAACACAAAATCAGAAGGATTGCCTATCAGATATATGAAACCTTTGCTGATGAAAATGAAGTGGTCATTGCAGGTATTGCAGCCAACGGATATATTTTAGCGCAAAAAATAGGGCAGATTTTAAATGAAATCACCGAAGACAAGATTATTTTGTGTGAAGTAAAAATTGACAAGACCAATCCTTTCAACCTCATAACAACCTCCATCAGTCAGGAGGAGTATCAAGATAAGTGTATTGTTTTAGTGGATGATGTGCTGAACTCCGGAACCACTCTAATTTATGGTGTCAAACACTTTTTGAACGTTCCTGTGAAAAAATTTAAAACTGTGGTTTTAATTGACCGAAATCACAAAAAATATCCGGTAAAAGCAGATTTTAAAGGGCTTTCACTTTCCACCTCATCAAAAGAACACGTTCAGGTGATTTTTGAAACCAACAATGACCATGCTTATTTAGTGTAATCTTTGAAGTATTTCATCGGCTATAGTTTCAGAACTTTTTCCGTCAACTGAAACAATGTGGGTTGCTTGGTGATAAAAATAACTGCGGTCAAAAAGATTTTTAGCAATAAACTCCTTCAATTCATCTTCAGATTTTCCTGAAACCAATGGTCTGTTATCACCCTCTGATAATAAGCGCTCATAGAGAACCGGAATGGAAGCTTTCAAAAAAAATGATGTAATTCCGGTTCCGTTTAACAACAAATGATTGTTAGCATAGCAAGGAGTTCCTCCTCCGGTAGCAATAACCATAGAGTTGGGAGCTGTTATCCATTTCTTTAATTCAAGATGCTCTTTTTTTCTGAAATAAATTTCGCCATGCTTTGCGAAAATCTCATTGATAGATAAATCCTCACTTCTTTCTATACTTTCATCCAAATCTAAGAAGGTCATTTGCAATTTTTCGGCAAGTATTTTACCAATAGTCGACTTCCCTACAGCCATATACCCTACCAAAACAATTTTTATCATCTCAATAAAACCTTATAAATTAAGCCATTACAGACCATCCTTTAAAAAAGGCAAATTTATAGCAAAATTGCTTTGAAATATAAATAATAAGGTCTTATATTTGCACCCGCATTCAAGAAATGAAATTGACTCGATAGCTCAGTTGGTAGAGCACAACACTTTTAATGTTGGGGTCCTGGGTTCGAGCCCCAGTCGGGTCACAATTTTTCTTGTCTTGCAATAAGACTCGATAGCTCAGTTGGTAGAGCACAACACTTTTAATGTTGGGGTCCTGGGTTCGAGCCCCAGTCGGGTCACAAAAAGTTGTTCGCCAAGCGGATGACTTTTTTTGTTTTCGGCCACGTGGAGAAATTGGTAGACTCGCCATCTTGAGGGGGTGGTGTCGCAAGACGTGTCAGTTCGAATCTGATCGTGGTCACATTTAAAAAAACACTCAATCGAGTGTTTTTTTTTATTTCACTACCTCCTGATTGGTTTAAACTACTGCAAGAAAGTTACTAATGACTGAGTAATTTCTTAATCTATTCACCTTTTTTTGAAAGTTTTAGCATAAAAACAGTTGCGGTAAATTAATTTTACTAATTTTGTTTAACTAATTTTAATAAAAGATGAACAATATTAAAAGTGTTTTTAGCATCAAAGACTTGGAAAACTTATCGGGTATAAAAGCACATACTATCAGAATTTGGGAGAAAAGGTACAATGTGCTGGAACCTATGAGGACAGAAACCAATATCCGAATGTATGATTTGGAAAATCTTCAAAAACTATTAAATATTACTCTCTTACACAATCACGGATATAAAATTTCGAAAATTTCAAAGTTATCCGAAGACAGGATACCACAATTGGTAAACGAAATCATTTCAGATAAAAGTGCAAAACATCATGCGATCAGCTCTTTTAAATTGGCAATGATGAATTTTGATCAGGCATTGTTTTTCAATACCTACAACAAACTATTGTCCGAAAAATCATTCCGTGATGTTTTTTATGAAGTATTTATTCCATTGATTCAAGAAATCGGATTACTATGGCAAACTAATACTATCAGTCCGGCTCACGAACACTTCATCACTTACTTAATCAAGCAAAAAATCCTCACTAACACTGAAGTCGTTCAATCGCAAGAGCCAACTAAAGATGACAAGTTGTTTGTTTTATATCTTCCGATGAATGAAGTACACGAGTTGGGCTTGATGTACTTAAATTACGAGATATTGAGCCACGGATACAAAACCATCTATTTAGGAGAAAGTGTTCCGACAGATAGCTTGAAAGATTTAAAAAAACATTTCGACAACATTATTTACATCTGTTATGCTACGGTAGAACCAACCAAAGCAGAAATTAATCCGTACATTAAAGAACTTCAATCAGAAATTATGGTCGACTCTTCCAAACTTTGGCTTATCGGACGTATGATTGAGCATATTGATGCTAAACTATTGTCAGAAAAAATCATTACCTTCAACAGCATTAAAGAATTAGTAGAATTTATCTAAACAAATATTTTTTTATTGTTTAACTTTTTTCTATTTTTATTAAACAATATGAGAAAACAAATTAAAATAATCGGATCCGGTTTTTCATCTTTAGCAGCAGCTTGTTATTTGGCACGACAAGGTCATGAAGTTGCTGTATATGAGAAAAACAGCACTATCGGCGGAAGAGCTCGTCAGCTCAAAAAAGAAGGTTTTACCTTTGACATTGGACCAACATGGTATTGGATGCCGGATGTTTTTGAACGTTTTTTTGCTGATTTCGGTAAAAAACCATCAGACTATTATCACCTTATCAAACTCAATCCTGCCTATCAAGTCTATTTCGGTGAAAAAGATTTTGTAACCATAGCCGATAATTTGCCTGAAATTATTGCTGTTTTCGAATCGATAGAAAAAGGTAGCGGAGTCAAATTAGCTTCTTTTATGAAGGAGGCTCAAAGCAACTATGATATTGCCATAAAGGATTTAGTATACCGTCCGGGAATTTCTCCTTTAGAGTTGGTTACTCTGGAAACTGCCAAAAAAGTCAATCAGTTCTTTGGCAATATTTCAAATGACATCCGAAAAAGATTCAAAAACCCTAAACTCATTCAAATATTAGAATTTCCGGTATTGTTTTTAGGCGCAAAACCTTCAGACACGCCATCGTTTTACAGTTTTATGAACTTTGCCGATTTTGGTTTGGGAACATGGCATCCTAAGAATGGTATGTACAGTGTCATATTAGCTATGGAAAGTTTAGCCAAAGAATTAGGTGTAACTTTCTATTTAAATGCTAATGTTGAAAAAATTACAGTAGAAAACGGTAAAGCTAACGGAATCCTAATCAACGGAGCTGTTGCCAAAGGAGACATCATCCTAAGCGGCGCCGATTACCATCATAGCGAAAGTTTATTAGAGCCTGAATATAGGGCTTATTCTGAAAAATACTGGGACAAAAGAACTTTTGCCCCTTCTTCCCTACTTTTTTATGTAGGCTTTGATAAAAAAATTGAAAACGTTGAACATCATTCCTTATTTTTTGATGTAGATTTTGACAAACATGCGGAAGCCATTTATGATTTCCCACAGTGGCCTAAAGAACCTTTATTTTACGCCAGTTTTCCTTCTAAAACAGATGATAACGCCGCCCCGGAAGGCAAAGAAGCCGGCATATTTTTGATTCCATTAGCACCGGGCTTAAAAGATACAGCGGAACTGAGAAACTTGTATTTTGAAAAAATAATCGCCCGTTTTGAAAAATTAACACAACAAACTGTTAAAGAAAATGTTATCTTTAAAGAATCTTTCTGTGTCAACGATTTCATTAAAGATTACAATTCGTACAAAGGGAATGCCTATGGGTTAGCCAATACCCTTTTGCAAACCGCTTTTTTAAGACCTAAATTGAAAAGTAAAAAAGTCAAAAATCTTTTTTTTACCGGTCAATTAACTGTTCCCGGACCCGGCGTACCTCCGTCGTTAATTTCCGGAAAACTGGTTGCTGAACTCATTGAAAAAAATTAAAAAAATCATGCTATGAAATCAATTTTTGACACCGTCTCTTTCGATTGCAGCAAAAACGTAACAAAGTCTTACAGCACATCCTTTTCGGCTGCCGTTAAAATGTTAGCACCAAGTATTCGTCAAGACATTTACAACATCTACGGATTTGTCCGCTTTGCCGATGAAATTGTAGATACCTTTCATGATTACAATAAAGAGCATCTTTTTGAAAGATTTGAGAAAGATTTGGCCGATGCATTGGATAACAAAATCAGTTTAAATCCGATTTTAAATTCTTTTCAGCATACTGTTAACAAGTATCAAATTCCAAATACTTTGATTGATGCCTTCATGAAAAGTATGAAGTTGGATTTACACAAAAAAGAATACCAAACTTATGATGAATACCACGAATACATTTACGGTTCTGCCGATGTAGTAGGCTTAATGTGTTTAAAAGTATTTGTGAACGGTGATGAAAAAAAGTTTGCTGAATTGGAACACTCCGCCATGCGTTTGGGATCGGCTTTTCAAAAAGTTAACTTCCTGCGTGATTTGAAAGCTGATTATGAGGATTTAAACAGAACTTATTTTCCTAATACCGATTTGTCTCGTTTAGACGAACAATCCAAGAACGAAATCATCAAAGAGATTGAAGCGGATTTCCAAGTGGGTTTTGAAGGTATTTTAAAATTACCTTTGGAAGCCAAATTCGGAGTTTATACGGCTTTTGTTTACTACAAAAAGCTGTTGTCTAAATTGAAAAAGACGCCTTCGATGGAAATTAAAAACACCCGTATCAGAGTACCTGATTATGAAAAGATTGGGTTATTGGCCAAATGCTATGTTAATTATCGTTTAAACTTAATATAAATTCATGGTACTAAATATAATAGTTTTCTTGATTACATTTTGTGTAATGGAATTCATGGCTTGGTTTAGTCATAAATACATCATGCACGGCTTTTTATGGAGCTTGCATGCCGATCATCACAAAAAAGACCACGACTCTTGGTTTGAACGTAATGATGCTTTTTTTATTTTTTATGCGGTGGTTAGTGTCGGTTTCTTTTTGTTATGGCAAAATGATATTTTAGCGGTAGGCTTGGCCATCGGATTGGGAATTTTTGCTTATGGTTTGGCCTACTTTATGGTTCATGATATTTTTATCCACCAAAGATTTAAACTCTTCCGTAACGCTAACAACCGCTACGCCAAAGCCGTTAGAAGAGCTCATAAAATGCACCACAAACACATCGGCAAAGAAGATGGAGAATGTTTTGGAATGCTCATTGTTCCTTTAAAATATTTTAAAAAATAAACAAAAAATCCCGATTGAATCGGGATTTTTTATTGACTGAAATTTATTTTAATAAACCTTGAAGCGGTTTTAATTGCTCCATGTCGACGTTTGCACTTTGCAAAACGCTAATCATGTTCATAATATTATTAGGATTCATATCGTCACCCAGTATTCTGACTACTGCAAATCCGTTTTCACGATTTTTAGCAAAAAAAACAAACTCATCTATATCGTCTTCTTCTCCCACAAAACTTACCGAAGCACCATCCTTACCGGAACCAATCTTCATCAACTCCTGGTATTCTTGTCCTTTTAGTATCTCACCTACTTTTTGAGATTCAGATTGGTAGTCTGCCGCATTTTTATCATTCGTCTTAAAGACCAATATATTCATCTTTTTAAAAGATCCTAAAGCGGTTTGTTGTTCAGGGGTTAGCTTCGCTTTGTCAACATTAATGATACTGGTAGAAACATCTAACATTACAAAATCTTTCTTCCCTGAATTCTCTACAAAATACTTCTGAAGACTGGGTTCATTGCTACAACTCATTAAGAGTAAAGACAATAAAACGGTGGTAAAAAAGGCAAGTCTCATAACTGAATTATTTACTGCCTTTAGGGCCTTTCCCCCCTTTTGAAGCTTTCTTTAAATCGTCTCCGCCGGGTAATTTCATTTTCTCGGTAAGTACTGAAAGCTCGTCTAAATCAAAGTTCCCAGTTAACGACATCAACACGGTTTCTTCATTACCTGAGCCGTCAACAAACATCAACAGCTCTTTAATTTGTGAGTCTGTAGCGCCCGATTTAACATAAATTTTTACACTTTTCCCTTTATCAGTTATGCGCATTAACTCCTCCATCCCGGCAGTTTTTAAGTACTTGTCGGCTGTAGCTTTCATTTCCGCCGCTTTGGTATCGCTTTGGGTAGCAAAAACTTTAAGATTGTCTAACTTTTTTATCAGGTTAACATATTGCTGAGTTTCTTTGTCTTCCACTTTCATTTTACTCAAAAGGGTAAACATTTTTTTGTTTACGATAACTGTTCTGATTTTCTCTTGGTCTTCAAATTTATCAAAGACACTTTGACCGAAAGTTACATGGGTTACTACTAAAAATAACAGACTTAAAAATATTTTCTTCATGATTTCTTGATTTTTTATTTAAAAATAATGTTTTTTGATTGTTCGTATTCGCTTAAATAGTCCATACTTCCGATGCCTTCGTTTACACTTTGCGAGATCATGTCCAGCGCTTTTTGCGTCTCTCTGAAAGCAACCTCAGGATCATCATAAGTTCCGAAATCTTCTGATATCGGTTGGTTGTGATGATTGAAAGTAAAAAAACCTACACCAAGCAAAACTACCACAGAGGCTGCTACAGATATCCAAAGCAAAGTATGACTTTTTTTAGTGTGTAAAGGAATCGCAGCTGTAAACTGTTCTTGTTTTGCTTTAGCAGCGTAACCAAAAATCGGCTTGTATTGCTCTAAAGGCGGAGCAACATTATCGGAAGAAAAATAGGCCTTTAATTCTTTTTCTTCTGCCAAAGTGGTTTCTGCTTCGAAGTATTTCTCTATTAATTTTTCTATGTTATCCAATGCCATAATGATGGGTTTTTGTCATGGTTTCTCTTATCGCTTTTCTGGCTCTTGATAAGGCAGTTCTGATGGCCGACTCATTCATTCCCAGAATTTCGCTAATCTCTTCAAATTCCATTTCTTCAATGTCACGCATTTGAACTATTAACTTTTGTTGTTCCGGCAAGTCATTCATTATTCGCTCTACCCATTGCCAAGTGTCTTTGTCTTCAACTTGTTGCTGTAAACCGGCTTCTCTGTCTGTAAAATTGTTATGTACAATTCGCATATTGCTTGCCCGCTTCGACTTCAACTGATCCAAACAATAGTTTTTTGTCATTGTCATGGCCACAGCCTCTATACTTTTATACTCGTCTAAACTGCTGTTTTTATGCCACAGCTTTACCAAAACTTCCTGAGTAGCATCTTCGGCCTCTTCCGTACTGACCAGCAAACGCTTAGCCATTCGAAAGACCTTATCCTTAAAAGGATTCACCAATTGCATAAACTCTTTTTGGTTCATTAAAACAACATTTGGTTAACGGTTATATCAGCAAGACGAACCATGATTTTTTTTGTTACAAACAAAGTACAAATAATTAATCTAAACTTATTAAATTTACGTTTATTAAATAAAGAGCTGCTATGAAAAAATTATGTAAAACCGCATTGTGGTTGTGCTTGTTGGCCTTTACCGTCAGCTGTACTGATAATGATGATAACCCCGTTCCGGCGAGTTTGGAGGTTAAAGATTTTGTATGGAAAGGAATGAATTTATATTATCTGTGGCAAGCTGATGTACCCGATTTGGCCGATGATCGTTTTGCTAATCAAAGCCAGCTGAATACTTTTTTAGAAGGTTTTGAAGAACCCAATACTTTATTCAATGCCTTAAGAGTCGATACTTCAATTGACCGATTTAGTGTTATTTACAGTGATTATTCTATTTTAGAAGGAGCGCTTTCCGGAAACACGCTGAACAACGGAATGGACTTCGCCTTGCGTTATAAACCGGGAAGTTCAACCGATATTTACGGCTGGGTTCGTTACATTATTCCAAATTCGGATGCGGCCACTAAACCTATTCAACGAGGAGATATTTTTTATGCCATCAACGGAACACCGCTTACGGTTGACAATTATCGCAGTTTATTGGCTAATGAAACTTACACTGTTAATTTAGCCAATTACGATGGTGGCAATATTACGCCTAGCGGCGAATCGGTTTCGTTGACCAAAACAGCTTTGGCTGAAAATCCAATCTTGCTAAATACAGTAATAACGAATGGTTCTCACAAAATTGGTTACTTAATGTACAACGGTTTTTATTCGAATTACGACAACCAATTGAATACTGTTTTCGGTTCTTTTCAATCACAAAATGTTACTGATTTGGTCTTAGATTTACGCTACAACTCGGGTGGTTCCATCAGTACAGCTACCAAATTGGCCAGTATGATAACCGGGCAATTTACCGGGCAACTTTTTGCCAAGCAACAATGGAATGCCAAAGCCCAAAACTATTACGAAAACAACAATCCGGGGAGTTTGGAAAACCGATTTGTGGGCAACCTCAACAGTTTGAATTTGAATAAAGTATATATTTTAACTTCAAGCGCTACGGCTTCAGCCAGTGAGTTGGTTATCAATTGCTTAAAACCTTATATTACTGTAGTTCAAATTGGGACTACGACAACCGGTAAAAACGTTGGCTCGATTACTTTGTATGATTCTCCGACTTTTGCCAAACAGAATGTCAATCCGCGACACAAATATGCGATGCAACCGATTGTACTTAAAATTGTAGACAAAAATGGTTTCGGCGATTATACTGCTGGTATTACACCTACTACGACATTACCCGAGAGCATGGACGATTTAGGCGTTTTGGGAAATCCCAGCGAACCTTTGCTAAATGCCGCTATTAACCAAATTATAGGTAGTGGCCGACCAACTCCGCCAAGACCAAGCCAACCGGAACGTGATTTTGCCGATGCAAAAACCATGTCGCCATTAAGAACTGAAATGTACATTGAGCGTAAATAAGACAAACAAAAAGGCTAACCCGAAAGTTAGCCTTTTTTTCAACAAAATTTTAAACCTGTTCCCACATTACAAAACAAAGTTTAACCCCAACTTGAAATTTCTTCCTCGGGTGGAGTAACCGATATTTTCAACAAAAGTTTCGTTTAAAATATTAGTAGCTGTAGCAAAAACACTCATTCTTCCTCTAATCAATTCGTATTTGGCCAAAAAGTTAACCAATTGATAAGAGTCTAATTTTACAGCGGTAACGGCAAACGTACTACCATCAAAAAAAGCATCATTTCTGGTGTCAAAATATTGGTAGTTTACATTGAACAAGGTTCTGCTGTTAGGTTGATAATCCAAACTTGCATTGGCTTTGTGCTTCGGAATCAATCGGTCCAAATCCTTATCGACTTGAGTAAAAGTGTAATTGGCGTTAAGTTTTACTTGTGAAGTTAACTCATAGGACACCTCTGTTTCAATTCCTTTGGCTTTGTTGGTTCCGTTGATGTTAACATAATAAGACTCGAAAGTGTCAGGATTGAAAAAGAAATCGATAGCATTGGTTTGGTCTCTATAAAATGCAATAGCTTCTAATCGAAGTTTTTCAGACAACAAACGCGTTTCAAATCCGGCCTCAGCCGTAGCATTCTTTTCCGGAGTTAAATTGGCATTACCGTATTCAGAATACAATTGGTACAAACTCGGTGTAATATAAGCCGTACTGTAAGAAGCTACCAATTTCAGCGGAAAACTCGTCTTAAAATTGTATGACGGATTAAAATTGTACACAAAATTATTACCGTAAGCACTGTGATTATTCAATCGACCACCGGCATTGATATTCAAACCAAAATCGAAATGATATACCAAAGTGGA
The DNA here is from genome assembly GCF_047038255.1 of Flavobacterium mekongense. Classification (GTDB taxonomy): domain Bacteria; phylum Bacteroidota; class Bacteroidia; order Flavobacteriales; family Flavobacteriaceae; genus Flavobacterium; species Flavobacterium mekongense. Next base: position 2,637,995 of record NZ_CP174374.1, read on the forward strand.
ATACCCATCGATAATATTAAACTTGGTGGATTGGTTCTCGATATTCCCGAAAGGCGTTTCACTGAGCATGTCATTGAACTGATAATTCACACCAAAAATCAACGCAAAATTCTTGTTGATGTTGTACTTGTTCACTCCGTCAAGCACCACATTTCTGGATTCGTAAACCGAATAATCAGTGGTACCGGAGAAACTGTTGAACTCTGTGTAATCCCGAACTATTTTATTGAAACCTGAATTCAAAATAAATTCCCCTTTACTGTATTGATATTTGGGAGAAAATCCAAAACGGACTTGCTCTGAGGTTGTAGTGTTAATTGGCGAATCGTTAAAGCCGGTATTATCGAAAGTCAAATCGTAACCATTTTTCAGTCGGTCATAATTCCCAAAGAAATTCAGCGTTAGTTTCTCTGTTGCTCTAAAACCAAATTTAGCGATGGCATTCTGACGGGAAAAGCGATCGTCTTCGTAAGCAACTGAGGTATTCGGAGCCGCTATTTGCGACATATTTCCGCTTTCTGTACTGTTGATTCCAGCAAAGTAATTGAGCTTTTTAAAATTTCCGTTAACCGAAATCCCTTGGTTAAAATCTTGTCCGTTGTATTTCTTATTATCCGAAGTATTGTTGGAACCAATGTTGATGTAAGCGTTGCCTTCGATTTCTTTTTTAGCACCTTTTTTCAAGGTGATATTGATTACACCTGTTGCAGCTCCGGTTCCATACAAAGTACTGGCGGCACCTTTCATGACTTCTATGCTCTCCACCTGCTCTACCGGGAGCAACCGCAAATCGTACTCTAAACTAATACCGGAAGCATCGGTTACCGGAATGCCGTCGATTAAAATTAAGACTTGTCTGTTCTTTCCGCCGCGAATGTAGTAACCGAGGTTTTTACCATTGGCCGATTGGTTCCCGTTGATTTCAACACCAGCCACTTGAGATAAAACGGTAGCCAAACTTTGACCTGTTTTTTTCTCTAAATCTTTGCTTGAAACAACTTCGATGATTTTACCTGATTTTTCTTTGCTTTGTGCAAATTTGGTATCAGAGATGACCACTTCTTTCAATGGATTCACCTTAACGGAATCCTGCTCTTGTGACCAAGCACAAGTTGCCACCAATGCGAAGAACGCACTGATTGTACTGTTTTTTTTCATTTTAAATTAAACACTGCCAATAAAATCAAAAATCATTTACTGCAAGACTGAAGTATTCAGAAACGCCAAGAAAATCATTTTAATTTTACTGAATTACTAATGTTGGGAGAAAAGCATAGAATTTACCCATACCCAAACCTTTTTTCCCGAAAGTTTGTTACTCAATGAATTAGGCAGGTCTCCTGGCTTGCGTCTTGTTGTTGACCTTCCCGTTCTGATTTAGGATTAAGGATTTAGAGATTAAGGATTTAAATCCTAATTCCTAATTCCTAATTCTTAATTCACAAACAGTGGTGTTGCAGATAACAACAAGCTTGATAGCTTACAGTTGCGGGAACAGCTTTGGATTTTAACCAAATTCCCTTTTAATGCGATTTTGAAATTCAAAATGCGCAACCATAATTCGGGGGCAAATGTAACAGAAATATTGCAATTTCAATCTTAATAAGGCAAATTTATTCGTCTTTTTTCTTGGAAAACTTGACAATCAACCAAATAAATCCAACCAAAAAATGCAACAAGATAATACCGCCAACCAGGTACATAAAAGTATTAGAATCGTCTCTCATGACTATATTTTTCAGTAAAATTAAGAAGATGAAAATCTTGGTTTGGCATCAAATGTTACAAGACTCAAAATATTCGACAACAATCTTCTATTTTTGCAAAAAAATAATTGGATGAGAACCTGTCTTCGCTTTTTGACTGTATTGCTGTTAGGGGTCATTTTTACGCAATGTAAAAAAGAGACTGTAACTGATCAACAAATCACTTCCCAAAATACCATTCGCTACGCCAAAGGGTTTTCCGTCCGAAACTATGAAGGTTATACCATAGTAACCGTTAAAAATCCTTGGCCGAAAGCAACAAAAACTTATACTTACATCTTAAAAGAAAAAAACGGCAACATTCCCGATAGTTTAAAACAAAACCCTGTAATTTCGGTACCGATTAAAAGCATAGTGGTTACTTCAACCACACATATTCCATCGTTGGAAATGCTCAAAAAAGAGAAAACATTAGTAGGTTTTCCACACTTGGATTACATTTCATCCGAAAAGGTCAGGGCCCGAATTGAAGCCGGAAAAGTCAAAGAATTGGGAATGAATCAGAGCTTGAATACCGAAGTGATTTTGAATTTACAACCCGATGTAATTATCGGTTACGGAATTGACAATAACAATCCAACCTTGGACAATTTGCAAAAAAGCGGTTTAAAAGTCATACTAAATGGTGATTGGAATGAAGAAACTCCATTAGGCAAAGCCGAGTGGATTAAGTTTTTCGGCGCTTTATACGGACAGCAAAAAAAGGCAGAGGCTATCTTTACGAAAATTGAAAAAGAGTATTTAAAAACCATACAAATAGCGCAAAGTGCCCAGCAAACTCCAACCATATTGGCCGGAGACATGTTTGAAGACCGTTGGTATTTGCCCAAAGGCAACAGTTGGGGCAGTTTGCTTTTAAAAGAAGCTAAAGGGCAATATTTATGGGCTGAAACTACAGGAACTGGGAGTTTATCTCTTTCATTTGAAGCCGTATTTGAAAAAGCCCAACAAGCCGATATTTGGATTACATCGGGACAATTTGCCTCTTTGAAAGAAATGACAACAGCCAATCCACATTACAGTCAATTTAAAGCATTCCAAAATAAAAATGTATATTCGTTCAGCGGCAGGAAGGGAAAAACCGGAGGCATATTGTATTACGAATTGGCTCCTAACCGTCCTGATATTGTTTTGAAAGATATAGTGAAGATTTTACATCCTGAACTCTTGAAAAGTTACCAACCCTTTTTTTTCGAGAAACTGCAATAATTTGAAAAAACAAAGTCGAAATACAGTACTCTTTAGCGCTTTGACATTGCTCTTGTTGTTGTCATTGCTCTCGAATATTTCTTTGGGGCAAGTATCGATTCCGGTAAAGGAAGTTTTTAAAAGTTTGTTGGGCGGTCAGGCCGAAAAAGACACTTGGGAGTACATCATTGTAAATTTCAGGTTGCCTAAAGCCATTACTGCCATTTTAGTTGGTATGGGATTATCTGTCAGCGGATTATTAATGCAAACCTTTTTCAGAAACCCAATGGCCGGACCTTATGTATTAGGTCTAAGTTCCGGTTCGAGTTTGGGCGTAGCCTTTGTGTTACTGGGCGCAGGCTTTTTACCTCCTTTTCTTTCACAATTCTTATTGTCCTCTTACGGAATCATCTTGGCTTCCTGTTTGGGAAGTTTATTTGTTTTACTGATGATCTTGGTGGTTTCACAACGATTAAGAGATACAATGTCTATTCTTATTGTTGGGTTAATGTTCAGTAGTTTTACCGGCGCCATTGTTAGTGTATTTAGCTACTTTAGCACAGCCGAGCAACTGCAAAAATACACTTTCTGGTCGATGGGAAGCATCGGTAACTTATCTTGGGAAAGCATCATGTTACTTGCCCTTTCAGTAGCTTTGGGTTTGTTCCTGAGTCTACTTACTTTAAAACCATTAGATGCTTTACTATTAGGTGAAAATTATGCAAAAAGTATGGGCTTAGACATCAAAAAAGCCCGCTATGCCATCATATTATCTACGAGTATTTTAGCCGGAAGCATTACCGCTTTTGCCGGACCCATTGCCTTTGTAGGTTTGGCCGTTCCACATTTGTCGAAATTGGTTTTTCAAACCAGCAATCATCGAATTTTATTTGGAAGCACCTTGCTCATAGGTGCCATTATCATGCTTTTTTGTGATACTGTTTCGCAAATGCCGGGCTTCGAGTTTACCTTGCCAATCAATGCCATTACTTCAATTATTGGCGCACCTGTGGTGGTTTGGTTGATTGTTAGAAAGAAAAGTTTGTCTTAAATGAATACCGATACAAACATAATTGCCACAAAAGAGTTGAGCATTGGTTATCATACCAAAGGCGTAAACCATACCATTGCTGAAAACCTAAATTTGGAATTGGCAGCAGGACAACTTATTGCCTTGGTTGGCGCCAATGGCATCGGAAAATCTACCTTACTGCGAACTATAACCGGTATTCAAAAACCCCTACAAGGTTTGGTTTGTTTGAATGGGAAGAACATTCACCAAATACCGACTGCAGCCTTGGCTCAAGAATTAAGCTTGGTTTTAACTGAAAAATTACCCCCGAATAATTTATCGGTTTACGAATTGATCGCCTTGGGCAGACAACCCTACACCAATTGGCTTGGACAACTATCGGGAGAAGACCGTTCAAAAATCGAACAAGCCATTGAATTAACTCAAATAAAACATTTGGTTGCCAAAAAACATTTTGAAATCAGTGACGGGCAATTGCAAATTGTACTAATTGCCAGGGCTTTGGCTCAAGACACACCGCTGATTATTTTAGATGAACCTACCACACACTTAGACTTACTGCACAAAGTTTCAGTTTTTAAATTATTAAAGAAGTTGTCGCAGGAAACTAAAAAATGTATACTGTTTTCTACCCATGATGTTGACTTAGCCATCCAACTCAGTGATCAAATGATAGTCATGACCGAAAATAAAGTTTATCACGACCAACCTTGTAATTTAATTTCTAAAGGCGTTTTTAATGCGCTTTTCAAGGATAATTCCATCTCCTTTGATGGTGAAAAAGGAAAGTTTGTGATTTCCTGAGTTTTTAACTACTTCATGCTAAGTTGTCTTTTCGCTTCACCCACTACAAAGGCAACAGAATTGGCAATATTATAACTGCGAATGAGTTTAGACATAGGAATGGTTAAATGGTTTTCAAATTGGGCTAAAACTTCTTGACTCAATCCAATGCTTTCTTTACCAAAAACCAACCAATCTTCGTCTTGAAATTCGGTTTCGTAAAGCGATTTAGTAGCATGAGAACTCATCAAAAACACTCTGGATTTCTCGGGAATTTGCGCAATCCAATCTTGAACATTGTCATATTCCTTCCAGTCTAAATGCACCCAATAATCCAAACCGGAACGCTTTAGGTTTTTATCTGTGATTTCAAAGCCATAAGGTTTAACTAAGTGTAAACGGCTTTCGGTTCCCACGCACAAACGACCGATATTACCGGTATTGTTGGGAATTTCTGGTTCAACTAAAACTATGTTAAGCATTTAGATTGTTAAGTTTTTAGACCCTTTAAAGATTGAATTCGCTTACGGGCTGTACTTCGCCCGCTTTTAGATTATGCAAAGTTAGGCTTCCTACTCGAATTCTCACCAATCGTAAAGTAGGAAATCCTACCGCTGCTGTCATTTTTCTGACTTGACGAAATTTGCCTTCCGTTAAAATAATCGAAATCCAACTGGTGGGTCCGTGGCGTTCATCTCGAATTCTTCTACCCTCGCCTATAAAATCGGGACATTGAGTAATAAACTTAGCTTGACAAGGTTTCGTAGTATAGCGAATCCCTTTAAAACCAATTTCAACTCCTCTCTCTAATTGAGTTATTGCTTCAGGTGTAATAATGCCGTCCACTTGGGCATAATATTCTTTCTCGATGGTTTTGCTTCTCACAATTTCACTCACCATGCCATCGGTAGTTAGCAGCAGCAAGCCCTCAGAATCTTCATCCAAACGACCAATCGCCATTGTGCCTTCGGGAAAATTATACAGTTCTCCCAATAATTTCTTGTGACGCTTTTTTTCGTAGACAAACTGACTCAAATAGCCGTTGGGTTTGTGCAGTAAAAAATGTTGGTGTTTCATGATAAAATTTGAGCAAAAATAAAAAGACCATCACAATGGATGGTCTTAAAATGTATTATTTCACGAAATTATTGTCGGCTTTGCACATAATCTGACAACTCATCTACATTACTGCTGAAAGAAAAAATACCATTTAATTTGAAATAATTTCTTGGCTCGATACAGTAATCGTAGGCAAACTTGGCAAACTCTAATTTATTGTCTTCAAAACTGAAAGTATTGGCAATTTGGATAATTTGGTCAACATTCAAACAGTTAGCCGCAATTACTTGTTTTGCCGTTTTCAATTGAGTGTCCTCAAAACTTTGCTTTTTAATAGTGGCTAATGCCGCGTTGAAATTAGCCGGAGTCATACAACTTCTGCCATTACAACCCCTAACCGGTGCAGGAGCATCATAATCAATAGCGTGACTTCCTCCAACAGTAGTGGTGGTAGTTGTGGTTTGGGTAACAGCTCCGCCGCCCATATTATCATTGATAGTTACTCCCATGTTTACACCACCAACATTAACCCCAACACCCACACTTGCGCCTCCAGTTTGGGTAGTGGTAGTAGTGGTAGTTTGAGTTACACCTCTAACCGGTTGTTGCACCGGAACAGCCACAGGAACAGGGCGAGGTTGTCCGTAGTGAATAACATGTACATTGGAAGGCGGGATAAAATCAGGTTGAACCGGGATAGAAGAAAAATAGTTTAACTTCATTTTGGTCTTGTTGTTTTTATCTCTCTTAATCTTGTAGGTAACATCGGCAAAAACACCATCAACATCAGTAAGCATAAGGTTGTTTTTGGTGATGTCCATTAAAGTTTTGTCCTCAAATTTAATCTTAGCATTGTAATACGGTTGGTTCAAATCTTCCACTCTCAGATTGGTTTGCGGAACATCATTAATAACTTCACCATTAAGAATTAAGGTAAACTTATCACCATCTTCCGAAAAAATAGTCAAGTGACCTACCGGTCCTAATTGAGCATAAGAAAGTGAAGTTATCAGCAACAAAGCTGAAAAGGTAATTTTTCTAATCATAGCTTAAAGTGGTTTAATCGGTTTATTAATTGTTTATTTCTAAAAAGGCACTTTTCAAAAACGATGCCAATTTAGGAAACAATTTTCAAATTAGCGATAATTTTTATTTAAAACACTGTATATTTAGACCTTAAATTGTTAGGAATAGTATGGACGATAATCTGATGATAATCATATCTTTTGTAATTGCCTTAGTAATCGGCATTTTCATCGGTAAAACACTTTTTGCCGCACAATCCAAATCGGATAAAGCTTCATTAGAAGAAAAAGTAAATGGCTTATTGCAACAAATCGAGCAACTCAAAAACCAAGTCGGTCAAACCATTCAAGAACGCGAAAACATTCGTACTGAAAAGGAAGAACTAGCCATACAATTATCAAAAAAAGAGACTGATTTTGAGAATCTTTGGGAGCGAAACAAAGAACGAAAAGAAGAAGTAGAAAAGCTACAAGAAAAATTCACCAAAGAGTTTGAAAACTTGGCCAATAAAATCTTAGAAGAGAAGACGGTAAAGTTTACCGAACAAAACAAAGAAAACCTCAAGAACATACTATCGCCTTTACAAGACAAAATCCAATTGTTTGAAAAGAAGGTTGAAGACACCCACAAAGAAAGCATTGATTACCATGCAGCGCTGCGTCAACAAATTTTGGGCTTGCGTGAAATGAATGAGCAAATGAGCAAAGAAACTTTAAACCTAACCAAAGCACTCAAAGGCGACAGCAAAATGCAGGGGAATTGGGGAGAGTTGGTTTTGGAGCGAGTTTTAGAAAAATCAGGCCTCGAAAAAGGCAGAGAATATGAAGTTCAACAAAGCTTTGTGAACGAAGAAGGCAATCGTTTATTTCCGGATGTGGTAATCAACTTACCGGATGGAAAGAAAATGATAGTTGACTCTAAAGTAACTTTAACGGCTTACGAGCGTTATATCAACTCCGAAGACGAGACCGAAAAAGCACAACACCTCAAGGAACATGTCATCGCTATCAAAAGACACGTAGATCAATTGAGTGACAAAAATTACCACGATTTGTACCAAATGGAAAGTCCGGATTTTGTATTGCTTTTCATCCCGATTGAATCCGCTTTTGCCCTCGCCTTAAACGACGACACAAGCCTGTATAATAAGGCTTTTGAAAAAAATATAGTGATAGTAACACCTTCAACTTTGCTGGCAACTTTGCGTACCATCGACAGTATGTGGACCAATCAAAAGCAACAAGAAAATGCTTTGGAAATCGCGCGTCAAGCAGGTGCTTTATATGATAAATTTGAAGGTTTTGTATCAGATTTGGTTAAAATCGGCAAAAAAATGGATGAAGCAAAAGTGGAATACGGCAATGCCATGAACAAACTTTTTGACGGAAAAGGCAACCTGATAAACAGTGTTGAAAAACTGAAAAAAATGGGCGCCAAAGCTAAAAAAGCCATACCAGATAACATACTCCAACGAGCGAATAAAGATTCAGAATAAAATTCATTTTTCGACGTAAAAAAACACAAAACCTATTTTTTTCATAAAAATACCGAAAGTAATAACAGGAATTTTGTTAATTTTTAGATTGTTACCAAAATATTGTTATATTTGGACTGCATTTTAAAAATTATATGAAAAAGAATTACTTACAAGCACTGCTTTTGGTCTTTACATTGACTGTTTTCTCTTCATGTTCTGACAACGATGATGAAGATTATACGCCTGTTTCGCCTGTAGTTGTTGATTTAACTCAGGTACCTTATCCAAAATTATCGGATTATCATTTTTTTGATGGCGATTTAAAGAATCTGACTCCTTCTCTAAATGTTATTCCTTATGAACCTGCCAGTATTCTATTTAGTGATTATGCCCACAAAAAACGTTTCGTTTGGATGCCTGAAGGAACAAAAGCGACTTTTAACGGCGATGACAAAATATTGGAATTACCGGTTGGTGCAGCCATAATTAAAAACTTTTATTACGATAAAATTCAACCCTCTGATACGCCGTTGATTATAGAGACACGTATCATGATTCGCAAGGCTGATGGTTGGATTTTTGCTGATTATGTTTGGAACGATGATCAAACAGAAGCCTTCTTGGACTTGAATGGAAGCTACAAACAACTAACTTTTAAGGATGACAACAATGTGGTTCGCAATGTTAATTACAGAATTCCATCTGAAGCCCAATGTATAGTTTGTCATAAGTATAAGCAAGATGTTGGCGGTCAAGAAGTAACTACCTTTATTCCTATCGGTATTAAACCGCAAAACCTTAACTTCAATTACAATTATGGTAGTGAAACCAAAAATCAATTGACCAAATGGATTGAACAAGGTTATTTGGAAAACAATTTTGCTTTCCCAACACCGGAACATACAACGATTAATTATAACGATGCTACTCAGCCACTGGAAAAACGAGTTCGCTCTTATTTTGATATCAACTGTGCCCATTGTCACAAAGAAACCGGACATTGTGATTACAGACCATTAAGATTGAGCTTTACTGAAACCGGAGGTCTTAACGGTCAAAGCAACATGGGAATTTGTGTTCCTACTGTAGATATGCAAGATTTTGATCCGGAGTTGAGTAACCTTGTCACACCAAGTAAACCCTCTCAATCAATGCTGTTTTTCAGAATTAACACTACTAACGAAAGTTATATGATGCCTTTACATGGCAGATCATTAATTCATGATGAAGGGGTTGCCTTAATTGAAGAGTGGATCAACTCATTACAAAATTGTCCGTAACTTAAAACCAATCCAATAACTCAATAATATGAAAAAAATTACATTTTTATTTTTTTTGTTGGCTGTAAGCGGTTTGACTTTTGCACAAGATAATTGTGCCTCAGCTATTCCAATCACAACAGCAGGAACTTTTACTATCAGTACAATAGACGGTGCCGGTTTACCCGCTACCACTTGTACTTACAACAATTCTAATGTAACAGCTGTAGAATGGTACGCTTACACACCCTCTCAAAATTACACTGTTACTGTATCATCTGATTTACAAGAAAACTTGTGTAGAGATACCAGACTTAGAATTTACACCGGTAATTGTACAACTATGACTTGCGTTGTAGCAGATGACGACTCGGGAGTATTGGCTTGTAATTCAGGTAATACCAACACCTATCTTTCCAAAGCCACATTTAATGCTGTTGCCGGTCAAACTTATTACATAGTATGGGACAACCGATATGAATCTGTCGGATTCAACTTTCAGTTAACTGAAATCCCGGCTGGTTACAACCCTTGTAATGCAGCTATAGCTGTAAGTGCAGGTACAACTACAGTTGCTGCAATTGATCAAACCAATATCAATACCAGTTGCTCTACAACTTCTTTATCTAAATGGTATTCTTACACTCCAACAGTTAATGCTAATGTAACAATTACTTCTGATTTGGCAGCAAATCTTTGTAAAGACACCAATTTAAATGTGTATTCAGGAAATTGTACCTCAGGATTAACTTGTGTTGGAAGCGATGACAATTCGGGAGTTTTGGCTTGTAATTTTGGAAATACCAATTCCTATTTATCAACTTATACATTTATTGCCTCTGCCGGCACTACTTATTACATTGTATGGGATAACAAATGGAGTACCGCAGGTTTTGATTTTCAAATCAACGAAACACCTATTGTAATTCCTATCACTTATAACAACCAAACTGTTTCAACTATCAATAGTGGTTACAATATCTGTATTGTAGATATGAATGGTGATTTTAAAGATGATATTGTTGGTGTTAGTAACAACAACCTTAGAGTTCATTTCCAAGGTAACACTCCGGGTTCTTTTACCGTTACTGATTTCCCTATTACAGGCACCAGTGATATGCCTTCATGGAGTTTGGCTGCCGGTGATTACAACAAAGACGGATACAATGACTTACTTTTAGGAAGCGGCTCCGGACTAACTTTTTGGAGATCGGCAAACAACGGTACATCATATACCAATATTAACCCTTCTGATTATATTTTCTGTCAAAGAACCAACTTTGTAGACATCAATAATGATGGTCACTTAGATGCTTTCTCTTGTCACGATATTGACCCTAATGTTTATTACTTGAATGATGGGAATGCTAACATGACTTACTACCAATCCGGAACTCCGGGAGCTTATATGTTAGGTATCACTCCAAGCGGAGGAAATTATGCTTCATTATGGACAGACATGGACAATGACGGTGATTTAGATATGTTTATCTCAAAATGTTCCGGTCCTCCATGTGAATTGCACAGAAATGACGGTAATGGTGTTTTTACGGATATTTCCGCTCAAGCCGGTATCAATGTAACTCCTATTCAAACATGGTCATCTGCCATAGCTGATTTTGATAATGATGATGACATGGATGTCATTATTACAGCCAGTGCAGGAACTCATAAATTCTTCAGAAACAACAAAGACACTAATACAATTGCTTTCACCAACATCACAGCAGGTTCAGGTTGGGACACCAATACTTCAACCAACATTGATAATATTGCTTACGATTTTGATAATGATGGTAAAGTTGATGTTTTAGGTGGCGGTAATAAAATTATGTTCAACCAAGGAAACAATGTTTTTGCTCCTGTAGGTTACAATGCTATTAGTGTTGGTGCTGTAGGTGACTTAAACAACGATGGTTTCTTAGACATCCAAAACGGGTCAACTATTAGATACGGAGTACCAAATGGCAACAATTGGTTGAAAGTAACTTTACAAGGCATTCAAAGCAACAGAAACGGAATTGGTGCTCGCGTAGAAATTTACGGCCCATGGGGCAAACAAATCAGAGATATACGCAGTGGTGAAGGATTCCGCTACATGAGTACATTAAACGCTCACTTCGGACTGGGAACTCACAACGTAATCAACCAAGTTATCATCAAATGGCCTTCAGGTATTGTTGATACTTATAATAACGTAACTCCAAACCAACCATTAAATGTAGTGGAAGGTGCTACTTTAGGAATTGATGCCTTTGAAAGTTCAGTATTCACCGTATACCCTAACCCGGTAAAAAACACTATCAACATTGCAATCAACACTGCTAATCCGGTTGAATTTGTTACGGCTCAAGTATACGATTTAAGCGGAAGAATGGTTCACCAAACCCAAGTGACTAACCAAACTCTAACCGTTAATCATCTTGCCAAAGGAACTTACATCTTGATGTTAAGAGACAGCAATGGTAAAGATTACTCTCAAAAATTCATTAAAGAATAAATCTTTAACCAATTCAATAAAAAAAGTCCCGAACAAAATTCGGGACTTTTTTTATAAGACTACTTTTTCAAAAGCATTCAATTTATTGATGTGCAGTAAAGTATGGTTATCATCATGACTTCTTGAAAACATTGGAATAAACTTTGCGCCATATACCACTTCTTCAAATATATAAGAAGTACGTTTCACAACAGTTGTACTGAAACGATCATCAAAAACCTTAACATACACCATTATTTCACCTTTGATGTTAACATAATCTTCTTTAGATAAATTATAAAAAGGGCTATTTTCCGTAATGGGATGAACCAAAGTCCAACTCAAGGTTAATGCGTTAATCTTGGATAACTCCAAGTCAAGATTATAAAACTTATTGACCATTTTACCGTTTTCTTCAACAGTCATCCCTACCGTTATTTTGGCTTCAGCATCTGTTAGATGAGTATTCTTAAAAGGACTCATTCTGATCATCAAAGCAGTACCGGATTGGTAAGGAGCAATCAAGGCATTTTCAGAAAAACGCAAAAAAGCCTTTGGCATACTGAATCTTCCGTAAAACAAACCGGTAGCTATGGCAAAACTCAACAAGCCGAACAAAGCTTCAAAGGCAGCCACAAAACTTGTTAAAAAACCACTCGGACTAATGTGTCCATACCCAACAGTAGTATAAGTTTGAATGCTGAAAAAAAAAGCTTGACCAAATTGATCCATAGCTTTTTCAGCATTAATCCCTTTTAAATGCTCCACTCCTATCAAATAATACACACTCGCGAAGCATAAATTAACTACAAAATAAAACAGGAGTATAATTAGCATGAATTTCCACCTCGGTATGTTAACCATGGTATGAAACCAACTTATCCCATCAAAAAAACCAATTCCCGTTCTTTTAATATTGGCGTTACCGTTTTTAGTCAAAAAACGACCTCCGTAACTTCCCGGGTTGACACCAAAACCGGTATTACTGTCTGTTTTTGCTTTCGCGTTAATTTTTTTTAAAAATGCCATTTAGTTACAGTTGTTTTTCCATCACATAATCATCCATCACAAAACCATTGCCTATATCAATCACTTCATCTTTAGCAATTTCAAAGCCGATTTTTTGATAAAATTGGACAGCGGAGTTGTATTTGTTCACATTTAAAAACAAAGCTTTGTCACCATAAACATGAGCTTTTTCTTGAATATAATCAATCAACGTTTTACCTGTTCCTTTTCCTTGTTGGGAAGATAATATGTAAATTTTATGGATCTTTGTTTTTCCGGAATAGTTTGCATTGTGTTCATAAGAAGCAAATCCAACGGTTGCTCCATGGTCTTGAACCAAAATAAAATGATGCTTCTTTTGATTGACTTGTTCTTGAAGAGCAGCAACACTATACATCTTACCAAGCATGTAGTCCAGTTGCTCTTTCGATAAAATAGCACCATAGGTTTTGGGCCAAACTTCAAAAGCAATAGCCCTTACCGCTGTAAATTGGGTATCAGTGTTAGGTACAATCTGCAACATTTGTTATTTTTTAAAAGCAGATTCATAGGTTTTAATCCAATCTTCAACGGAAATTTTCTGAACCAATTCGGCTATTAAATCATATGGAATATCAGCTGTCTTTTTAAATCGCACACAACTTTTCCCCATATCGAGCTTGTATTTACAACGCTTTCCATATTCAGTTACAAACCAATCGTATAAATTTTTATCCGCATAAATGCCCATGTGATAGAAAGCTATAAAGTTTTTCTGCGAGGCCAATCCCATAAACGGAAGCGGATCTTTCGGATTACAATGATATCCGTTCGGATAAATAGAATGCGGCACACAATAACCCATCATGCCGTATCCCATTGATTCTTGAAAACCTTCAGGCAGATTATCCAATATGATTTTTTGAAGTTGTTGAATTACACTTTTTCGGTCCTCAGGTAAAGAGTTGATATACTCTTCGACAGTCTTGGCAGTAGATTGCATGGTTTTAAATTTAGTTTCTCAAAAATAGAAATTATTTTAATAGTTTTACGTATCTAACAGAAGCAACAAGTTATGTCCAAAAGCCCATTGAGAAAAGATAAAACCTGCTTGAATTGCAGACATGTGGTGGAACACCGCTACTGCCCTAACTGTGGTCAGGAAAATACCGATACCCGAAAAACATTTGTACAATTATTTATCCACTTTTTTGAAGATTTAACCCATTACGAAAATTCGTTTTGGAAAACCATTAGAAACTTGATCTTTAAGCCGGCTTCCCTTACCAAAGAGTACTTATCCGGAAAGCGAATGTCGTATTTGGCTCCTATCCGACTCTATATCTTCATCAGCTTTGTGACTTTTTTCCTTTTTTCCATTATTCCTGACGGTTCAACTGAAGAAACAATTGAAGCGGAAAAAACCAACAATCAGCAACACACAGAGCAACTTAAGCCTACCAAAACGGATTCCATTAGTAGGACTCAGGACAGTATTCAAAAACAACAATGGATAAAAAAACTGGAACAAAAGGGCTATATCGACAGAAAAGTGGCCGATTCTTTGCAAAAAGCTGCTGCCGAGAAAAATGAAGTTGATGAAAGCAGTAATTACATGAATTTCGGATACCGCTCAGTGGAAGAATTAGATTCTATTCAAAAATATGGCAAACCTGAGGAAAAGCTTGGAGATTTTGGCTATTGGTTTCATAAAAAAATACTTTTAGCTAAAAAAGGGAAAACAAAAGATGAAGTTTTTGATAAACTCTCAGAAGCGTTCATCCATAATATACCGAAAGCTTTATTCATTTATATGCCATTGTTTGCCTTCGTTCTTTGGCTGTTCCAAAGTAAAAAACGTTGGTATTATTTTGACCATGGCATTTTTACTTTACATTACTTTTCCTTTTTGTTGCTCGCCTCATTAATTTTAGAGTTGTTCAACTTTTTTATGGGATTATTGGGTCATCATTGGTTGATAGACAGTATCATTTCTTTGTTTGATACCGTCATAATTCTATACATGTTGTATTATTTTTTCCCGGCTCATCATCGCTTTTATGAGCAAAGCAGGCTCAAAACAATCATCAAGGGTATCTTAATATTTTTCATCAATATGTTCATCTTGAGCTTTATATTGGTTGGCCTTTTCTTCTTTTCATTCATAAATATCCATTAATCATGTATAAAAAAATATTGTTCTTTTTAGCGCTTTTTGCATTAGTAACAAGCTGTAGCCCATCAAAATCAGGGAATAAAAAGTTATCCAATGTTAGTACGTATCTCTCTGCAATTAATACTGAAAGTTTGCGCACCAACCTGACATTCATTGCCTCAGATGAAACCGAAGGTCGAGAAACCGGAAGCGAAGGCCAAAAGAAAGCCGGCAAGTTTATCATCGATTTTTACAAGAAAAACGGTATTTCGTATCCCAAAGGTGCCGACAATTACTACCAAAAAGTACCGGCGGCATTTTTAAATGCCAAGAGAAACGAAAACTTACCCGATTCGGAGAACATTTGGGCGTTTATAGAAGGTTCCGAAAAACCGGATGAAATTGTGGTGCTTTCGGCTCATTACGATCACGTAGGGATTAAAGATGGTGAAGTGTACAACGGTGCTGATGACGATGGTTCGGGCACAGTGGCTTTAATGGAAATGGCTGCTGCTTTTCAAAAAGCCAAAAACGAAGGTAACGGCCCCAAACGCTCTATCCTAATTTTACACGTAACCGGAGAAGAACACGGTTTGCACGGTTCCCGTTACTATTCCGAAAACCCACTTTTCCCGTTGAAAAATACTGTTGCTGATGTGAACATTGATATGATTGGCCGTCGCGATGATTTTCACAAAGACAGCAATAATTATGTTTATGTAATTGGTTCCGATTATTTATCGACCGACTTGTATAACATTTGCGAAAGCGTGAACGAACAATACATCCAACTCACTATTGATTACAAATACAATGACAAAAAAGATCCGAATCGATTTTATTATCGCTCCGACCATTACAACTTTGCCAAACACAATATTCCGTCGGTTTTCCTTTTTAACGGAACCCATGCCGATTACCATAAACCCGGAGATGAAGTCAGTAAAATTGAATTTGATGCACTCACCAAACGAACCCAATACGCTTTTGCTATTGCTTGGGAAATTGCCAACAGGGAAAAACGATTATTGGTTGATAAAGTAGACAAACAATAAATTATGAAAAGAATAATTGTTTTTCTGATATTACTTTTCAGTACTACAGGTCAGTCTCAGACTTATAAAAAATTACTGGTGAATAGTTTCGAACCTTTAAAAAAAGAAGGTTACATCTACATTGAACCCTTAACGGAAGATCGTTTAGGTGTTGTTAAAAATTTGACTGAAAATTTAATGGACCAAGGCTTTAATATTACCAAAGATAAAACACTGGCTGATTATTTTTTAGTGTTTTCTTATTTAAAAAGAGCTGACAATTATTGTCCGGGTTGGAAAGTTATTCGGAAAATGGAAGGTTCAATTTTTGATATAAAGAAGAATAACAAAGTTGTTATTGAATTCAGTTTTAAACAAAGTAGCTTTGAACAAAAGTGTACTCATAATGTAATTTTTGCATTGGTAAAAAAAATAGCTGAAAACCAAATATAGTTTGTAACAAAAAAAGCCCCGATATCGGGGCTTTTAAATTTTGGGTGAATGAGGGGTCTCGAACCCCCGACCTTCGGAACCACAATCCGACGCTCTAACCAACTGAGCTACAATCACCATTTGTGGTTGCTGACAACCTAAGTTGCTTTTGCGAGTGCAAATATAGTGCAAAACTTAACTTTTGCAAAGGTTTTTTTTATTTTTTAAATCAAATCTCCTAAGCTCTTGACTGCCACGTATCTCTCGGTTGTAAAACCTTCAGCATAATCCACTCCTATCAATCTGCCAAAGTCTTGTGAACGATAATGAATGCTTTCCAAAAAGTTTTTGGTGGCAATCGGCGTTACCGGTTCATTGGAATTTTCAGAATAAAACTGTGAGGCATAAGCCAAAATAGATTGAGTCTTCTGATCAATAAAATCGGAAATATCAACCACAAAATCAGGCTCAATATTTTTCCATTGAATATAGTGATATACCACTTTAGGACGCCAAGCTTCTTGAACTTCTCCTTCGTGAGTGGTTTCAATTTTACGCAATCCCGATAAAAAACAAGCATCAGAAACCAACTTACTGCCTTTTCCGTGATCAATATGTCTGTCTTCTATTGCATTGCATATTACAATCTCAGGTCGGTATTTTCGAATCCTTTTGATGATCTCCATTTGGTGGACTTCATCGTTCACAAAAAAACCATCACGCATATTTAAATTCTCCCGTACAGTTAATCCTAAAATCTCTGCCGCCAAACTAGCTTCTTGGTCTCTGATTTCAACGGAACCACGCGTACCGAGTTCTCCTCTGGTCAAATCAATTACACCAACTTTTTTGCCTAACGAAACCTCCTTGGCTATAGTACCGCTACAACCTAGTTCTACATCATCAGGATGTGCTCCGAAAGCTAATATGTCTAATTTCATAGCAATGCTTTTAAATATTTACCATTGATTGTCAATGCATTTTGGTTTGCAAAAATACTACTATTTACAAAACCTTTCGCATCGTCATCGATTTGTTTACCGTTTCGATAAACTCAGCCTCAGGCTTACTGTCTTTAGTAACACCACAACCCATGAACAACTCGGCTTTGTTTTCGGCAATCTTCATACATCGCAAATTGACAAATAAATCGGATTGCGCTGTGTGAAAGGTAGCCAAATCAACATTCAACTCGCCCAAAAAGCCGGAATAATAGCTTCTTTCATAAGGCTCGTTTTGCAAGATAAAATCCTTAGCAGCTGCTTTCGGCAATCCGCAAACAGCAGAAGTTGGATGCAAAGCCAGTATAATTTCTTTTAGATTATTTTTATTCTTGAGAGTGGCTGAAATATTCGTTTTAATATGCCATAAATTACCGGCTTGAACGGAATACGGACTCGAAAGAGTTAGTTCCGAAACTTTATCGGCCAAACTTTGAGTGATAAAATCGGTTACCAATTGTTGCTCCTTGATTTCTTTTTCTTGCCAAACGATGTCTTTAGATTCAGTTACCGCTTGCGTTCCGGCCAAAGCCACAGTTTGTATGGTTTCCTGATTGATTTTTAAAAACTGCTCCGGACTGGCGCCCAACCAAAGCCCTATTTTCGGGTGGAAAAAACAATATTTAAAAGCAGTCGGATAAAAAACTACCAACTTTTTAAAAACGGTTGCTATCTCAAAAGACGGAATTGCAACGGTCTCTTTTCGGGATAAAACTACTTTCTCGAATTGGCCATTTTGAATTGCCTCGACGCCTTTGGTGACCAAATCCTCAAAACTTTTTTGAGCAACTTCATCCGCGTGAAATGTTGGATCGGCAGTCAATAAAAAATCTGACTCGCTAATCTTTTCTACATAAATATCAGATTCCGATTGTGGTATGTATGGAATCGAATCACCGTTAAAAGGCGCAAAAACAAAACCTTTTTCATTAAAATCTTCTAAAAAATATAAGTTATCATTACCCTGAAGCACCGCAATTAGACGGTCTGTATTCGGTTTAGCATACAAGACAAAAGGCAGTTGTTGCTCCAAATGGACTTTGATTTTTACAAATAAATCAGTCATTATCTTCTGGGTAAAATCATGTTGGTCAACTTACAAAGCGAAATGAGTTTATCGTTTTCATCGGTTATTTTTA
This sequence comes from Flavobacterium mekongense, assembly GCF_047038255.1. Taxonomy (GTDB): domain Bacteria; phylum Bacteroidota; class Bacteroidia; order Flavobacteriales; family Flavobacteriaceae; genus Flavobacterium; species Flavobacterium mekongense. The sequence continues at coordinate 2,656,813 of NZ_CP174374.1, forward strand.
TTTCCCACAAATGAATACTTCTGCCTTGGTGAATGATTTTGGCAGTACAAAAAACAGTTCCTTCGCGTTTGCTTTTCAAATGATTGGCCGAAATTTCTATCCCGCGCACTTCTTGCTTTTCAGTATTAATAAACATGAGTGAAGCAGCACTGCCAACACTTTCGGCTAAAGCCACTGTAGCGCCACCGTGTAATAATCCCATAGGTTGATGCACTCTATAATTCACCGGCATTTTGGCTTTTAAAAAGCCTTCACCGGCGTCTATATATTCTATTTCTAAGGTTTCCATCAAAGTGTTTTTACTCCATTCGTTGCACAGTTGTAACACTTTTTCTCTATCCAATGCCATAGCTTATTTTTTTTTACGAAATTACTACTTATTTCCCACAAGGAAAAAAGCCATCATTACAAAATACTATAATGGCAATTTTATCGTTATTAACATACAATCGTCAAATTTTCAAATTGACTTATTTTCAATTTAAACTTTAATAACTACATTTACCACCCGAGGTCTTTAGGCCGAATTGTACAACGTAAAAATTCGAAATATCCATGCGCTATCTTATTCTCTTTTTTATTGTGGGCTTGACATTACTAACCAGTTCTTGTCGACAAGATTTTGAATTTGAACCCAGTACAGGCGGCTTGTTTTTTTCTAAAGACACAGTGTATTTAGATACAGTTTTCACCAATATCGGCTCGAGTACTTACACCCTAAAAGTGTATAACAAAAGTGACAAAGACATCAAAATTCCAACCATACAATTAGGAAAAGGACAAGCCTCTAAATACCGCATGACGGTAGATGGCATGGTGGGCAATAACAATAGAGTTTTCAACGATGTCGAATTATTGGCCAAAGACAGCATGTATATCTTCATTGAAGTTACAGCCGATGTAGCCGAAGCCAATCCAACCGATTTTTTATATACCGATATTATCGAATTCCGCCACGCTAATGGAGAAGTGCAAGATGTAGACTTGGTAACCTTAATCCAAGATGCGTATTTCTTATATCCGAAACGATTTGCCGACGGGACTACCGAAACCCTAACCATTGATGGTATAGAAGAACCGGTATATGGTTTCTTTTTAGATGAAAATGATCCTGTTAACGGTAATGAATACGTTTGGAACAACGATAAACCTTACGTAGTTTATGGTTATGCGGCCGTTCCGGGAGGAAAAACTTTGAATGTTCAACCCGGCGCTCGAGTACATTTCCATGCCGATTCAGGATTAATTGTGGGTAACGGCGCTTCTTTTAAAGGCAATGGAACTTTAGAAAACAATATCATTTTTGAAGGCGATCGACTAGAACCCGGATTTTCAGACGTGGCAGGACAATGGCAAACCATTTGGCTGACTGCCGGAAGTACCGGAAATGAAATCGAAAACGTAATCATCAAAAATGCAGCAGTCGGTTTAAACATCGACAGCAATGATGGCAATTTTATGACGATTAAAAACACTCAGATATACAATTCGTCATTGATTGGATTATACGCCAAAACTGCAAAGATTAAAGGTGAAAACCTGGTCATTAATTACGGAGGTATAGCTTCACTGGCTTGTACATTGGGGGGAAGCTACGAATTCAAGCATTGTACGTTTAACAACAATTGGTCGAGTTCCCGACAAGTGGCTGTCTTGTTGAACAATTATTATGAAGATGAAAATGGTGCTCAAGTGCCTTTCGATTTGGTACAAGCCGACTTCAAAAACTGTATCATTTACGGTAGCAATACTTATGAACTATCGTTAGATCCTGCTAGCTCAGGCCAATTCAATCATTCGTTTACTAAATGCTTATTGAAATTCGGCAGCAGTACCAATCCGTTGTACAGCTTCCTGTTCGACAATCCCGAAATCAAACGCAACGAAAACCCTAAATTTTTAAACGTACAAAATAACCAACTTAACATCGGGGATGATTCGGCTGCCAGAGGATTTGGAGATGATGTTAGCGTACCTTTTGATATTTTAGGAAATCCAAGAACAACCCCTTTTGATGCCGGTGCTTATAATTGGACAACTTTTCAAGACTAATTTGTTGAAAAACCTTTTTCCATATTCGCATTTTTTAGTCTAAATTTGCACTAACAACAACAACATTAATAACTACACAATGATTCATTTCTTCGGAAACGAAAGTACTACCGTTTTTGCCGTACAAACGCAAAACGAACTTTCGGCAGAAAACATCTCAAAATTAAACTGGCTTTTTGGCAACGCACATAAAATAGAAAAATCCGTCCTGACGGATTTTTTTGTTGGCCCACGTGCCGCTATGATAACTCCTTGGAGTACCAATGCCGTAGAAATCACCCAAAATATGGGCATCGAAGGCATAATCCGAATTGAGGAATTCGAAAAAGTAACTGAAAACTTTACCGATTTCGACCCGATGCTTTCACAAAAGTACAACGCGTTAACCCAAGATATTTTCACTATCAACATCCAACCGGAACCGATTTTGGAAATCGAGGATATCGCCGCTTACAACCAACAAGAAGGTTTAGCGTTAAGCGAAGAAGAAGTTGCCTATTTAAATAGTGTTTCCCAAAAAATAGGAAGAAAACTTACCGATTCTGAAGTGTTTGGATTTTCCCAGGTCAATTCAGAACATTGTCGTCACAAAATCTTCAACGGCACTTTTGTGATTGACGGACAAGAAAAAGAAACTTCCCTATTCAAACTCATCAAAAAAACATCGGCCGAACATCCTAACGATATCGTTTCGGCCTACAAAGATAATGTCGCTTTTATCAAAGGTCCGAAAGTAACCCAATTCGCCCCTAAAAGTGCCGATAAACCCGATTTTTACGAGACTAAGGAATTTGATTCGGTCATTTCCTTAAAAGCCGAAACCCATAATTTCCCGACTACTGTAGAGCCTTTCAACGGAGCAGCAACGGGTTCAGGTGGTGAAATCCGCGACCGATTAGCGGGTGGACAAGGCTCATTACCTTTAGCAGGAACTGCTGTTTACATGACGGCTTATTCCCGATTAAAAGATAACCGCGAATGGGAAAACGGCATGACCGAAAGGAAATGGTTGTACCAAACACCCATGGAAATCTTAATCAAAGCCTCCAATGGTGCTTCAGATTTCGGAAATAAATTCGGGCAACCGCTTATCACTGGTTCCATTTTAACTTTCGAACATGGGGAAGAAGACAGAAAGCTCGGCTATGATAAAGTCATCATGCAAGCCGGAGGTATTGGTTACGGAAAGCAGGACCAATCCATCAAAAAGAAACCTAACGCAGGAGACAAAATCGTTATTCTTGGCGGAGAGAATTACCGAATCGGAATGGGAGGTGCCGCAGTTTCCTCAGCCGATACTGGTGCTTTTGGTTCCGGAATCGAACTGAATGCCATCCAACGTTCCAATCCTGAAATGCAAAAACGCGCTGCCAATGCCATTCGCGGTTTGGTAGAAAGCGATGACAATCCAATTGTTTCCATACACGATCACGGCGCCGGCGGTCATTTGAACTGTCTATCCGAATTGGTAGAAGAAACCGGTGGTTTAATCGATTTAGACAAATTACCTGTTGGCGATCCAACTTTATCTGCCAAAGAAATCATCGGCAACGAATCGCAAGAGCGAATGGGACTGGTCATTGGTCAAAAAGACATTGATACCTTACAACGCATCGCAGAAAGAGAGCGTTCGCCTATGTACCAAGTGGGACACGTAACAGCCAACAAACGTTTTACTTTTGAAGGACAAAAAACAGGTAGCAAACCCATGGATTTGGCTTTAGAAGACATGTTCGGCAGTTCGCCCAAAACCATCATGGCGGATAAAACCATACAAAGAAATTATACTGATTTAGAGTATAGTTCCGATTACATTCAAGACTACTTAAGAGATGTTTTGAAACTCGAAGCTGTAGCTTGTAAAGATTGGTTGACCAATAAAGTCGATCGTTGCGTAGGCGGAAGAGTAGCTAAACAACAATGCGTCGGACCTTTACAATTGCCGCTAAACAATGTGGGCGTAATGGCCTTAGATTTTAACGGAAAAGAAGGTATTGCCACTTCAATTGGCCACGCTCCTATTTCGGCATTAATCGACCCGAAAGCCGGCAGCCGAAATGCCATAGCCGAAGCGTTATCCAACATCGTTTTTGCCCCTTTAAAAGACAATTTAAAAAGTGTTTCGTTGTCCGCCAACTGGATGTGGGCTTGTAAAAACGAAGGCGAAGATGCCCGTTTGTACGAAGCGGTTCAGGCTTGCTCTGAGTTTGCCATCGATTTAGGCATCAACATTCCTACCGGAAAAGATTCGCTTTCCATGAAACAAAAATATCCGAACGACGAAGTGATCGCACCGGGAACGGTAATTATTTCGGCGGCAGGGAATTGTTCCAATATTACCAAAGTGGTTGAGCCGGTGTTGCAAAGAAATGGCGGTTCGATTTATTACATCAATTTGTCTCAAGACGAATTTAAATTGGGCGGAAGTTCTTTTGCCCAAACCCAAAATAAAATTGGTGCTGAAACGCCAACCATCAAAGATGCTGCTTTCTTTAAAAAGGCCTTCAATACTGTACAGAATTTAATCAAAGACCGACAAATTGTTGCCGGACATGATATCGGGAGCGGTGGTTTGATTACAACGCTATTGGAAATGTGTTTTGCCGATAACGATTTAGGAGCGAAAATCGACTTCTCTTCATTGGAAGAAAATGATTTGGTTAAAATCTTATTTGCAGAAAACATCGGATTGGTATTGCAAGCTAAAGACGATGCAGTCTTTGAAAAAGCCTTAGAAGGAATCGAGATTTTCAAAATCGGAGAAGTTCAAGATTCAGAATCATTGACTATTGAAGACTTAGTGCTTGACATCAGAGCCCTGAGAGACGTTTGGTTTGAAACTTCTTATTTGTTAGACCAAAAGCAATCCAAAAACAATACGGCCCGAGAGCGTTTTAACAATTACAGTCACCAAGCTTTACAATACCAATTCCCAAATCATTTTACAGGTTTAAAACCGGTAATCGACCATAACAAACCACGCCCTAAAGCAGCCATCATCCGTGAAAAAGGCAGCAATTCCGAACGCGAAATGGCAAATGCCATGTACTTAGCCGGATTTGATGTCAAAGACGTTCACATGACCGATTTAATCTCAGGTAGAGAAACACTAGAAGATATTCAATTTATTGGGGCCGTCGGTGGTTTTTCTAATTCCGATGTTTTGGGTTCTGCTAAAGGTTGGGCCGGTGCCTTTTTATACAACGAGAAAGCCAACACTGCCTTAAAGAACTTCCTAAAACGAGAAGACACTTTATCAGTAGGCATCTGCAACGGTTGCCAATTGTTTATGGAATTGGAAGTCATTAACCCTGAACATGAAATTCACGGTAAGATGAAACACAACGATTCTCACAAACATGAGAGCATCTTTACCTCGGTTACGGTTCAAGAAAATCATTCGGTCATGCTGAAAACCCTCGCCGGAGCAACCTTAGGCGTTTGGGTGTCGCATGGCGAAGGTAAATTCCACTTACCTTACGAAGAAAGCAAGTACAACATTGTAGCCAAATACGCTTACGAAGGCTATCCTGCCAATCCCAACGGTTCCGACTACAACACCGCAATGTTATGTGATAAAACAGGACGTCACTTAGTCATGATGCCTCACATTGAGCGCTCCACTTTCCCTTGGAATTGGGCATATTATCCTGACAGAGGACAAAAAGACGAAGTTTCACCTTGGCTTGAAGCCTTTGTTAACGCCAGAGAATGGATAGAAAATCAAAATAAATAAACTGAAAACCCCGCTCCTTGGAGTGGGTTTTTTATTGGGGCGTGCCCCTTTGGCCTGCCTTGAGCCTGTCGAAAGGGGCCGGGCTATCCGCACTACGCGGTAGTTGCTCCTATCCCTCACGCGGACCATCGTAGTAAGAACAACCTGTTGAGAAGAAGAGAACATTCGAAATTGTTAACCGAACTGTATAATAAAAGCCGAGTAGGTAATTGGCTAAAACAAAAAACCCGTTCGTTAGAACAGGGTTTACTTCGTCAGTTCGCTTGGCTCGGGTCAAAAAAAGGCGGCGACACGAGCTTGCGACTGCGCCGAACCGCTTAAAAACAAGAAAGCCTGTCTAAAGACAGGCTTTCCACAAAAAAGGCGGCGAATCGACCGAAGGGACACGCCGCACCTATAAAAAAATGAGTCCTGACTATAAAGTCAGGACTCACTAAAAAAAAGGCGGCGACACGAGTCTACGACTGCGCCGAACCGCTTAAAACAAGAAAGCCTGTCTTTTCAGACAGGCTTTCCACTAAAAAAGGCGGCGACATACTCTCCCACATTACTGCAGTACCATCTGCGCAGTCGGACTTAACTTCTCTGTTCGGAATGGGAAGAGGTGAGCCCCGACGCAATAACCACCTTAAGCTGGTTTGCAAGGGTAATCAGCTTTTGCTGATTAACATTACACTATATCTTAACATACTGAGATAAAAATTGTATTTATCATTCCCAACTTGATTGGGAACCTAGAAAGTTTGCACCGCCTCTTGCGAGGCGGTAGCGTCGTACATAAGCTTACGGGTTATTAGTACTACTCGGCTATGACATTACTGCCTTTACACCTATAGCCTATCAACGTGGTCATCTTCCACGACCCTTAAAAGAAATCTCATCTTGTGGTGGGTTTCGCGCTTATATGCTTTCAGCGCTTATCCCTTCCAAACGTAGCTACTCTGCGGTGCTCCTGGCGGAACAACAGATACACCAGAGGTTTGTCCAATTCGGTCCTCTCGTACTAGAATCAGATCCACTCAAATTTCTTGCGCCCACAGTAGATAGAGACCGAACTGTCTCACGACGTTCTGAACCCAGCTCGCGTGCCACTTTAATGGGCGAACAGCCCAACCCTTGGGACCTTCTCCAGCCCCAGGATGTGACGAGCCGACATCGAGGTGCCAAACCCCCCCGTCGATATGAGCTCTTGGGGGAGATCAGCCTGTTATCCCCGGCGTACCTTTTATCCTTTGAGCGATGGCCCTTCCATGCGGAACCACCGGATCACTATGCTCTACTTTCGTACCTGATCGACCTGTATGTCTCTCAGTCAAGCTCCCTTATGCCATTGCACTCTACGCACGGTTACCAAGCGTGCTGAGGGAACCTTTAGAAGCCTCCGTTACTCTTTTGGAGGCGACCACCCCAGTCAAACTACCCACCAAGCAATGTCCCCCACTTAAGCGGGGTTAGACCTCAGATAAGCAAAGGGTGGTATTTCAACAATGACTCCACAACGCCTGGCGACGCCATTTCACAGTCTCCCACCTATCCTACACATCACTTATCCAAGACCAATACTAAGCTATAGTAAAGGTGCACAGGGTCTTTTCGTCCCACTGCGGGTAATCGGCATCTTCACCGATACTACAATTTCACCGAGCTCATGGCTGAGACAGTGTCCAGATCGTTACACCATTCGTGCAGGTCGGAACTTACCCGACAAGGAATTTCGCTACCTTAGGACCGTTATAGTTACGGCCGCCGTTTACTGGGGCTTCAATTCAATGCTTCTCCGAAGATAACATCTCCTCTTAACCTTCCAGCACCGGGCAGGTGTCAGGCCCTATACCTCATCTTACGATTTTGCAGAGCCCTGTGTTTTTGATAAACAGTCGCCTGGACCTTTTCACTGCGGCCAGCATTACTGCTGGCGACCTTTCTCCCGAAGTTACAGGTCTATTTTGCCTAATTCCTTAGCCATGAATCTCTCGAGCACCTTAGGATTCTCTCCTCGACTACCTGTGTCGGTTTACGGTACGGGTACTGTTAATCTAAGTTTAGAGGTTTTTCTTGGAAGCCCTTAGGTACACTATCTCTTTGGCCGAAGCCTCCGAGTACTATCGCATTTCCCCAAAAGCCGTGGATTTGCCTGCGGCTCTTATAGGTAGGTGCTTTAACCAACTATTCCGTCAGTTGGCGGTACTTTCATCACTCCGTCACCCCATCACAATTAACAGTAGTACGGGAATATTAACCCGTTGGCCATCGACTGTCCCTTTCGGGTTCGCCTTAGGACCCGACTAACCCTCAGCTGATTAGCATAGCTGAGGAAACCTTAGTCTTTCGGTGTGCGGGTTTCTCGCCCGCATTATCGTTACTTATGCCTACATTTTCTTTTCTAACCGGTCCAGCAAACCTCACGATTCACCTTCAACCCTGTTAGAATGCTCCCCTACCACTTGTATTACTACAAATCCATAGCTTCGGTAGTATGCTTATGCCCGATTATTATCCATGCTCGTCCGCTCGACTAGTGAGCTGTTACGCACTCTTTAAATGAATGGCTGCTTCCAAGCCAACATCCTAGCTGTCTGGGCAGACAAACCTCGTTTTTTCAACTTAGCATACATTTGGGGACCTTAGCTGATGGTCTGGGTTCTTTCCCTCTCGGACATGGACCTTAGCACCCATGCCCTCACTGCTGGTAAACATTATATAGCATTCGGAGTTTGTCAGGAATTGGTAGGCGGTGAAGCCCCCGCATCCAATCAGTAGCTCTACCTCTATATAACTTATAACCAGCGCTGCACCTAAATGCATTTCGGGGAGTACGAGCTATTTCCGAGTTTGATTGGCCTTTCACCCCTACCCACAGGTCATCCGAAGACTTTTCAACGTCAACCGGTTCGGACCTCCACTATGTGTTACCACAGCTTCATCCTGCCCATGGGTAGATCACACGGTTTCGCGTCTACCACTACTGACTATAGCGCCCTATTCAGACTCGCTTTCGCTACGGATCCACACCTGAAGTGCTTATCCTTGCCAGCAACGGTAACTCGTAGGCTCATTATGCAAAAGGCACGCCGTCACAGATTAATCTGCTCCGACCGCTTGTAAGCGTATGGTTTCAGGATCTATTTCACTCCGTTATTCACGGTTCTTTTCACCTTTCCCTCACGGTACTGGTTCACTATCGGTCTCTCAGGAGTATTTAGCCTTAGCGGATGGTCCCGCCAAATTCAGACAGGGTTTCACGTGCCCCGCCCTACTCAGGATACCACTATCCTTATCTTCTCTTACTTATACCGGGCTATCACCGTCTATGGCCTACCTTTCCAGGTAGTTCTAATTCAATCCGCAAGAAATATCGTGGTCCTACAACCCCAAAATTGCCGTAACAACTTTGGTTTGGGCTAATCCGCGTTCGCTCGCCACTACTTACGGAATCACTTTTGTTTTCTTCTCCTCCGCCTACTTAGATGTTTCAGTTCAGCGGGTTTGCTCACCTATCGGTGTACTATGTCTTCAACATAGTGGGTTGCCCCATTCGGATATCTGCGGATCAATTCGTATGTGCCAATCCCCGCAGCTTTTCGCAGCTTATCACGTCCTTCTTCGCCTCTGAGAGCCTAGGCATCCCCCATACGCCCTTATTTTGCTTATTGTACTTGTTACTAATTACTTATCACTAAGTAATTCGTGTTCTTTCTACTTTTTAAATGTATTTTTTATCTCAATATGTCAATGAACTTGTGGCGAGTCGCCACTGACAATAATTATCAGCAGGACTTATAGCCGTTGTGGAGAATATCGGAGTCGAACCGATGACCTCCTGCGTGCAAGGCAGGCGCTCTAGCCAGCTGAGCTAATCCCCCAATCTTAGTGATGAGTTACTAGTTATGAGTTATGAGTTACATAACCTCTCAACCCCTAGAATTTCCTTTTTTAAGCATAATAGTAGTCCCGGGCAGACTCGAACTGCCGACCCCTACATTATCAGTGTAGTACTCTAACCAGCTGAGCTACGAGACTCTGTATTTTGCTTATTGTATTCGAATTAACAGCGAGAGTAAATGAGCCTTAAAACTCTTCTATTTCCAGTCCTTCTTATCGTCTCTAGAAAGGAGGTGTTCCAGCCGCACCTTCCGGTACGGCTACCTTGTTACGACTTAGCCCCAGTTACTAGTTTTACCCTAGGCAGCTCCTTACGGTCACCGACTTCAGGTACCCCCAGCTTCCATGGCTTGACGGGCGGTGTGTACAAGGCCCGGGAACGTATTCACCGGATCATGGCTGATATCCGATTACTAGCGATTCCAGCTTCACGGAGTCGAGTTGCAGACTCCGATCCGAACTGAGAACGGTTTTATAGATTCGCTCCTACTCACGTAGTGGCTGCTCTCTGTACCGTCCATTGTAGCACGTGTGTAGCCCAAGGCGTAAGGGCCGTGATGATTTGACGTCATCCCCACCTTCCTCACAGTTTACACTGGCAGTCTTGCTAGAGTTCCCGACATCACTCGCTGGCAACTAACAACAGGGGTTGCGCTCGTTATAGGACTTAACCTGACACCTCACGGCACGAGCTGACGACAACCATGCAGCACCTTGTAAATTGTCCGAAGAAAAGTCTGTTTCCAAACCTGTCAATCTACATTTAAGCCTTGGTAAGGTTCCTCGCGTATCATCGAATTAAACCACATGCTCCACCGCTTGTGCGGGCCCCCGTCAATTCCTTTGAGTTTCATTCTTGCGAACGTACTCCCCAGGTGGGATACTTATCACTTTCGCTTAGCCACTGAAGTTGCCCCCAACAGCTAGTATCCATCGTTTACAGCGTGGACTACCAGGGTATCTAATCCTGTTCGCTCCCCACGCTTTCGTCCATCAGCGTCAATCCACAAGTAGTAACCTGCCTTCGCAATTGGTATTCCATGTAATATCTAAGCATTTCACCGCTACACTACATATTCTAGTTACTTCCTTGTAATTCAAGTCTGGCAGTATCAATGGCCGTTCCACAGTTGAGCTGCGGGCTTTCACCACTGACTTACCAAACCGCCTACGGACCCTTTAAACCCAATGATTCCGGATAACGCTTGGATCCTCCGTATTACCGCGGCTGCTGGCACGGAGTTAGCCGATCCTTATTCTTACAGTACCGTCAAGTCCCGACACGTCGGGATGTTTCTTCCTGTACAAAAGCAGTTTACACACCATAGATGCTTCTTCCTGCACGCGGCATGGCTGGATCAGGCTTGCGCCCATTGTCCAATATTCCTCACTGCTGCCTCCCGTAGGAGTCTGGTCCGTGTCTCAGTACCAGTGTGGGGGATCTCCCTCTCAGGACCCCTACCTATCGTAGCCATGGTAAGCCGTTACCTTACCATCTAGCTAATAGGACGCATGCCCATCTTTTACCGTTGGAACTTTAATATACCTAACATGCGAAAGATATATACTATGAGGTATTAATCCAAATTTCTCTGGGCTATCCCTCTGTAAAAGGTAGGTTGCATACGCGTTACGCACCCGTGCGCCGGTCTCAAGGTTGCAAGCAACCTCTACCCCTCGACTTGCATGTGTTAAGCCTGCCGCTAGCGTTCATCCTGAGCCAGGATCAAACTCTTCATCGTATATTGTTCGCTCTTACGAGCTGTTTTATAGACAAAGGCTAGTCTTTTTCAAATCTCTCGATTCACTTACTCTCTTTTTTTTCTGTCTTAAAATCTCTTTTAAGACGGCTGTCAATTCAATATGTCTATGAACGTTGTCTTCTTTATTATTTCGCTATTCCTTCGTTTACCTCACATTACTTTTTTAAAGTAAGCCGTGTTCGGTGACTTTCAGTTAGCGGGTGCAAAATTAAGCATCTTTTTCTAACTAACAAGCAAAATTTAAAATATTTTTGAATTTATTTTGTTATTGCTTGATTTTCAAAAAATAAGGGTTGCTAAGATAATTGCTTTTATTAGTTCCCGCAAATTTTTATTAAAAAATCTTGTTTTTTTATATCAACAAAACTTAAGAACGATGCTTTAGTTTATTTAAAGAGTACAACAACTCTTTTCAACAAACTGCCTGTATGGCTTGATTGCGGGTGCAAAAGTACTACAGTTTTCGGCTTTTGCAAATGTTTTCAAATCATTTTTTGAAAGTTTTTTGCAAGTCGTTGGTTTGATGATTTTTGCGGCGAAAGATTTTTTTCGGGAAGGTTGCTAAAAGAGACGACCTTTTCTATTTTAGCCCCGATTGCAGTGGAAATCCTTTTTGGATTCTCCGGCAGCGTAAGCAGCTGGGGAATCCAAAAAGATTGTAACGAAAAGCGGGAACAAGGTTAACCGACACACACTGCCGATTCGCTCCCTTAATTTATTTTTTTTGCGCTTTTTGCTCCCAATATTCGGTAAGTTCGTCAATATCTATGGGAGTTGCCGGTTTTTGACGCTGTAATCTCCCTCGGTTAAAGGCCCGGTCAAGAATCGATTCTATTAGAAAATCTTCATTAACCTCATAAGGTTGGTATTTGGCTTTAAGATTAATATCGAAAAGTTTGGCTGTATTGTTAGACCAGAAAGCTTTCCATCCGCTTTTATAGTCCTTAATAAGTTCGAAAGTGGTAAAGCCGGTTTGGCGGTGGATTAGTTTTACCAAGATTTGGCCTTGTTTGCGGGAGAGTTTTTTGAGTTGGTTGGTGAATTCACCTTCCATGTAGTTTTCAACCAACTTGAAGTACTTCTTTTTCTCTTTATTGGTTTTAAGCTTGTCCATGTTTTTATTGAGAGCCATTAGGCGATCAGCTGCAGTTTTGGCGTAAGGATACACTTTATAAACTCTGTTTTGGAGTAAGAGGAATTGTTTTTTTTCTTCTGGGCTAAGTTTACTTCGGTAAACCACAACCTCTTCAAGCAATATCGGATCCTTAACTACGGTATCGTTTTCCTCTTCTGTTACTTCTTTTTTTGCTATTGAATCGGTTGAAATTTGGGCTTTAGCATTGGCGGCAAGCAGCAAAATGAATACTAAAAAAAATAACTTTCTCATGGATTGAAATTATTAGGGTAAAAATATAGAATATCCTTTACAACTGTAATGCCAAATTTATATTTTAGCAAAAAAAACATATGGCAACAAAAAGTATACTCAACAAATCCTCGTTAGCATTTTTAGAAAGTTATTTGAACAACGCTTCTCCGACAGGTTACGAATCCGGCGGACAAAAGCTTTGGATGAATTACTTAAAACCTTATGTTGACTCTTTCATAACCGACACATACGGCACTGCTGTTGGAGTTATCAATCCAGATGCACCCTATAAAGTAGTAATCGAAGGACATTCGGACGAGATTTCTTGGTATGTGAATTACATTACTGACAACGGTTTGATTTATGTAATCAGAAACGGTGGTTCCGATCATCAGATTGCGCCTTCGAAGCGCGTTAACATTCATACCAAAAACGGCATTGTAAAAGGTGTTTTTGGTTGGCCGGCCATTCATACGAGAAATAGAGGTAAAGAAGAATCGGCTACATTGCACAATATTTTTATTGATTGCGGTTGTGCTACCAAGAAAGAAGTTGAAGCATTAGGTATTCATGTAGGTTGTGTAATTACTTATCCGGATGAATTTATGGTGTTGAACGGCAACAAATTTGTTTGTCGGGCAATCGATAACCGTATGGGCGGATTCATGATTGCGGAAGTAGCCCGATTGCTGAAAGAGAACAAAAAGAAATTACCGTTTGGTCTTTACATTACCAATTCTGTTCAGGAGGAAGTTGGACTTCGTGGTGCCGAAATGATTACCAAAACCATCAAACCCAATGTAGCCATAGTTACTGATGTTTGCCATGACACTTCTACTCCAATGATTGAAAAGAAAATTGAAGGTGATTTGGAAATGGGGAAAGGCCCGGTTATTGCTTATGCGCCTGCAGTACACAATACTTTGAGAGACTTGATCGTAAAAACGGCCGAGGACAAAAAGATTCCGTTTCAAAGACACGCCACATCGAGAGTAACCGGTACTGACACCGATGCATTTGCTTACAGTAATGGCGGTGTCCCTTCTGCACTTATCTCATTACCCTTAAGATACATGCACACTACAGTTGAAATGGTACATCGAGAAGATGTTGAAAATGTGATTAAACTGATTTATGAGAGTTTACTAAATATTGAAAACAACGATTCTTTTTCGTATTTCAAATAACCCTAAATTGAAAAAGCATCCCAAACAGGATGCTTTTTCGTTTCAACTAATTAACCCAAAAATTACAATTTAATGTCAACCGGAATAGCATTATTATTAAAATCTACTTTAATAATACATTGTGCGGTACGGTTAATCTTTTCGAAATCTAAAGGAAATACTTCTTCTGAAATAGTACTTTCTATGATTTGTTGGTCTTCTTGAATTTTATCAAACATTGACATTTCTATACACAATGGTTGGTAAACCTCTTCTTGCGCATCAGTAACCAATTTGTTTTCTTTAACCACATCTTCCATTGGCTTGGTGTAAGCAACTTTGAGTACTGATTCCGGACTAAAAACAGCGGTGTCTCCGGTGTTATCAATTGTTGCGTTTTTTGAAGATTGGATATGATTAAAATTCAAATCCGCTTTTTGGCTTGTTCCTGAATTAACAGCAACAGCATCTTGCTGTAATACTTCTTGTTCGAGTAATTGATTTGCTTTAGTATTAGTAAGCGATAATAAAGCAATGCCTAAAAAAATAATTGTTGATTTCATGATGATTGATGATTTATTGATGATGATTTAATGATTGTTATTAATATTCTATGCAAATATATATCTAAAAACAGGTATCTTGTATTGCATAGTACTTAAATTTAACTTATTTTTAACATTTAAACTTCGCTAACAAACTGTTTTTCAACAAAAAAAGACAACACTATGTAATTTACACGATTGTGACTCAAAACTACCAGATACTGAAATGATGAAAAGAAATTGAATGACATTGTCCTGATCTTTATTAACATTGATAGCAATTAACTACGAATAAGACGACAGCAACAAAGTTTTCGTTGCATAAAAAACAGACAATAACAAAAGTTTAACATAAGGCAAAAAAAAAGCCGCGTAATACGCGGCTACAGTATGAGTTGTATTTAGATTATCCTTTGAGAAAGTTCAAAACATTTTGCTCAATCCTTTGATGGATAGCAGAAATATCAGCCTTGACAAAAGGTTCTCCGATGATATTTTCGTACAATTCTATGTATCTTTCAGAAACGGTTTCAATATAGTCATCAGACATGTCAGGAATTTGTTGTCCTTCTTTGCCTTGAAATCCATTCTCAATCAACCATCTTCTGACAAACTCTTTAGACAATTGTTTTTGTTCTTCCCCATTACTTTGTCTCTCTTGATACCCTTCGGCATAAAAATAACGAGAAGAATCAGGCGTATGAATTTCATCAATTAAAACGATTTTACCGTCTTTGGTTTTTCCGAATTCATATTTGGTATCAACCAAAATCAAGCCTCTTGCAGCAGCTATTTCAGTACCGCGCTGGTAGAGAGCTCTGGTGTAATTTTCCAAAATCAGATAGTCTTCCTCAGAAACTATCCCTTTAGACAAAATAGCCTCTCTGGAAATGTCTTCATCATGCGAACCGTTATCCGCTTTGGTAGTTGGCGTAATTATAGGTGTTGGGAATTTATCATTTTCTTTTAACCCTTCCGGCATAGAAACACCGCAGAGTAGTCTTTTACCTGCTGCATATTCTCGTGCAGCATGGCCGGATAGATAGCCTCTAATGACCATCTCTACTTTGAAAGGTTCGCACAAATGACCAACTGCTACATTAGGATCCGGTGTTGCAATCAACCAATTAGGAACGATGTCGGCGGTAAGCTGCATAAACTTGGTTGCAATTTGATTCAAAATCTGACCCTTATAAGGAATTCCTTTGGGCATCACCACATCAAAAGCAGAGAGTCTATCTGTAGCTATCATAACCAATAATTCGTCATTAATATTATAAACCTCTCTGACTTTGCCTCTGTAAACTGATTTTTGCCCGGGAAACCGGAAATTGGTGGAAGTAATTGTATTCATATTGTTGTGTTGTTGTGGTTGCAAAAGTAATTTGTTTTAAAGTGATAGACAACAGATGGCTAAACTTTGTAAAAAAATTATATTATTGTAGTGAAAATCAAGAAATAAGTTTCAAGTGTTAAAAAGAACTTCGATAACCCTAATCATACTCGGAATCACAATTATTGGCATCATTAATTACAGAATTCCATTTTTTAAACCCGTTGGTGGCCCATGGTCAATTGGGTTCGGATTTTCATCAACCTATCCTGAGTGTCATAATCTTAAGAAAAATAAAATCTACAGCTTTGAACAATTAAAAAAACAAATCAGTAATACTCAGTTCATAGCTGACCCTTTCTTCTTAAGAGAGAAAGATTCGTTTTATCTTTTTTTTGAACACAAAAAAATCAATGATTATCATGCTGTGATAGGATTATTGACATCCAAAGACGGACAGCACTATAAATACCGCGGTACTGTGTTAAAAGAACGTTTTCACTTATCATACCCTCAGGTATTTAAGTATAAAAACGAATTCTACATGTTACCGGAAAGCCAAGGTTCTAATCATGTTTTATTGTACAAAGCGCATAAATTCCCTTTTGGTTGGAAAGTGTGCGACACACTATTGGCCAATACCCGATTAAAAGACCCAACGATATATCTCTCAGACACCTTAAAAATATTGGTTGGCAGTGACAAAAACTTCAAAATGCACTTGTACACTGCTGACCAATTGGAGGGAAATTGGACCTTACACTCAAGACCCATTGTAATGGAAGGCTCAGAGTCGAGACCGGGTGGGAGGATTTTCGCAGACAAAAAGGGTTTAATTTTACCGGTACAAAGTTTCCACAAGGGTTATGGTTCCGGGCTTTCCATCTACCGATTAAAATTTGACCAAAACGCTTACACCGTAAAAAAAGAAAAACATCTTTTATTGCAGTCCCAAAAAAACATTAAGGAATTCAATGCCGGGATGCATCACTTAGACATTCAAAAAATTGGCAATCAGTATTATAGTGTTTACGATGGCAATCAGCTGGAACATGATCAAACCGTTTTCAATTATAAAGCACCTATTTTATTGAATTGTTTAGATTTTAAAAACTGGTGCAGACAAAACATAATTTATTAAAAAAGCCCTGTCAATAAACAGGGCTGTATCTTAATAATCATTGTTTTCAATACTCTTGTAGGCGTCAATCACTTTTTTCACCAATCGGTGTCTCACTATGTCTTTGTCGTCCAAATAGATAATACCGATACCTTCAATATCTTTGAGCACCAAAATAGCTTCTTTCAAACCCGAGATGGTGCGACGTGGTAAATCAACCTGACCCGGATCACCGGTAATGATGAATTTAGCGTTTTTTCCCATACGAGTCAGAAACATCTTCATTTGCGAGTGTGTGGTATTTTGTGCTTCATCCAATATCACAAAAGCATTATCTAAAGTTCTACCTCTCATGAATGCTAATGGTGCAATTTGAATGATTCCTTTTAAAATGTAATCTTCCAAAGTTTGCGGCGGAATCATATCGCGCAATGCATCATACAACGGCTGCATGTAAGGATCTAATTTTTCCTTCATGTCTCCGGGTAGAAATCCTAAATTTTCACCGGCTTCTACAGCAGGACGCGTGAGTATAATTCTTTTTACTTGCTTTTCCTTTAAGGCTTTTACAGCCAAGGCTACTCCGGTGTATGTCTTACCGGTTCCTGCCGGCCCGACCGCAAAAACCATATCGTTTTTATTGACAAAATCGACCAATTTTTGCTGATTAGGCGTCATGGCTTTGATGAGCTTTCCTCCTAAACCGTGTACCAAAATCTTGTCATGATCTGGCATGCGTTGCTCCTCGTGTGAATTGCTTTGAATTACTCGATCAATTACATTGGTATCAATGTTATTGTATCTGGTAAAATGCAACATCAATCGGTTGAATCTGTTTTCAAACTCATCCAACTCTTCTTTTTCTCCGAAAGCTTTCAAGGTGGTGCCTCGGGCTACAATTTTGAGCTTTGGATAGTATTTTTTAATGGTTTCAAGATGAGTATCTTGTGCGCCCCAAAATTCTTTAGGAGCAATGTCGTGTAATTCAATGATACGTTCGTTCAAAAGCAGTAGTATTAAATTAAAAAAATCGTTGGATTATTGTTAGCTTTGTATCCAAATTTAATCAATTAAAAGGTTAGGTTTTATTATTTTTGAGCCCAATTTCAATCAAGTTATAAACAATCTATGTCAATAATTACCTTAACTACCGATTATGGAATAAAAGACCACTTTGTCGGGGCTTTAAAAGGTAAATTATTAGCAGAACATCCGGAAGTTACGGTAATTGATATTTCCCATCACATTGATCCTTTTAACATAGCCGAAGCAGCCTACATTATTGGAGCGGCCTACAGTAGCTTTCCCAAAGGAACAGTGCATTTGATTGGGGTTGATATCGAATTAAACGAAAGCAACCAACACATCGCCATGCAATGGAATGACCATTACTTCGTGTGTGCTGATAACGGTATCCTAAGCATGTTGGTTCAGAAGATTGTTCCCCAAAAAATAGTCACCATCAACATCCACGATCGATTACCCAGTGAGGCTACCGATTTGGATGTGTTTGTTAAAGTGGCCTGTCATTTGGCCAAAGGCGGTTTACTGAATGTAGTGGGTAAAGAAATCAAATCGGTAAAAGAAGTAACCGAATTACAAGCTGTGGTTCAGGATAATCTCATCAAAGGTTACATTATATACACCGATCATTTGGGCAACGTGGTGACCAATATTTCTAAAAAAATGTTTTTGGAAACCGGTAAAGGACGACCGTATGAAATTAGTTTTAAAGGACAAAGTATCAAAACCATCCTTCCTAAATATTCCGACATCGTAGTTTCTGATAAATACACTTGGAAAGATTATGAAGGCGAAAAATTAGCCATCTTCAACGAAGCCGGTTTTTTGGAAATTGCTATTTTCAGAAGCAATCCGGATACCGTTGGCTCGGCCAGTTCACTGCTTGGATTACAATACCGAGATTTGATTACAATTGAATTTAAAAATTAAACCGTAAGATGTTTGTAAGGATAGTCAAAATGAGTTTTCACACTGAAAATATTCCGAAGTTCTTGGAAAATTTCAATTTAATTAAAGAAAAAATACGAAACGCGCCCGGAAACCGTTTCTTAGAATTGTATCAGGACAAGAACAACCCCGAAATTTTCTTTACCTACAGTTATTGGGAAACCGAAGCAGATTTGGAAAATTACCGCCAATCGGCTTTGTTTGATGAAGTTTGGACCTTCACCAAGCAACTGTTTAACGACAAACCCGAGGCGTGGAGTGTGGATAAAATAGTAAGTTTAAAATAGTTTTAGGTTGTAAGTTCTATGTTGTAAGTCATTACTTTTGCACAACATAAAACCTACAACTTACAACCCACAACAAAGAATATGAAATCAATCGCATTAAGAGAAATAAAATCCTTTTTCGGCTCACCAATAGGCTATTTGGTGATTGCCATTTTTTTGTTGCTCAACGGACTTTTCCTTTGGGTTTTTGATGGTGAATACAATATTTTACAGAGCGGTTTTGCCGATTTGAGCCCGTTTTTCACCTTGGCGCCATGGATTTTAATCTTCCTAATTCCTGCCGTAACCATGCGCAGCTTTTCGGATGAGAAAAAGCAAGGCACTATCGAGTTATTGCTGACCAAACCTTTATCAATTTGGCAAATTGTAAATGGAAAATTTTTAGGTTCATTTTTACTAATTGTTTTGGCCTTAATGCCAACTTTAGTTTATGTATATGTCATCTCAAATTTGGGTTCACCCGAAGGCAATATTGATATGGGCAGCACTATGGGCTCGTATTTCGGACTCTTATTTTTAGTGGCATCTTATACTGCTATCGGCCTCTTTACTTCTACCCTATCCGAAAATCAAATCGTTGCTTTTTTACTCTCTGTTTTGCTTTGCTTTTTATTCTATTTCGGTTTTGAAGGCGTGTCGAATTACGTTAGTGGTTTTGAAGATTTAGTGGCCAAACTCGGCATGGATTATCACTTTAAAAGTATGGCCAGAGGTGTTTTAGATACTCGAGACATACTCTATTTTGTCAGCGTTGCTTTCTTATTCTTGTTGTTCACCGTATACCAATTAAAATCTTTGAAATCATAATGAGTAAGCCGAAAAACAACTTCAAAAAAATAGCATTAACGGTACTTTTTGTAATAGTACTCAACTTTGCCGGTCATTTTGTATTCCATAGATTTGATTTGACTGCCGATAAAAGATATACCTTATCCGAAACTTCTTTGGCAATTGTGAGTGAAGTTAAGGAACCTCTTTATATAGATGTGTTCTTAGAGGGTGAATTTCCGGGAGAATTCAAAAAACTACAAACGGAAACCCAACAGTTATTGGAAGAATTCAAAGCCCAAAACTCGAATGTCATCTTTCAATTTGTCAATCCTTTGGAAGAAGAAGAACAGCGAGATGCTACCATTCAATCCTTTTTAGAGCGCGGCTTGACTCCGGTAAATGTGACCGTAAACGACAAAGGACAACAAACCCAAGAAGTAGTTTTTCCATGGGCTGTAGCCACTTGCGGCAATCGTTCGGTTAAAGTGCCGCTACTCAAAAATATGATGGGTGCTTCTACAGCAGAAAAAGTGGTGAGTTCGGTACAACATCTCGAATATGCTTTTGCCAACGCCATCAATACTGTGGCCAAAGAAAAACAAAAGAAGGTTATTATTTTGAACGGAAACGGTGAATTGGAAGATCGTTATATAGCCGACTTCATTAAATCGGTTAGAGAAAATTACTTTATTGCACCATTTACTCTGGATTCGGTTCCAACCAATCCTAACGGTACCTTAGAGCATATTAAAAAATACGATTTGGCGGTAATAGCCAAACCCACCGAAGCTTTCTCTGATGCCGAAAAACAAGTCATAGATCAATTCATTATAAACGGCGGTAAGACACTTTGGTTAGTGGATCAAGTGGCCATGGAAATGGATAGTTTATATAACGAAACCGGCTCCAACTTAGCCTTTCCGAGAGATTTAGGTTTGAACGATATGTTTTTCAAATACGGAATTCGCATGCGTCCGGATTTGATTTTCGATTTGCAAAATACTCCGATAGCCTTGGCAACGGGAGAACAAGGAAGCGCCACTCAATACACTCAATACCCTTGGTTCTACGCGCCATTGATTTATCCAACCAACCAAAACCCAATCGTAACTAATTTGGACGGTATTAAGTTTGATTTTGCAGGACCGATTGAAATTTTAGGTAACGATATTAAGAAAACCGTACTGCTACAATCTTCTCCGGTTTCCAAACTGGTTGGCACACCGGCTCAAGTGGGTTTAGAGGTGGTTTCACTGCGTCCTGAGCAAAAAGAATTTGCCGGAAAAGGCAATTATCCGGTGGCAGTTCTATTGGAAGGTCAATTCCATTCTATGTACGAGAACCGTATTTTACCTTTTAAAGATACTGACTTCAAAAACGTAGGCAAAACTAATAAAATGATAGTGGTTTCCGATGGTGATGTCATCAAAAACCAATTTGACAAAAACGGATTACCATTGGAATTGGGTTATGACAAATGGACCAATAATTTGTACGCGAACAAAGAGTTCATGATGAATTGTGTGAATTATTTAATGGATGACAACGGACTTATTAACATTCGAAGCAAAGAAGTGAATTTACCAATGTTAGACAAGCAAAAAGTTTATGACAACTATACCAATTCGCAAGTCGTAACTGTGGCTGTTCCAATAGTAATCTTATTGGTTTTCGGTCTTGTCTTTACCCTTTTGCGCAAGCGAAAATACAGCAAGTAATGTTAATAAAAAACTTTTTGAAATCTGTTAGTTTAAGATATATTTGTAAAAAATAAAACAAGATGAAATTCATTGTATCGAGTTCATATTTACTGAAACAACTGCAAGTATTAGGTAGTGTTATCAACAGTAGCAACACCTTGCCTATTTTAGATAATTTCCTATTCGAATTAGATAACAAAACTTTAACCGTTTCGGCTTCTGATTTAGAAACCACCATGTCAGCTACTTTAGAGATAGACTCTACCAGCAAAGGCAGCGTGGCCGTTCCGGCGAAATTGTTGTTAGACATCCTAAAAACATTTCCTGAACAACCGTTAACTTTTACCGTAGAGGAAAATAGCACTATCGAAATCAGCTCAAATTCAGGTAAATATGCCATTGCTTATGCACCGGGAGAAGAATTTCCTAAAGCAGTAAGCTTAGACAATCCATCTTCAACTGTAGTGCCTGCTGACGTTTTGGCAACCGCAATCAGCAAAACCATTTTCGCTGCCGGAAATGATGATTTACGTCCCGTAATGAGCGGTGTGTTTTTTCAGTTTTCTCCGGAAGGTTTAATTTTTGTAGCAACTGATGCACACAAACTGGTGAAATATGCCCGTACAGATGTAAAAGCGTCTCAAGTGGCCGATTTCATTATGCCGAAGAAACCTTTAAATATTTTAAAAAGCATTTTAGGTGCTTCAGAATCTGAAGTAACTATTGAATATAACGACTCCAACGCAACTTTTTCATTCGACAGCTATGTGTTAACTTGTCGTTTGATAGACGGAAAATACCCTAATTATGAAGCGGTAATTCCAAAAGAAAATCCGAATAAATTAATGATTAACCGCGTTCTTTTATTGAACTCAGTGCGTCGTGTGGCGATTTTCTCCAACAAAACTACGCACCAAATTCGTTTAAAAATTGCCGGTGCAGAGTTGAATATTTCAGCCGAAGATATCGATTACTCTAACAAAGCGGAAGAGCGTTTGACTTGTGATTACCAAGGTGATGACATGCAAATTGGCTTCAACTCACGTTTCTTATCGGAAATGTTGACCAATCTCCAATCAGATGAAATCATGTTGGAAATGTCTATGCCTAACCGTGCCGGAATTTTAACCCCTATTGATGGATTAGATGAAGGCGAAACGGTAACCATGTTGGTTATGCCGGTGATGCTGAATAACTAGTTATTTCACTAACCTTTATACCTAAAACCGTAATTTCGTAAGAAGTTGCGGTTTTTTTTTATATATTTGATAACCAACCTTTAAACAAACCATTATGAAAAAAAATGTACTAGCCGGTATCTTGTGCCTGGCCTTAGGAATGTCGGCTACTGCTCAAAAGTTAGATAAATTCGGAGCAGATTTAGCCAAAAAATCGGTTATGGGAAAAGAAATTCGCGTTCCTTATACCGATATGACGAGTTATTTCGGATTTATCAAACCCGGCTCAAAACCGGACGAAGTTAAAAACGGTAAAAAAATGTATTACATCTATGTTTGGATACCGGTAGCCGCTCCGGAAATCGGTATCAGAATGATTTCTCCGGTACCGGAAAACAATAAACCAACCGATAAAGATTACATCTCACCCGATTTTACAGCTAACGCTGCTGATACAAAAAGTTTCTTTGATACTTGGGTCACTTTTGAGAGAGCAGAAGGTATTTTGAAAATTGAAGACGTGGCCGCTAAAGCAAAAACAGCTAAATGGACCACTATCGAAACCAATGATGATTCCTCTGAAATGCCGGCACAACCTTCAGGAAGTAAATACAATTCGCTTATGAGAATTACCAGCGACACTTCTAATCCTACAAAATCACTTGTTATGGGATTGTACCGTATTGGATTTACAACCTACAAAACCGGAGAAGTTCAAGGAAGTTTCTTAGCACAATTGGGAGCTCCGATTAAGTTACCGGGCGTATCCGTAGCCGTTAAACCCGAAGACCTTTTGGCGAACAGAAGATAAAAACAAATGAAAAAGTCCCGTAATCGGGACTTTTTTTTATTCGTGAAATGCCAAAATAGGAGTCGGCAAATGGTAAGAAAGTTGTTGTGTAGTGGTTTTGGTAAAGAGTTCAACAAAAAAATTACGTTTGTAGGTAAGCATGGCCAACATATCAACTTCCTGACTAACTAAAAAGTCTTCTATCGTTTCGAGAACATTCTCATTCGGGACAATAAAAAACTGTAGGTTATCTTCATCCTCAAAATGAGACTGCCATCTTCTTACAGTATCCTCAGTAACGTCGGAATTAGGCGTTTTTACATACAAACATTTGACCTTAGCATGAAATCTTTTGGCAAAAAACAACACCTTAATTAAAGCCTCAATATCTTTTTTTCGGAATCGCGTTGTAAATGCAATGTTCTCGATTTTTTGAAATTTGGCTCCGGCCGGAACACTCAACACAGGAACAGAGACTCCGGTTATTACAGCACCGGTGTTGGTTCCGATGAAACTGTCCCACCAACCCTCTGCACCGTTGGTCCCCATAACTACCATATCAATATCTTCCTGAGCAATCACCTTTTTGATACTAACCAATAAATCGCCGTCCATCATAATATGACTCATGTCAATATGGTTTAGGTTACGCTCCTCAGCTATAGCATGCAACTTAGGCATTTTCTCTTTGAAATGCTCTAAATTGGTCAGCTCTATGGTATCGTAAATAGTAGCATAATTAATGGGCATAGCCTGACTGTCAACTATGGGGATTTCAAAAGTGTGCAACAACACCAAGTCGGCTTTCAATCGCTTGGCCATTTCCAAAGCGTAAACAAAAGCATTATCCGACGCCTCGGAAAAATCAACGGGAACTAATATTTTTTTCATACCTAAGGTTTTATTTCCCAAAGTTACCACTACTCAATCGGAATAAAAATGACAATTATCAGGGAACAAAAAACCGTTCAATTCTCCTAAAATATACTTGATAAGTTTTCTTAACTTTGCCCAAAATTGTAATAGATGATTTCTCAGGAAACTATTGTCGCTTTAGCTTCACCATCGGGTGCCGGTGCCATAGCTGTGATTCGAATATCCGGTAAAGACGCCATTGCTATAGCCGAGCAAGTTTTTCAATCAGTTTCGGGAAAAATCATCGGCCAACAAAAAACACATACTATTCATCTTGGCCATATTGTTGAGGATGGAAAAGTGTACGACCAAGTCTTGCTTTCCATTTTTAAAAACCCAAACTCTTACACCGGAGAAGATGTAATTGAAATTTCTTGTCACGGATCCACTTTTATCCAACAACAAATTATCCAACTGTTATTGCGCAAAGGTTGTAAAATGGCTCAGCCCGGTGAATTTACTTTAAGAGCTTTTCTTAACGGTAAACTCGATTTGTCTCAAGCCGAAGCGGTAGCCGATTTGATTGCTTCAGACAACGAAGCCAGTCACCAAATTGCTATGCAACAAATGCGGGGCGGATTCAGCAATGAAATAGCCAAACTCAGAGAAGAACTGCTCAATTTTGCCTCCTTAATTGAATTAGAATTAGACTTTGCGGAAGAAGATGTAGAATTTGCCGACCGAACCCAATTTAAAGCATTGCTCAACCGAATTGAATTTGTTTTGAAAAGATTAATCGATTCTTTTGCCGTTGGTAATGTTATTAAAAATGGTATTCCGGTGGCTATAGTAGGTGAACCTAATGTAGGAAAATCAACGTTGCTAAATGCTTTACTCAACGAAGAGCGTGCAATTGTATCAGATATAGCCGGAACAACTCGTGATACCATAGAAGATGAATTGGTCATTAACGGCATCGGTTTCCGATTCATCGATACCGCCGGAATTAGAGATACTAAAGACGTAGTAGAAAGCATTGGCATCAAAAAAACCTTTGAGAAAATCGAGCAAGCACAAATGGTTTTATATTTAGTGGACGGTTCTCAGTTGTCAGCTATCAGCAAAATTGAAGCGCTCTTGGTAGCCATAAACAAAACCGTAAATCAATTTCCGGCAAAACCAATAATAACCATCATCAATAAAAAAGATCTGATTGCTCCGGACAATCTGTCTGAAATCAATACAAGGCTGACTAACAACAACCAACAACTGACAACCATTTATATTTCGGCCAAAAATAAAGAAGGAATAGACGAATTAAAGAACCAACTCTTATCATTTGTCAATACCGGGGCGTTGCGAAACAATGAAACTATAGTCACCAATACGCGTCATTACGATTCGTTGTTAAAAGCTTTGGAAGAGATCCAAAAAGTTACTTTCGGCCTAAACAACGGTCTTTCCTCCGACCTAATGGCCATCGACATCAAACAAGCCTTGTACTATTTTGGCGAAATTACAGGTGAAGTAACTAACGATGAATTGCTTGGTAATATTTTTGCCAATTTTTGTATCGGTAAATAATTTAGAGAGAATTATCATATAGTTCCATTTTATTTCCCTATATTTAGCTATCTCTAATCACTAACCTCTGCCCGTTTTTATGGATTTCAAAGAAATATTGAAAAAAATCTCGCATTGGATATTATCGAGACCAAAAACAATGGGTTTCTGTAGCTTCATAATCATGTTGGCTATTTTAGGCTTTTTAGTAAAAATGAGATACGAAATCGTCAAAGAAAACGAGCGCCGTGAAATGCACAACGTTCTGACGGTTGTCCAACAAAACTTTGAACAAGTTTTAAAAAGCAGCTACACCTCAGCCCTAACTATGGCAATGACCATCAATGACAAAGGTGTTCCGGAAAATTTTGAAAAAATAGCCAAACAACTGTTGGATAATAACAAATCGATTGATGCTGTACAACTCGTTCCAAACGGTGTTATCAAATATGTTTATCCGTATGAAGAGAATAAAAAGGTCATCAACTTCAACATATTAAACAGTCCGCAGAACAGGTATGAAGCCCGAAAATCCATAAAATCCAAACTCATGTTTTTTGCAGGGCCGCTCAAATTAAAACAAGGCGGGATTGGAGTGGTAGGCCGACTTCCGGTTTATAAAAACAATCGATTTTGGGGTTTTTCAGCTGTAGTTATTCGTTTAGAGACTTTAATCAAAGAATCAGGCATTAACACCTTAGATGATAGTAAGTATTACTTTCAATTCTCAAAAATAAACCCAAACTCATACAAAGAAGAGTTTTTCTTGCCGGAAAAAAAAGATTTCAAACACAAACCACTATTAAAAGTTACCATACCGGATGGAGAGTGGAATCTTTATCTGATTTCCAGAAGACAAAACAATGTTATCAATCAAGTATATACCTCCGCTACTTTAGGTTTACTGTTATCAATAATGGTTGGCCTATGGGTTACTTCATTGGTTAAAAAACCGGCTGAACTCCAAAAGTTAATTGAAGTACAAACCGAAAAAATCATCAAAAAAGAAGCCGAATTTGGAGCAATCTTTGATCAGGCACCTGTTGGAATTGCCAAAATTGATACAGACACGGGTAAATTTATAACCGTCAACAAAGCATATGCAAGCATAGTTGGTTACACTACTGAAGAGCTTCTAATCACAAATTTTCAATCAATAACTTACCCCGAAGATTTGGAAGAAGATTTATCCAATATGGAAAAATTGCGCAACGGACAGATTGAAGAATTCCATATGGAGAAAAGATACATACACAAATCGGGTAAAATTGTTTGGGTAAACTTAATTGTAGCAGTCTTATGGAAAGAATCAAACAAAGTTCTTAACCATATTGCTATAGTAGAAGACATTACTGATAAAAAACGGGCCGAAGAAGAATTAAAACAGTCTTTTGAATTGGTTTCTGAGCAAAACAAACGACTGCTGAATTTTTCCTATATAGTATCTCATAACCTTCGCTCGCACACCAGTAACATTGAGTTGATTTCAAGTTTAATGGAAGGTGTTAAGAGCCAAGAAGAACAAGAAGAAATGGTTCACTTACTCAAGCGAGTGTCTAAATCATTGGATGAAACGATGAGAAATCTCAACGAAGTGGTCAATATCAGAACAAATTTTAATTTAACCATTGAACGTTTAAACCTAAATGATTTTATAGAGAGAAGCATCTCCGTTTTAGAAAAACAAATAAAGGACAAACAAGTCAACATCCAAAATTTGGTGCCTAAACACATAGAAATAGATTATAATGTGGCCTATCTGGAAAGCATTTTATACAACTTTATTTCCAATGCCATACGCTATAGCAATCCGGACAAACAACCATTAATAGTATTGCGTTTTGATGAAGAAAAGAAAGCCTTGAGCATCTCAGACAATGGCATTGGAATCGATTTAAAGCGAAACGGAGAAAATCTTTTCGGAATGTATAAAACGTTCAATAACAATCCGGATGCTAAAGGAATCGGCTTGTTTATTTCCAAGAATCAAATCGATGCCATGGGCGGCCGTATTGAAACAGAAAGTGAAATCAATGTCGGTACAACTTTCACAATCTATTTCAAATAAAAAACCTGTTGTATTGCAACAGGCTTTTTTGAAATCTATCGGATGAGTATCTTTTGGGTAAAAGATTGATTATCTTGGGTTATTTTAACCATGTAGATACCGGAAGCTACGTTGGGTTCAAAAGTAGTTTCTCCCACAAACTTTTGTTCAAAAACTTTTACACCTAAAGTATTAAAAAGCGACAAAGAGGCTTCATCATTTATGCCGAAAACTGAGAAACGTTCATTGGCAGGATTAGGATAAATAACGAATCGAATCGTTGCATTGTCTTGGGTTGAAAGCGAAGCATGCCAAGCTTGACCAGCATTGGCTCCCCAAATATAATCGGCCAAAGCCGGATAATCTATGAACGGATTCCGATTGTATTGCCAAGTATAAATGTAATTGTTACGGTTCATTTCAAAATCATCTCTCGGATCTGTATGATTCCAAGTCAACAACGAAGCCAAATCGCCTAATTGTCCAACCGTTGTATCAGGAATATCACCATTAACTACACTCAGCGCATTGTATCGAACAGCCATATAAAAAACGGCTCTGGCCACATCGCCTTTCCAAGAGCCCTGATTTCCGGTGGGACCGTTATATCCGGTTAAACCGTAATCACGATTACTTCTCGAAGTATTTTCAGGTCCGTCTTCGGCACGAATGTGGTGCGCGTCGCCGTGACCGGTAGCTATATCATCTGCATTGGTGGGCAACCAAACATTAATTCCATCGGGTATATCATCAGTAGCATTAGCAAAACCGCCGCGAGATTGCGGATATATATGTTCTCTGTTCCAAGAACCAACATTGCTGGAGGTAGTTTGAAAATCCAATTTGGCCCGTGGTGTTTCTACATACATCAACCAAACCTGATTGCTGTTCAAGGGGTTCTGATCGGCTACTTTTAAAATATCGGTTACATCACCATAGTTGTGTGCTCTCACTACAGACGGATTGGCAATAATATTTTGCAGGGCTTGTTTCAAAGCTGTACCCGATAATCCTTCTAAACTATCGTAATAACCGGCAGGTGCTGTACTGGTTACATTGCCGTAAGTTGGGTTCAAAGGCGTGCCAAATGGTAAGGTGGTAAAATCGTTATCAACTACTCTGATTTCAATATTGTCATTGCGACGATTATAGCCCGAAGGCAAATTGCCGAATTTGATTTTGAGTACCTCATCTCCTTCATCCAAAGCATCGTCAATTAAAGAAATGGTAGTGGCAAAACTATTGGAACCGGCCGGAATGATAACAGAAGTGTTTCCGGTATAATCGGCTGTTGTAAAACCTCCATTGTTAAGTGAAAAAGAAAAAACCAAATCACTCGAAACTACACTGTCTGTGGTGAAAGTAATGGTAAAACTGTCGCCTTCATTCTTGTGATTCGTATTGGCCATGATGGTGACACCATTGTAGATAAAACCACTGCCATCATTATTTACACCGGGTGTTGGCGCTTTAACTTCCCAAGATCCATCAGATTTGCGTTGAATAGATTGCGTGGTCCCCGAACCATTTGCATTTTCATTAACTTGGGTATTAACACCTAATAATGCCTGTAACGAAGGAACTTGCGTATTGTTATTAGAATGAACCAAAGCATCAATCAAATTGACTGTGGTAGCTGTGGTATTGGCCGGAAAATCGGAAGTTGAACCCAAGTATAAGCCCACACCATCAGGACCGTTTTGTATGGTGCTATTGGTAAAAATACGCTCAGGAACAGGGGAAACCAAATTGTTACCTATTAAAATCAAACCGTTCACATCGGTTGTTAATCCGTTTAAACTAATGGTGTAATAACTCTTATCGGCTAATGAACCGGTACCGTTAAAAAACACCAATACATAACCGTTTAGTGAAAAATTGGGGGTGGCCGATTTTAATTCGATAAATTCTTTATCATCGGTACTGGGATTATCAGAATCGAGTTCGTTGATAATCACTTGAGCTTCTATCATTGATGTGGACAGCACCAACAGATAGCACAATATTTTTTTGAGCATTAACTGAAATTTTGCTCAAATTTATCGATATGAAAAATTTAAAATTGAGAATTCTGTCTTTTTATGATTAGTTTTAGGAATAACTGTATTTTTTTAAAGAAAAAACTTTATTTTTATTGCTTGTGTTTAAGAATTTTACCACATAAAAATTAGTGCCGATTTTCAATTAAATACACTATTTTTACTCACTGATAGCAATTTAACCATGATTGAATTTTTTGGCTACTTGGGAGCTCTTTGCATTGGAATCGTACTCGGTATTACCGGTGGTGGCGGTTCGATACTCACAGTTCCTGTCTTAGTGTACGTTCTGAATTTAAATCCGGTAATTGCCACAGCATATTCCCTTTTTATAGTGGGAACGAGTTCTGCATTTGGGAGCATTCAAAATTTTCGAAAAGGTCTGGTGGATGTAAAAAGTGCTTTGCGTTTTGCGGTTCCATCAGTATTAGGTGTTTATTTGACCCGAAAGTATATTGTCCCTGAAATACCTGATCCGGTTTTTTATTTTGCTTCTTTACAGCTTTCAAAAGCTACTTTCCTAATGGTACTTTTTGCGGGGGTTATGCTTTGGGCCGCTATAACAATGCTGAGAAATAAAAAAGAGAATCCGGTACCTGAAATAACTCATAAATACAGAACAATTGTTGAACTTTTCTTTGTGGGAGTTTTAATTGGGTTAATTGGTGCAGGCGGCGGTTTTCTAATAGTACCTGCCCTTATCAAATTGGCTCGACTGACCATCAAAAAAGCCATAGCTACTTCGCTTTTGGTCATCACAATAAATTCGTTGATTGGTTTTTCGGGTGATGTACAAAATATAGAAATAGATTGGTTACTGCTGTTAAGCTTTACAGGATTAGCCGTTGCCGGAATATTTATAGGGCTTTATCTTCAGAAGTTCCTCAATGAAAAACTACTTAAAAAAATATTCGGTGTTTTCATCTTAATTATGGCGCTTGTCATTTTATACAAGGAACTGTTTTCCTAAAGTATTCTAAATAGACTGAGCTTTTGATGATTTACATCTTACCTTTGTATAAAACTATTGCCTTATGAAAATTGAACAAATTTATACCGGTTGTATTGCTCAAGCAGCTTATTATTTAGAAAGTAACGGCGAGGCCGCTATTTTTGATCCTCTGCGCGAAGTACAACCCTACTTAGATAAAGCAACCAAAGACAATGCTCAAATTAAATATATATTTGAGACGCATTTTCATGCCGATTTTGTTTCGGGACACTTGGATTTGGCTCAAAAAAGTGGTGGCAAAATTGTTTACGGACCAACAGCTAATCCGGAATTCGAAGCTATTATTGCTAATGATAATCAAACCTTTAAAGTAGGCCATTACACCATTACTGCCATTCATACACCGGGTCATACTCTGGAAAGTACTTGTTATTTGTTGACCGATGAAAACGGTAAACAACACGGTATTATTACCGGAGACACTTTGTTTATTGGAGATGTAGGCCGACCTGATTTGGCGCAAGCCTTAACAGAAGAACTTACTCAAGAAAAATTGGCTTCGCTTTTATACGATTCATTACGCAACAAAATTATGCCGTTGAACGACGATTTAATTGTTTATCCGAGTCACGGTGCCGGAAGTGCCTGCGGAAAAAATATGAGTAAAGAAACCACCGATACTTTAGGCAATCAAAAAAGAACCAACTATGCATTAAGAGCTGATATGACTAAGGAAGAATTTACCAAAGAGCTTTTGGATGGTTTGGGTACACCTCCTGCCTATTTTCCTCAAAATGTATTAATGAACATAAAAGGTTATGAAAGCCTTGATACTGTGCTAAAAAACAGCAAAGTAGCATTAAGTCCGAAAGAATTTGAAACTATTGCCAATCAAGGCGATGTGATAGTTCTGGACGTTCGTCACGAAAATGATTTTGTCAAAGCGCATATACCAAATGCTATTTTTATCGGCATTCAAGGAAACTTTGCCCCATGGGTGGGTTCGTTACTAAGAGATGTCAACCAAAAATTATTATTGGTAACCCCTGAAGGCAAAGAGGAAGAAACCATAACAAGATTGTCTCGTGTGGGTTTTGACCATGTTTTAGGTTATTTAAAAGGTGGAATTGCAGCCTGGCTTGAAGCCGGTTTTGAAACCGATAGTATTACTTCTGTAACTCCTGAGACTTTTGCCCAACAACTCAATGAAGACAGTTTGGTTGTTGATGCCAGAAAACCAAGTGAGTATGAAGCCGAACATGTTGAAAACGCTATAAATATTCCGTTAGATACCATCAATGAAAATTTTCAAAGCGTACCAAGAGACAAAGAATTCTTCCTGCATTGCGCCGGTGGATATCGTTCTGTAATCATGGCTTCAATATTGAAATCGAGAGGAATTCATAACCTGATTAATGTAGAGAAAGGAATGAACGGCATCAAACAAACTGATGTTCCATGCTCACAATTTATTTGTCCCTCAACCAAAAAATAATTCAGTAAAAAAATAAAAAAAACAAGCTATAGTATTGCAATTTAAATACATTTGCAGTCATTAAAATTTAAAACAACAAAATGAAAAAAGTAATTCTTCTTGTAGCCTCAGCCGTTGTAATGTTCTCGTGCAAAAATTTAGCGGAAGGTGAATATATCATCAGTGGTAATGTTAAAGGCATGAAAACCGGTTTAGTATATCTTGAAAAACAAGGTCCGATGGGTATGGGATTCGTTGCCATTGACACTGTAAAGATTGAAGACGGAAAATTTGAAATCAAAGGAAAAACAACAGAACCTGAAATTCATTTTATCCATGTAGATAAAGTTGACGGAAAATTACCTTTGGTATTAGAAGGCGGAGAAATTGACATCCAATTTGATAAAGATAGTTTGGTAAAATCTAAAATCAGTGGTACTTACAACAATGATGAGTTCACCAAATTCAACGAAGAATCAGACAAAATTCAAAAGAGACTTAAGAGCAAAATCCTTGATTTCCAACAGCGCAATAAAATGGCTATCGAAAACGCTCAAAAGAGTAATGATACTGTAGCCATGAACAAATTGAGAGCAGAGTATGAACTTATCCAAAAAGATATAACAGATTATACTTTTGGCTACCCTAAAACGCACCCAAAATCATTCATCAGTGTGTTAATCCTTCAAATGATGGTGAACAACCCTAAGTTTACGACTAAAGAAATTGAAACCATTTACAATTCATTTGATGAAAGTTTGAAAAAAACCAAACCGGGTAAATCAATTAAAGAAAACTTGGATGCTTTAAAAAAAAAACCGACAGTAACACAACCGTCCAACTTAATCAAATAGCACCCAATTTTAAAGCGGCCACTCCGGAAGGAAAAATAGTCTCTTTAAAACAAAGCATGGGTAAAGTTACCTTAATCGATTTTTGGGCTTCATGGTGTCAACCTTGTCGAACTGCAAACCCTAAAGTAGTAGCTTTATACAATGAGTTTCACAAACAAGGCTTAAACATTATAGGTGTTTCTTTAGACAAAGACGCGGAAGATTGGAAAACAGCCATTGCTAAAGACGGATTGATCTGGACGCAAGTTTCCAACTTAAAAGAAATGGATGATCCCATTGTAAAACAATACGGTGTATCATTAATTCCTACCACATTTTTGTTAGATGTGTCGGGAAAAGTAGTTGGAATTGACATGCCTCACGAAGAAATGAAGCTAAAGATTCGTGAATTATTAAATAAAAAATAAAGATTAATACCCTTTCTAAACAAAAAATCTCCTCCGGGAGATTTTTTATTTCATTTACTACCAACGGCTTAAAAAAAGAGTGATGAAATATCTGCTTTTTTGTTTGTGAAGCCCAAAACAGTTTTTATATTTGCAATCGCTATAAGCGTTGGGGAGATACTCAAGCGGCCAACGAGGGCGGACTGTAAATCCGCTGACTAAGTCTTCGCAGGTTCGAATCCTGCTCTCCCCACAAATAAATCGATACTAAAAAAGCACCAAGTTCACTTGAGTGCTTTTTTTGTTTGATTTATTTTCAAAGCATCGCTTTGAGGATGTTGCGCAGCAAAATCCTGCTCTCCCCACGGATAAATGTATAAATAAAAAAAAAACGCCAAGTTCACTTGAGCGTTTTTTTGTTTTATGCATTTTCAGAGCGTAGCGCTGTAGGATGGCGAAGCAATCCTGCTCTCCCCACAAATAAATCGATACTAAAAAAGCACCAAGTTCACTTGAGTGCTTTTTTTGTTTGATTTATTTTCAAAGCATCGCTTTGAGGATGTTGCGCAGCAAAATCCTGCTCTCCCCACGGATAAATGTATAAATCATAAAAACATTATAAAATCGCAATGGTTACCAAAGGTATCCCAAAAAAGACCATCGGATAAAAAAGAAAAGTTGTGCGTCAAGAACCTTCGATCCATTTTACTTGACAAAGATAAAAATGCTCGTATACTATTAAAATACACCGGAATCATAATAATAAGATATAGCCTTGCTTGGTAAGCGCTAAGTTGGCGGCAAGCGGCAAAGCTTTCCTTAGAGTTTTCCTGAACTTTGCCTATATTTTTTGAGTAAAAACACATACCGTTCTTAAAAAGAAAAAACAGCCTTTCGGCTGTCCTCGAGTATAAACTATAACTAACAAAACTTAAAACTCATGCATAATCAACAGATTCATCTTCATGGCCAATATCAATTCCGCTTGGTCTTTCATACTGCCTGTCATCGCATCTTTAAGAACATAAACCGCATTAGAATCGAGCAGCCCATGCAAGTTGCACCTTACAGCTTTCTCTTTTGACTCTCTATAGAACAAAAAAGAATTTAAAGGATTAAAAACTTTGAGGTTCAAATGTTCCAACTGCTTTTGCGCTTTTAAAAACCGTTGCTGGGTATGAAGCGACTTAACATCTTTCATAGGGCCGATTATGTAAACTTTTGAAGGCATGATAAATAAATTTTGTAATATCTTTATAACTATTGCTTTCTTCGCTGTCTAATTCTCTTATTAACCAACCGAACAATTCCTTTTGCATCCTCTTTAGCCTGGCGGTTTATATCAATTTCAATAAACTGCGCGTTCTGTCTGTTAATAAGCATCTTATACTTTGTATTCTTTATCGTAAAAGCAGGAACCAGCAGCACCCCGGCTAACACACAAATCAAAATGGTTTCAAGCCTCGTAACCTGCCGGGTCGCCAATAAGTAGAATAATGGCGTTGAGCAGACAATAAAAAACAGATTGTAAAAAAAATTGCGCGTTTTGTGGATTTCTGCCTTTCGTATCGAGTCAAGATCAATTAGCAGGCGTGAGGGTGAATAAAGGAGTAGATTATCCCCGATTATGGCACCTATCGAATTGATATATTGTATCTTAGACGCATCAACTTTCTGGTCTCTGATTAGGCTTGCATTGATTTCCATAAAGAAAAATTAAGTTCCAATGCAAAGTTGGCGAGTAGTATTCTTACACCGTAACTGAATGTCACAAACGGCAATCCTAATGTTACGAACGGTTATTAATCAGACACAAAAGGATTGGCCGCTCTTTCACTGTTTCCCTGTTATTTTAGACAGCCGGTATTGCGCCCTGTACTCGTCCGGAGTAATCCCTGTCATCTTTTTAAACAGTTTGTTAAAGCTGCTGTAACTGCCAAAACCCAGCTCAAAAACAATAGCAGCGGCACTCATATCTGTCGTCTCCAGTAGTACCATGCATTTGCGTATTTTACATTTCAGGATGTAATGGTAGGGTGTTTCGCCGGTATACTCGGTGAACAGTTTAATAAAGTTATGCTTTTTCCATCGGGTAAGCGGTATCAAATCCTCAAGCCCGATTTTTTCGGTAATATTATCATTGATATGTGCAATTACTTTCTTAATAATAAAGGGCACATCGTCTTCAACCTTGGGAGTTCCGACCCTGTGGGTATCTGTTTTTATATGGCGGAAGTTATTCATTACCAGTTCCACGGTAGTAATCACATCAATGGGCTTAAACGGTTTTACTATATATCCATAGGGAAATGTCTGCTTAATTTCGAGCACGGTATCCTTGTCATAAAGCGATGTGAGGTACACAAATGGCAGTCCTCCTTTTTTGTACAAATAATTTCCAAGTCGCAAACCATCCGGCACGCCCCTTAGCATAATATCTATCAGTACAAGGTTGGGAGAATGTTCACTTATGGCTGCCATGGCATCATCATAGGTAGGGATATAAGCAATGCATTGGTAGCCCTCAGCCGTGAGTATGCTAAAGATATTCCGAGCCAAGATAAATTCATCCTCCACAATCAGTATCAGTGTATTGGCTTTATCAATCATAGCATTCAGGTAATGTTAAAACGAATCCTATAAGAAACATTTTTAGCCGCTGCCGGGAGCAGTTCTCCTTCTATTTGCCTTACCAGAAGCGCAATAAGCTCAATGCCAAACGAATTGGTATTACCGGCCGTTTCCTTTTTGCCGTTGTCGTCATAACAAAGAAGATAGCTTCCTTCTTGCTCCTGCTCAAGGCTAATGCTAATTTTGATGGTACCGCCAACTCCTTTTACGTGCTTTAGCGAATTCAGGATCATTTCATTTAGAATCAGTCCCAGCGGCACCGCCAGTTGCAGGTCGAACATCACGTTAGGTATGGCTGTTTTAAAGACCACTTTGCCCTCTCCGGCAAACGCATTCTCGGTGTAGGTGACCAATTCGCTGATGTACTCGCTAAAATCCACTTCACTTAGGTTATCAGATTGGTAAAGATTTTGATGGATGAGCGACATCGAAAGGATTCTCGTAACCGCTTCTTCCATAAAGGCCTCCACATTGCTATACCCGCCTTCGTCTGCCTGTATCTGCAACAGGCTGATGACCATCTGAAAATTGTTTTTTACCCTGTGGTGTATTTCTTTAAGCAGTACACCTCTCTCCTTAAAGGCTGCCTCAAGCCGTTCGTTTTGCCGCTCGATGGTTTTCCGCTTCTGCTCCTGCTCGCGGGCATTGCGCTTCTTAATACAATAGCCTCGGTAGGTAAAACCAGCCACGACCAATGCTACGACAAGGCTGCCTATAAGCAGTAGCATCTTATTCTGTTGCTCCTTTATCTCAAGCCTATTCCTTAGCTGCTCACGGGTAAGCTGCCTCACCTCCCTCTTTTTCTCGCCCAACTCAAAGGTATTCACCTCCTTATGCAACTGTTCATCCTTTACAGCTCTTAATTGTTCATGTGCTGCCTGATAACTCTGCTCAAGTAGTATATATGATTTCTCAGGATTATTATTCCCAAGCGCTATCAGGCTGAGTTTTTTTTTCGAATCAAAAATAACATCAAAATTATGTGCGTTACCATAACCCATGCTATCAATAATCCGTGCTGCTGTAATGGCCGTCTCAAAGCTTTTTTGGGCATTCAAAAAATTGGCCGATTTAAACTGGCACAATCCTACAACATAATAAGCATCACGCTTACGGTAGGTATTCATTTTTAAACCATCACCAATCACCTCTTCAGCCAGTTGTAAAGCATTATGCGAATCTTTAGAAAAAAACAATGCCATCGCCTTATTTGTCTTAATCTGCTTCATCAGATTCAGATTATCGCTGGGGCAGTTTGCTCTTGCAGTATCAGAATAAGCCAACGACCTCCCATAACGGCGCATCTTGAAGTAAATAAAAGCCAACCTGTCATAAAGAAGCGCCTTATTTGCATATGGCTGGTCTTTAAATACAGGATCCCGAACCGTTTTTAATACATATGCTGCTGCCTCCTGAAACTGATTCATCTCCTGGTAGCACCTCGAAATCTCATTGTAAGTAAAAGATATTCCATTCTTAGCACCATCCTTCCTGTAACCGTTTAAGGCAGCCTTAAAATCGGCCAGCGCACGCCGATAGTCTTTCTTTTCAAAATAAGACATCCCCCTTTTAGAAAAGATACCCGATTTTGCTTTGCCCTCGGGATAACTATGGTACTCAAATAAAATGGTATTGCACAATGCCAGAGCTTCATCAATCTTCTTGACGGTATGAAGTGAAATCGAAAGCAGGCTGGCGGCTCTAAAATACTCCTCTGTAGAACCATGAGCCTTAAGCACAAGCAATCCTGTTCTTGCATAACTTACGCCATCATTGTATTTTCCACTTAAGCTACAGTGTTCTGCATTCCTTAAAAAATAATGCCCAAGCCCTCTGGGATTCTTAATGTTCCCAACCAAATCATAAAAACGAACCACATACTGTTCCCGCTTCTCCTTGCTTTTCTCTGCATCAATCAGCTTGCTGAGGCTTTCAATCCTGATGGTGTCATTCCCATTAACGGAATTAACCTTCTCCAGCAACTCACTTTCTTCCTTGGGTTGTAGCTTTTGGGCCACAGCCGTCCCTGCAATACCCAATAAACAGGGTAAAGCGACTTTAAACAATAAATTCATAACGATATAATTTAATTAAACACCGAATGGCCAATGGGGCTACTATTGTAATCAGAAGAAAAAAGTATGGTATTGGGGATATCTACCCAAATATAATAAATCTGGAAAATAAAATCAACTTATAAACAGTAGAGGCTACTTTTCGACACCACCCAGGATTTTCAAACCCGTTGATTTGCAATGTAAAACAATTAGCAAATACCGTGCTAAACCGTTTGTGACAAATAAACAGCCGTTAATAACACCGCTAATACCGTAAATAACATTAACGCTGTTACAGCGCTATTGCAAAAATACCTTTGAAAGAAAAAAGAAAAACTGTGCAAACCAGAGTCCAAGGCTATAAGACCATTATCGTAGACGATGATCCGCTGAACATCCTGCTGGAACAGAAAATCATTTCTGATCATTTTCCACAGCTCAGTGTAGTGGCTAAGGCAACAGGTATCAGTGACGCTATAGCGGCAATAACGGTTCATTCTCCCGAACTGCTCCTGCTCGACGTTAACCTTGGGGAACGGGAGGTCTTTGAAATCTTTAATGAAGTACACTGCACCGCCCAAATCGTTTTTGTCAGTTCCGAACAGAAATATGCCCTCGATGCCTTCCGATATGACGCGACAGATTTTGTCCTAAAGCCCTATGCTAAGGAAGTTTTGGTTTCTGCCATATCCAAAGCGGTAAAACGGCTCGAACAACAACGACAGTTTTATGAAATGGAACATGCCTACTGGACGGGAAACAAAAGGGATTTTATCACCATTTCCTCCGTAGAACGCCACGAAATAGTTAAAATCAAAGATATCATGTATTGCTCTTCAGAAGGAAGATACACCATTTTTAACCTTGTGGATGGCAGGAGCCTGATAGCCACCAAAAACCTATGTGAATATGAGGAAATACTGGAAAGACACGCCTCGTTCTTCAAAATAAGCCGATCCCAGATTGTGAACTTTGAATATGTATCAAGGGTAAACAAAAAAAACGGGATGTACTGCGAAATTAAAGACGGCAAAATGATACCGGTAGCCCGGAGAAAATATTTCGAACTCAATAGATTCCTAAACGGACTGGAGCAATAACCATTTATACAAAAAAACATACCGTAAATAACATCGCAATAACCAAACATAACATGTCAATCCGCTTACCATTATGACCGGCATACTTTTGACGCAGTTAAGTTAACTATTAACAAGTAAGCACGACGGCATTTATACAAGACAGGTAAACTGGGGCGTTTCCTGTCTGTTAGTGTAGGATTTGGGGCATTATGCCGTCGTCGCTTTCTTTTATCCGCAAACCTTAAATAATCCTATATGAAAAAACACGTTTATCTCTTCTTACTCATTATGAGTTGTTCCTTACCGGTTTATGCCGACAACTTGTTTGACGATGGCGACCCGCCTCCGGTTGAAGATCCTGTGGCTCCTCCGGTAGACGACAACGAAGACCCACCGGTTGAAGACCCCCCTCCTCCCGTTCCCATAAACCAGTGGATACCGCTGCTAATGCTTGCCGGATTCACCTTTATCGGGTATAAAACCCTTAATGGGAAACAATCAGATAATACAAGCGAATAAGCACTTTAAAACATACGTATCATGAAAAACAAATACCTTTTAAAGCCCGGAAAAACCCTCTGGGGCATCGCTGCCTCATTGGCATTAGGCCTCAGTGCAAACGCACAGGTACAAAACAACCAAAACATTTATGTAGCCGATTATGGCGTATTCAGCATGACTCAGGACAATTTTGCGTTTGGTGCTTCACCGGCCCTGACACAAACTACAAAAAGTGGTGCCAATTACGGTGTAATCGCCTTCGGTCAAAATGCCACTTGGAGCGGCGCTTCCGACAGCCATTACCTTAACGGCTACGCGCGCTATTACGGCAATAGCTTCTTCCTCGCGCCTGTAGGCGACAGCGGTACTTATGCCCCTGCAGGTATCAATCCGGCCGGCACCAGCGGGGTAGATGTGGCCTACTTTAAAACCAACCCGTCGGCTCTGGGCACCACACTCGATACGGGCATCAGCGCACTTTCGGGTGTGGAGTACTGGAAAGTGAGCGGAGCCACCAATGCTACTATAACCCTCACCTGGAGGGCTTCGAGCAACATCAGTGGCCTCATGCTTACCCCATCTCTTACTTATATTACTATCTTGGGGTACGACGGCACTAAATGGGTCGAAATCCCTTCCTTTTATGATGCTACAAGCATCCTTGGAGGTACTTCCGATACCACTTCGGGTTCCATTACCAGCACTGCCGAGGTTAACCTTTCGGCCTACCAAGCCTTTACTATTGGGGCAAAAGGTGAGGCTTCTTGTTACCCTTTAGTGGCTTCTTCCGGCAACACAAAAACCTGGAACGGCAGCAGCTGGTCTCCCAGTGCTCCCACCATCTCCGATTCTGTAGTGATTGACGGCGATTACAGCGCAGGTAGCTTTAGCTGTTATTCGGTAGCGCTCAACGCCAATATCACCCTAACCAACGGACAGACGCTCGATGTAGTCGATGCCTTTACGGGGAGCGGAAAAATCATTATGTCATCTGAAGCGAGCGTATTGCAGCGCAATGCAACGGCAGCGGCACCAATGATTGAGCTGACCAAGGTAACCAACCCTATGCGCCGTTTTGACTATGCCTTCTTTAGCTCGCCGCTTAACAATTTCGGGACGTTCTTCGGACAAATTACTTCGGCGGCCAACACTGCGGTGAACGGCAACTACAACACTTATCCGGCTTCGGCCTTTTACAATTATTTTACCGATAACGATGCCGGGAACTCGGTTACCGTTACCGCTTCTAACGTAGCGGTAGGACGCGGGTTTGCAGCCACAGTTAGAGCGGTTCAGGGGCCATACTCCACTGCTGCCACGGCAGGTTCTTGGTTTACCGAAAAATACCCTATTCACATCAAAGCCGAGGGTACCACCAATAATGGTGATATCAATGTTCCTATGCCTACCGCCGTGGGTTGGGTTCGTATTGGTAACCCCTACCCATCTCCCATCAATGCAAACAAACTCTTGGATGCCCTTGGCGATGATATCCGCAAGACCATTTATTACTGGACTTTCAATACTCCTCGTCAAAATTGGGCCAACAATACGGCCAACTACAACAATGCCGATTATGCTACTTTCAACTATTCGGGCGGTGTGGCTGCTTGCCCTACCTGCCAAGAGCCTAACGGTATGATTGCCACCATGCAGTCGGTATATGTAAGAAAGCTAAACCCAAACCCTATCACCTTTACCATGACCAACTGTTTGAGGGATCTTGACGGCAACAACGTATTTTTCCGCGAAGCCTCTCAGTTACAAGGTAAATTTAAACTAAACCTTACGGGTTCATCCGGCTCGTTCAGCCAAATCTTGGTGGCGTACAACAACAGTACCACTAACGGCTATGACAACGGATACGATTCGCCAAGAATGTCCGGGGCAAATACCTCTGAAATTAACTCTCTCATCAGCGGGCAAACCACAGGTTACGCCATACAAACCAGACAGGCATTCAGTGATACCGATGCCGTACCGCTACAACTAATCAAGCGCCTGGACGAAACCTTCATTATTGCGCTGGCTGATACACAAGGAATTTTTAACTCCGGTGGCATTACTATCTATCTTCACGATAAACATTTGGGCCTGTTTCATGATTTGGCCACCGGTAGTTATTCCTTCGTGCAATCTAACACTCCCGACAATGATCGTTTCGAAATAGTGTACCGCGCATCAACGCTTGACAATCCTGATATTAAGGCTCAGCATGCGCTCGCCTTTATCAACAATCAGGTGTTCAGCGCACAGTCTAAAAACGCTATGGCTCAAATCAGCATTTTCGACCTTACCGGCAGGCTAATCGAAACTTTCAGCAATGTTAACAGCAACTTGTTTACCGCACCGTTCATCCATGCGCAAAGCGTGTACATCGCTAAAATACAGCTCG
This sequence comes from Flavobacterium mekongense, assembly GCF_047038255.1. Taxonomy (GTDB): domain Bacteria; phylum Bacteroidota; class Bacteroidia; order Flavobacteriales; family Flavobacteriaceae; genus Flavobacterium; species Flavobacterium mekongense. The sequence continues at coordinate 2,699,312 of NZ_CP174374.1, forward strand.
AGGACGGCACTATCGTAAACCAAAAAGTAATCAATAATAAATAATGCCTAAGATGATTAAGATAACAGCGACTATCGCCGCTTTATTCGTAGCCAACGCGCTCTTTGCCCAGCAGGATTCCCTGCAGGGCAAACCTTTCAACCGTTGGTCGGTTGAAATCAATGCCGGACAAAACAAGGCGATCAAACCGTTTACGGAGGGGTACTATTCCGCCAACCCCGACAAGTATTTCAACTTTACAGGGGTCAACCATTTCGATGTTGGTGTGCGCTATATGCTTTCCGACCGCTTCGGGCTCAAGCTTGACGGAAGCTACGACCTTATCGAAAACCAGGATGGAAGCGGCTCACTGCCGTTTTCTACAAAATCCTACCGCATAGGATTTCAGGGGATTATCAACGTAGGGCATATCCTCAACTTTGAGAGTTTTACCCACCGCTTTGGGATACTGGCCCACGGCGGCCTACAGGTGTCCCGCTTTAAGGTAAGCGGCAACCGTCAGGAGGACAACGGGGGTGTAATGCTGGGGCTTACTCCACAGCTTAGGCTCACCCGTTGGTGCGCCCTTACCGGCGACTTTACCTATATAGGCAACGTGCGCCAGCACTATACCTGGGACGGTGCTCCCGCTACGGCAGAAAACAACCTTACCGGGGGCATGATTCATACCGCTGTAGGGCTTACCTTTTATTTAGGCGGAAAAGAAAGCCATGCCGACTGGTATTTTGGCAATGCCGGAAAAACTACCATAGAAAAGGTAAGTGAACTAACGCGCGAAAACAAAAAACGCCTCGACGATTTCGAGAAAATGATGGAAGATACGGACCGCGATGGCGTGCCGGATTACCTCGATGCGCAAAACAATACGCCAAACGGCGTTAAGGTTGACTCCAAAGGACGCTTCCTCGATAATAACGGCAACGGGACACCGGATGAGCTTGAACCTCGCAACGGACAAGACGGCAAATCGGCCAACGGCAGCAATGGCAGCAATGCCGAAAGCAGCCAATCAGACGCTTTACGCGAGCTGATAGCAGGCGGTTACCTCAATGTGTTTTATGATGTTAATAAGGACGAACCCAACAGCGCTTCGGCCAACAACATTTACCACATCATCCGCTACCTCAAAAAGTTCCCGGCTACCCACGTAACCCTTAAAGGCTATGCCGATAAGAGCGGTAGCGAAAAAGCAAACCTTGAACTATCGCGTCGCAGGGCAGTAAAACTGAGCCAACTCATCATTGCCAGCGGCATCGATGCCAATAGGGTAACCATAGCCGGCGATGGCATAGACGCCACCTTCCCTACATCGGGCACAGGCCTGCAACTCGCCCGCAGGGTATCTATAACTCTTGAATAGCAAACTTAATAACATTATCATATGTCAAACCTAACCAACAACAGGCTTAACGTAACCATGACAGCCGCACAGGTAACCGCGGTAAAAACCGCCCTGCAAACCATAGCTACAAACATGCCTTTTCTTGTAGGGCTTACTGTTGAGGAGCGTGTTGCCTTACCCAAAATTAATGTGAGCAATAAGGCTTTTACCGAAGATGCCATCAATGCGGTTGCCAATAACGCCGGGATACTGCCTGCCTACATCAACGCTACCACTATGCAAAATGATTACCAACTATTCATCCAACTCGACGAATTGCTGGGACTAATGCGCCAGTTGGTAGAAAAGGCAGAAGATACCCAAATGTTGGCCGGAAGCGAGGCCTTTGTGGCAGCCCTCTCGAGTTACAAGCTTTTTGGAGCCGCAGCCGATGCCGGTTTGGTAGGAGCTGACGCCATTGTGGATTCACTAAGGCAACGGTTTATTGCACCGGGAACGCCGGAGACACCTGCCGCTCCCTAACCCTACCCCTCTGGGTACCCCTCCTGCCTATCGCGGTGGGGGTATCCCCCTCTAACCTCCGGTGGCAGAGCTCAAACCTGTGGCGGCGGAGCTTTAGGCCGGGATAGCGGAGCTCAAAACTCGAATCAGGGAGGCCAAACCTGCGGCAATGCAGCACCAAGGGTGCAACAGCAAAGCGCAAAGCTCCGGCAACGGAGCTTAAAGGTGGGTTAACAAACCTCTAACCTCCGGCAACGCACCCCTAAAGGTGAGACAACGCAGGTAAAAGCTGCTACGATACGGGTTGAGGGTAGCCCCAACACCAAAAAACAGGATCAACAAATGATCTATGATAATAAGAATATTAAAACCTGAAATTATGAATAAAATTTTTACCACATTACTCCTGCTTACGGGCCTCTGTGCCACGGCGCAGGTAAAGGTTGGGGACAACCCAACCACCATCAGCCCCGGTGCGGCACTCGAAATAGAGAGTACCAACAAAGGGCTTGTAATCCCAAGGGTAGCCAATACGGCTGCCGTTACCAACCCGGTTAACGGGATGATGGTGTATGACCTTTCCAGCCAATGTTTCAAAGGCTACCAAAACGGCGAATGGTCGGGCTGCGGGATGACCCAGAGTGCTACAGCCTCAATCCTCGCCCAGATTGGCGCCGAGGCTGACAGCCCGGATATTGTACCGTCGCAGGTATCTGCCACCCAGTTGTACTCGCTTGGGGTAACCAGCGTAGTGCCCGCCTATGAAGGCGCCTATCAGGATTATATCGATGCCCATCCCGGTTTGTTTGGCAACCCGGCTACAATGGCAGAAGTACAGGCCATGATCAATACGGTCAACACAGAAGTTACCGACATACTCACCCAAATTGGGAACGAAGGCGACAACCCCGATGTGATCAATTCGGTCGTTACCATCGAACAACTGGAGAGTATCGGCATCACCGGCATAACACCGGGCAACGAGGTAGCCTACCAGGAGTATATCGACTCCCATCCCGATGCTTTTGGCAACCCGGCCAGTGTGGCCGAGATACAGGCGCTGGTTACTACAGTCAACAATACCGTAACCAATGTACTGGCACAGATTGGCGCGGAAGGCGACAGCCCTGATACGGTAAACTCCGTGGTAACTGCCGCACAGCTGCAGTCCATTGGCATCACCGGGGTAACACCGGCTAACGAAGGCGCTTATCAGGACTATATTGATACTCATCCTAATGCGTTTAGCAACCCGGCAACTTTGGCAGAAATCCAAACCATGGTTACTACAGTTAACAGTTCCGTAACCGGCGTATTGGCACAGATTGGTGCGGAAGGCGATAACCCGGATACGGTAAACTCCGTGGTAACCGCTACTCAGCTACAGTCCATCGGCATCACCGGGGTAACACCGGGTAACGAAGTAGCCTACCAGGACTATATTGACACCCATCCTGATGCGTTCAGCAACCCGGCTTCATTATCAGAGATACAAGCCATGGTCACTTCGGTCAACACTACCGTAACCGGCGTATTGGCACAGATTGGAGCGGAAGGTGATAACCCAGATACGGTAAACTCTGTGGTAACCGCCGCACAACTGGTGTCCATCGGTATCACCGGGGTAACACCGGGTAACGAAGTAGCCTACCAGGACTATATCGACACCCATCCGGATGCGTTCAGCAACCCGGCTTCATTATCTGAAATTCAGGCTGCGGTTTCCGCAGTAAATACTTCAGCAGCCACTTCAGGGGGTACCGCTACGGTAAGTGGTTTTGTTTGTAACACGGCTTCTGCCGGTACATTAACCAAAGGAACCGCAGCCAGTGGCGTAACGCAAACAATAACCGCAACAGTGACTACAGCAGGAACCTACAATATAACAGCTACAGCCAACGGCGTAACCTTTACCGGTACCGGAACTTTTGCCGGAACGGGTTCACAGGCTATCGTATTGACCGCCAGCGGAACACCAACCGCAGCAGGCAGCAACAGCTTTACGCTAAGCACCACTCCGGGCTGTAGTTTTACACGCAGCACGATTGATGCAGGTAGTGGTGGAACAGCAGCGGTATCAAGCTGGGATTGTACAGGTACCTTAACCGGCGTAGCCGCTGTAGGAGTACCCGTAAGCGGATTGACCAAAGTGGTTACAGCCACAGTAGGCACAGCAGGTACGTACAGTATTACAGCAACCGCCAACGGAATCACCTTCTCAGGTAGCGGCACTTTTGCAGGTACAGGAAGCCAGGCGATTACCCTTACTGCAACAGGAACTCCTACCGCGGCTGGTACCCACAGCTTTACCATCAACAGTACACCAAGCTGTAGTTTTAGTGTGACGACGAAAACGTTGAATACAGTAGATTATGTAATAGTACAAAGAACAGGAGCCGAACAATCGTTAAGTGCTGGGAGCAATTTAGTTTTTAATACTAAGGTTGCCGGGGGCATTCCATACGATACGTCAACAGGAACATTTACGCTGACAGCAGGTAAAACCTATAGATTGTCGTTTGGCGGCCGACTTATAAACTTTAATTCATCTGGAGCTTTATGTAATGTAGACTGGGTTGATGCTACTTCATCAACCGCATTGATTTCTAATGCCACTGCTACTTTTCAGCCCGTGACCGAAATAAGTGCCCATGACCATACTTCATCCACTGATATCATTTATACACCGGCAAGTACTCAAACCGTGAGGCTACGTATTGGTCTTTCAGGTGCTACCAGTGTACAGTTATCCGTTGAATCCGTAGCTATCGTACAGGAATTGGGTATGGTAAAATCAGGCAGCAACTTGGTGTCACCAGATTATATAATGGCTACACAGTCCACAACTACCCAGTCGATTGGTACTACAGCATCAGACATCAAAGCAGATATCAAAGTTTCCGGAAATATCCCTTACAATACTTCTACCGGTGTATTCACACTCACGGCCGGTAAAACCTATCATCTTTATTCCCAAACGAGACTTATTAATTTTACGGAACCTACAGGTAACTCCGTTGGAGGAATCTATTGGGTTGACGCAACTACCAATACTCCTTTAACTTCAGGAATTGGTGTTAGGACATTTCCTGTAAATTCAACCTCATATAACTCTAATAGTGTGCCTTCCACTGAAATTATCTATACACCCGCTACTAACCAGACAATAAAATTAAGAGGCTCTATATCACCAGGTAATGCTGATGTAGAAAAGACTTTGGTTGTCATATATGAGTTGGGTACCAGTAAAACGTTAGGGACATTGGATTATAATACATCTTATGCTACAACGAACATAAGTATACCATCGGGTTCTGGAACTACAACTTTAAAAATGGACACAACCCTTAATGGTAATATGACTCACAATACCAGTACAGGCGCATATACTTTACAAGCCGGTAAAACCTATCGCTTAAACTTTGCCGGAGAGTTTGCGAATGCGGATACTACTTTCGGATATGTTACAGCCAAATGGGTAGATGCAACAACCGGAACTGCATTAAATGGCGCATTGGCACTGTTTTTACCTGTATCGTATACGGGAGGAAATCATTCACGAAGCCCTTATTTAACTACTATTTATACCCCTACAGTTACGCAAACAGTTAAAGTAATCGCCAACTATTCGACTGGTGCATCAACTTTATTAAACACGTCAAATGCCGACAGGGTTGTAATTGAAGAATTGGGCGTAACCGCCAATTAATACTGCTAAACAGCAATAAGTAAAGATTTCATATATCTCTATTTCCGCTTTCCTTGCCCCGCCCTTCCGGCGGGGCTTCGGGAAGCAACTTAAAAAAAAACGGCACGCCGGGCCGCAACACGGCAAAAAACTCAAACACTATAGTTAACAAAAGAAGTGTAACATGAAAAAAACAATTACCTCCTTACTCCTGCTCGCCGGCCTATGCGCCACCGCGCAGGTAAAAATTGGGGACAACCCCACAACCATCAGCCCCGGTGCGGCGCTCGAAATTGAGAGTACCAACAAGGGGCTTGTGATCCCAAGGGTAGCCAATACGGCTGCCGTTACCAGCCCCACTAACGGAATGCTGGTGTACGACCTCTCTTCCAACTGCGTGAAGTTTTATGAAAACGGAGTATGGTCTAACTGTATCAGCACCGGTACCTCTTCGGTAGTGCAGGGCATCCTGGCACAGATTGGCCTGGAGGCCGACAATCCCAACGTGCTGCCTTCTACCGTAACTGCCGTGCAGTTATCGCAGGTGGGCGTTACGGGTGTAACCCCGGCCAACATCGGTGCCTATCAGGCGTATATCGATGCCAACCCGGACAACTTTAGCAACCCGGCAACCGTGAGCGAAATACAGGCAGCGGTTACCGCAGTAAACGCAACCGTAACTTCGGTACTGGCACAGATTGGCAACGAAGCCGACAACCCGAACTCGGTAACTTCAGTAGTAACAGTTGAACAACTCGAAAGCGTAGGAATTACAGGCGTAACGGAAGATAACATCGGGGCCTATCAGGCGTACATCGATGCCAATCCGGATGCGTTCAGTAACCCGGCTACGGTAAGCGAAATACAAACCGCCGTATCCAATGTCAATACCGCCGTGAGCTCGGTGCTTACCCAAATCGGGAATGAAGGCGACAGCCCTAACCTGATCCCATCGGTAGTAACCGTAGCACAACTCAACAGCATCGGCGTTACAGGGATAACGGCTTCCAACATCGGAGCCTACCAGGCCTATATTGATGCCAACCCAAACAGCTTCTCGTCTCCGGCAACGGTAAGTGAGATCCAGGCAGCCGTAAACGCTGTAAATACTAATGTAACTTCGGTACTGGCACAGATTGGTAATGAGGGCGACAACCCGAACTCGGTAACCTCAGTAGTGACTGTTGCCCAGTTGGAAAGCATCGGAGTTACAGGGATAACCGCTTCCAATATCGGAGCCTACCAAGCCTATATCGATGCGAATCCGGATGCGTTCAGCAACCCGGCTACGCTTTCAGAAATCCAATCAGCGGTTTCCACGGTTAATACCAACGTATCCTCCGTATTGACGCAAATTGGTAATGAAGGTGATAATCCAAACACCATACCTTCATCGGTAACCGTAGCCCAGTTGCAATCTATCGGCATCACGGGAATCAATGCTTCCAATCTTGCCGCCTATCAGGCATATATCGATGCCAACCCGGACAACTTCTCGTCTCCGGCAACCTTATCGGAAGTACAGTCTGCCGTAACAGCAGTAAACTCCAACGTGACTTCGGTATTGGCACAAATCGGTAATGAGGGCGACAGCCCTAATACGGTACCATCAGTGGTAACCGTAGCCCAATTGCAGTCCTTGGGCATTACGGGAATCACAGCAGACAATATCGGCGCTTACCAGGCCTATATTGATGCCAACCCGAACAGTTTTTCCTCGCCTGCCCTGCTTTCTGAAGTACAGTCGGCCGTAACGGCAGTAAACTCAGGCGTAACATCCGTACTTACGCAAATCGGTAACGAAGGCGACAGCCCTAATACGGTACCTTCGGTAGTAACCGCAGCGCAATTACAGTCATTGGGTATTACAGGCGTAACGCCAGCCAACATCGTGGCCTACCAGGCGTACATCGATGCCAATCCGAACAGTTTCTCGTCTCCCGCGACCTTGTCGGAAGTACAGTCAGCCGTATCGGCAGTAAATACTTCGGCAGCCACTTCAGGGGGTACCGCTACGGTAAGTGGTTTTGTTTGTAACACGGCTTCTGCCGGTACGCTGACCAAAGGAACAGCAGCCAGCGGGGTAACGCAGACTATCACGGCTACGGTAACTACAGCAGGAACTTACAGCATTACGGCAACGGCCAACGGCGTAACCTTTACAGGTACCGGAACGTTTGCCGGAACCGGCTCACAGGCTATCGTACTGACCGCCAGCGGCACACCAACCGCAGCAGGCAGCAACAGCTTTACGCTAAGCACCACACCGGGCTGTAGCTTTACACGCAGTACTATCGATGCCGGTAGTGGTGGAACAGCAGCGGTATCAAGCTGGGATTGTACAGGTACCTTAACCGGCGTAGCCGCTGTAGGAGTACCCGTAAGCGGATTGACCAAAGTGGTTACCGCTACAGTAAGCACAGCAGGTTCGTACAGCGTAAGCGCTACTGCCAACGGAATCACATTTAGTGGCAGTGGTACTTTTTCAGGTACAGGAAGCCAGGCGATTACCTTAACCGCAACAGGAACCCCTACGGCAGCGGGAACCAACAGCTTTACCATCAACAGCACACCAAGCTGTAGTTTTGATGTAACTACGAAGACGTTGACCGCGGTGGATTATGCATTTGTAATGAGATCGGGTTCTGTCCAAACCATAACTTCTGCCAACACGGATGTGGTATTTGATAACAAAATAGCAGGAAATCTTCCTTATAACACCTCAACGGGAGTATTTACCTTAACTGCAGGTAAGACCTATCGCCTTACATCCAATCTCCGAATGCATACCATTAGCTCAAATACAGTTGATATTTACATAGACTGGGTAGATGCCTCTACCAATGCATCAATAAGTGGTAACGTTGGTTCGGCCTATCAGCCGTTAAACTCTACCAATGGTCAATCCGCTAAAACCGTTTCGGATATCCTTTATACACCTGCTTCCACCCAAACGGTTAAGCTAAGGGTAACCTATTTAGATGGTGCTTCATTTGCCGTTGGACAATGGGAATCCAGTGCCACAGTGCAGGAATTGGGTATGGTACAATCAGGCACTACGTTCGCTAAAGTAGATTATGTAGCAACCCGACAAAGTGCCAATCAAACGATCAATTCAGGAACGAATGACTTGATTTTAAATACGAACACAGGAGGAAACATTCCATACAATACCTCAACCGGCGTATATACACTTACAGCAGGTAAAACCTACCATCTCTATTTTGAAGGAAGGTTTACAAGCTGGAGCGCAACGGATGCAATGAATATTTCCTGGGTAGATGCAACGACTAATACTCCTATCTATGACATTTCTGCACGGCCTCAAACAAATATTAGTACAAATGGTGCTAATAGTGTTTGTAATGTCGAATTCATCTATACGCCAGCGACCAACCAGAGTATTAAAATAAGAACCGCATTAGGTTCAGGCACGGCTATACTATCATCAGCAACAGGGCACATCTACCAATTAGGGAATAGCAAAACCCTGAGTACGGTAGCTTATAATACTTCCAATGCAACAGGTAGCATTAGTATACCCGCAGCAGGAGTTAACCTACCGATGAACAATACGCTAAACGGTACTATTACCCATAATACGACTACAGGTGCCTATACACTGGAAGCCGGTAAAACCTACCGCATGACCTTCACGGGAGTTTTTGACTTCACTGGGGATCCGTCAGGGGGGTCTTTAGGGATTTACTGGGTTGATTCATCCACTAATACAGCAGTGGTAGGGGCAGGAAGCTTTTTCGTACCTACTACTAACGGAGGACTTAGATCATCCAATAATCAGTTGACAGCTATATATACCCCAACGGTTACCCAAACGGTAGTACCTCGGGTTACCTATTCCGCTTCTGGTGCAGCATCATTATCGGGTAACAATGTTGACCGTGTAGTGATTGAGGAGCTGGGTGTCAATGCCAACTAACCTCAACGCCATACAGCAATAAGTAAAGATTTCAAATACCAATAATACCGCTTTCCATGCCCCGCCATTGCAGCGGGGCTTCGGAAAGCCATTTAAAAAATATACGGCAGCCGGCCGCAACACGGTAAAAAAAACAATGTCGAAAGACAAAAGTCAAAAGACAGAATACCCAAACCCAATGATGGTATAGGGCAAAACATATAAAAGCAACTTTAAAAATATACGGCAGGCCGGGCCGAAACACGGCTAAAAGTCAACAGTCGAAAGACAGAATGAGAAGAACCCATGATTGGTAAGCTAATCCATATGCTGCGTTTGCTGGTGCAACACCTGCAAAGCTGGTATGAGGAAGCGGAATAACACCCCAAAAACCAACTATTGAGAGCTAAACTGTAGTACCGGTCGCCCAAGACAAAGCATAGAGAAGTAACTTTAATAAAATACGGCAGCTATTTATAATTACGTCCCAAACCCTAAAGTATGAAAACAACACTCCTAATTTTTCTGGGTTGCATAATCGGCTTCTGCCAGGCCCAAACCCAGTCAAAAAGAGCGCTGTTTATAGGCAACAGCTTTACCTATTACAACAACCTGCCGGACATGGTGGCGGCCATAGCTTCCTCCTGTGGCGACGAACTGGTGTATGACGCCAGTACCGGCGGCGGTATGGGTTTGGAAAATCATGTGGACAATACCACTACCCTCGCAAAAATAGCCCAAGGCAACTGGGACTATGTGATCCTGCAAGAACGCAGTCAAACCCCTGCCTTTCCTGAGGACTTTGTAGCAGCTAACGTATATCCTTATGCCGCCACGCTCAATAATCTTATACAAACCCAAAATCCATGTGCCGAAACCGCTTTTTTTGTTACCTGGGCTTGGCAAAACGGGGATCCTTACAACTGTGAAGCCTTCCCCCCTATATGTACCTATGAAGGCATGGACGACTTGGTAACACAGCGTTACCATGCCATGGCCGAACAGAACCAGGCCATCCTCTCACCGGCAGGTCCGGTATGGCGGTACCTTCGCGGGAATTATCCTTCCTTAAACCTGTACAGTTCTGATGGCAGCCATCCCAATGTGGCTGGGAGTTTTGCGGCAGCCTGTTGTTTCTACACCGTACTTTTCAGGAAAGATCCCATGGACATTACTTACAATCCCGGCCTTTCGGAAGCAGAAGCCAACCTCATCAAACAAGCAACAAGGGTAATTGTTTATAACAACCTAACCACCTGGAGGGTGGGTTGGTACGACCCTGTGGCGCATTTTGAAACCACCGGTTTGGGCATGGGCCAATACCAGTTTACCAACCTTTCGGCAAATGCGGAGGTTTATCACTGGGACTTTGGCGACGGGCAACAATCAACCGAAGCGAATCCGGTGCATACCTATACGGTGCCCGGCAACTACACCGTAACACTTACAGCCTACCACTGTGACAGAGAAGATACCTCAAGTATCGCTTTGGAAACCAATTTATCCGTAAACAGTCTTTCAAAAACAACCGTGCAATGGTTTCCCAACCCCACTGCCGGATGGGTTACCATAAGCGGTGCAAACCCTATTGCCCGAAAGGAAATTTATACCCTCAACGGGCAATTGCTGGAACAAATTGAAAACGAAGAACCCCGGCTTGATCTTGCTGCCTACCCCGAAGGCGTTTATGTCATAAGAATTGTGGATACCGGCCATAATACTTTAGTAACCAAAATAGTGAAAAAGAACGAGTAATGCCCATTAAGAGAAAAACGCAAATGCGCTACATAAAGCAGTGAAAAGAGATCTTTTAAAATTTCCCCCTGATGTTATGTTTAACTGACAAAAGAAGACGCAACATCCTTGATATCACAAAACGTGATTTCAAGTTGGGGAGGTAACTAAAAGCCCGGATGCCATTAACAACATAATCAACCAAAACACAAAAGAATATCAATTTAAACCAAACTACAAGCACATGAAAACCAAACTCACAGTATTGTTCCTTTTGTTATCCATTAGCCTTAGGGCACAGGTAGGCATAGGCACCACTACCCCCGATACCTCTGCCCTACTCGAAGTACAAAGCACTTCTAAAGGACTGTTGATACCGAGGGTAGCTTTACAATCAACCACCGATGTGACCACGATAGCCGCTCCGGCTACCGGACTGCTGGTGTACAATACGGCAGCACACAACGATGTACTCACCGGTTTTTATTACTGGGAAGGAAGCTGGAAACCATTGCTGGCTGCTGCTTCAGGCGGAACTGCCTGGGCATTGAATGGCAATATTGCGGCATCAGGCAATTTTCTGGGGACTACCAATTTCAATCCGCTGAACATCAAAGTCAACAATACGCTGGCAGGAAAAATACATCCCAACGGCGGCATCACATTAGGGATGAATGCGGCAGCCCATGATTCGAATAGCTTAGCCATCGGAACCGGAGCCACCGCAACAGCCAATGTGGAAGCGGTAGCTATAGGGCCTTCGAGCATCGCCGGAGCCTATCGTGCCACGGCTTTGGGATATGGTGCGAATGCTTCGGCAAACAATACCTTGGCGGCGGGCTATAATGCATCCGCATCAGCGTATCAGTCTATGGCTTTGGGTATGAACGCATCGGCCTCCCAAAACAACGCCACCGCGGTGGGTTATGGTGCCGGTGCATCGGCTTACCAAGCAACGGCTTTGGGTACGGAAGCTTCCGCCTCGGGCCAAAGTGCAACCGCTATAGGATTTCAGGCAACCGCCACACAGGCCAATTCAATTGTATTAGGAAGTGCCACTAATGCCTCTAATAAAGTGGGTATCGGTACCAATACGCCGGATGAACGACTACACGTAAACGGCAGCTTCAAACTGACCGACGGCACGCAGGCCAATGGCTACATCCTGGTAAGTGATGCCAACGGGAAAGCTTCCTGGCAAAATCCAAATTCGAATAAAGCATATGCGGCACAG